>DATAVE010000036.1:0-54177 GCA_036267875.1 Mycobacteriales bacterium
CCGCGACACCCCAATCGAGACCGCACACGCTTGCGTTGACTGGCCCTCAGCGATCAACCGCCAGAACCGACGACGATCCGCGAGCAGAACTCCAGGACGACCCATGTCCAACACCCCGATCAATCAGGTGTTGCGACGACCATCTGACTCCAAGGCGGTTTTAAGGCAACGATCGTTGGGCTCGGCGGGCGGGTCAGCCGCGAAGATCAGCAAGGATGCAGGGGGTGTCACCGCGACTGGGGAGGGACGCGATGTCGATCGTGAACAGGACTGCCGAGGCGTGGCGCAGCATGAACAACACACCGCCCGATCGCGTACGTGATGCTCGGGATCGGATTGGTGTACGGCGCCTTCAAGATCGCCGTCCACTTCGGCGCGAACTTTGGCGGGATCCCCGAGCGGCACGCGCTGTGGTTCACCGAGGTCGTCTCGTTCACGACGGTTGCCATCTCCTGGCTGTGCAAGGGAAGCGAGCTGAAGACGCACCCACTCCCTTGACCAGCTCGGCTATTCGGCGCTCGGCCGTTGCGCGCGCCACAAAGAACGGGCCGGGATCTTGTCGAGGTCGACGCGGTCTGCGTACTTCTCGGCGATGTGGGTCACCTCGTTGAGCAGACCCTCCTCGAGCGTGATCGGTGAAAGCCCAAGCTCGATGAGGTGATCGTTGGTGACCAACAGCTCGTTCTCGGGCGCCTCGTTACGCGGGTTCTCGACGTGGGCGACCTCGACGCCGGTGAGGCGCGACACCAGCTTGGCGAGATCGATCAGCCGGTGGGTCTCGGTCATCTGGTTGAAGACCCGGACGCGGTCACCGACGGCCGGCGGGTGAGTCAACGCCAACTCGATGCAGCGCACGGTGTCCTGGATGTGAATGAAGGCGCGCGTCTGGCCGCCGGTGCCGTGGACGGTGAGCGGGTAGTTGATCGCCGCCTGCATCAAGAACCGGTTGAGCACCGTTCCGTAGTCGCCGTCGTAGTCGAAGCGGTTGATGAGTCGCTCGTCCATCGCGGTCTGCTCGGTCTGCGTGCCCCACACGATGCCCTGGTGAAGATCCGTGACCCGCACCTTGTCGTTCTTGGCATAGAACGCGAAGAGCAGCTGGTCCTGCGTCTTCGTCATGTGGTAGATCGACCCGGGGTTCGGCGGGTACGGGATCTCCGACTCGACGACGCCTTCGGGAGTCGGGATCTGGATCTGGAGATAACCCTCCGGGATCTTGACGCCGGCCGTGCCATAGCCGTAGACGCCCATGGTGCCGAGGTGTACGACGTGCACGTCGAGGCCGGCCTCGACGATCGCCGCGAGCAGGTTGTTCGTCGCGTTGAGGTTGTTGCTCACCGTGTAGCGCTTGTGCCACGACGACTTCATCGAGTAAGGCGCGGCGCGCTGCTCCGCGAAGTGAACGACGGCGGCCGGCTGCCAGTCCTGGATCAGGGTCAACAGCCGGTGGTAATGCTCGGCGACGTCGAACTGCTCGAAGGCGATCTCGTTGCCGGTCAGCTCTTGCCAGGCGCGAAGCCTGGTGCCCAACGGCTGGATCGGGGTCAGCGAGGAGGTTTCGAGCTCGACGTCGGCCTTGCGCCTGGCGAAGTTGTCGACGATCCGAACCTCGTGCCCCTGCGCCGAGAGGTGCAGTGCGGTCGGCCAGCCGCAGAAGCCGTCTCCACCGAGAATCAGAACCTTCAACGCGTCAGACCCTTCCAGGCACATGTGTGATCGACAGTCGGTCAAGCCTAACGATCTGGGCTGATCGGCTTGACCTCGCCGGTAGTCCTTCCCCGTTGCGTCAGCAAGATCACGCTCAGCACGAGGAGTTCGGCGGCGATGGTGATCAGCCGGGACGTGACCGCTGCCGCCTCGAGCTGAGCGTGCGGATACAACCCGTGCAGCAGCCAGACGTACGTCACCTCGCGCACCCCGACTCCGCCGGGCGCAATCACGACGACCAGTCCGACGGCCCAGGCCAGGCAAGCCGCGCCGGCGACGTACAGCGGGTACGTCGGCGACCGCACTCCCGAGACGGCAACCTGGGTAAACAGCGCTGACAACCCATAGGCCACGAAGCCGAACCCGTACAGACCCGACGTTCGGACGATCCCGACCTTCGTGACCTTCGAGCGCCGCTCGAGCCAGTTGCCTGCCGCAGCCGGCGCCAGCACGAGAACCAACGCCGGCAGGAAGTAGGGGTGATGCACCGTCGCCCACGCCGCACCGATGCCGAGTGCGGCCGTGAGGACGATGACGTTCTCGGCCACCACCGCGGTCGCCTTGTCTCGCAGCCGCCCGTCCACCGTTGTAGCCCTGGTCACCGGAGCCCAGATGCCACCGGGCAGATAGCGGGTCGCCTGGGTCTTGCACCACGCCTCGAACGGCGCCCGCTCGAACCGCTCGGTGATCAGCGTCGACCAGCCCAACCCGAGAGAAAGCCACCAGATAAGCGCGGCGAAGAAGCCGACGACCAGCGCCCACACCCGCAACGACGACAGATCGACCTTGTCGACGGCTCGCCAGCCCATATAGGAGACGACCGCGATCGCGAGCGGCAGGTAGACGACGCGCAGGATCGCGATCAGCCGCGGAGCGCGGGTGCGTAGCGCCTCCGCCCGCTGTTGCGCTCGCTCGTAGATCCGGTACCCACGGACGGCTACGGACACTAGGCAGGCTCGGTGACAGCGACGCCCGACTTGGCTCGTCGTGCCCGGCGCGACTCGCGCAGCCAGGTCTGCAGGATCACCTTGCAGTAGCGCCCGCCGTAGAGCAGGTTGTGCCCCTTCTTGCTCTCGCCGGCGTGGCGCTTGTGCATCGTGATCGGACGCTCGGCGATCCGGAAGCCGTGGTAGATCGCACCGATCAGCAGCTCAGAGGTCTGGTACTGCACCTGCACCTGCGGCACCTGCTGGGTGACCTCGACGCGCATCGCGCGGAAGCCGCTCGACGTGTCGGTGACGTGGGTGTGGGTGAGCAGCGAGATCAGCTTCGCGAAGAACGTCACGCCGACGTGGCGGATTGCGTCATCGGTCTCGGCGGTTCCGAGCACCCGCGATCCGATGACGAAGTCGGCCTGGTCGGTAACCAGTGGCTCGAGCACCTGCGGGATCTCGCGCGGGTCCCACTGCAGATCGGCGTCGAGGGTGAGGATGAACTGCGCGCCGAACTGCGCGGCCACCTGGTAGCCGAGCCGCAGCGCGACACCGTGCCCGCAGTTGCGCTCGAGTCGCACCACATGCACGCCCGGGTAGTTGTCGAGAACGACCGCACTGGTGCCGTCCGTGCTGCCGTCGTCGATCACGAGTACGTCGACACCGACGCCACACGCTTCCGGCGGCATCAGGTCGAGCACCGCGCCGATACTTTCCCGCTCGTTGAGCGCCGCGATGACGGCGACGGCAGGAGCGAGCTTCAGCGTCGGGTTTGCGGTCTGGAAGTCCGCGAGCGCCTGCGCTCGGACGCTGGCAATGTAAGGCCGCTCTTTCCGGTTCGTGCCGCTCACCGCATCTAGCCTAGGGTTCACCGATCCGTTCAGGTCAGCCGACATCACGCCAGGAGCCTTGATATCTGTGAAGGCGCGGCTGAGCGGTCTCGCCGGAGCCCGCACCACGTGCATCGCTGGCGGCCTGGCGCTTGCTGCCTCGGTCGCCCTGTTCTTCTGGTCGCGATCACCGATGTGGCTGGACGAGGCACAGACGGTATGGATCGCCCACCGGCCGATCGGTGACCTGCCGGCTGCCCTGAAGATGGACGGGGCACCGCCGCTCTTCTACTTCCTGCTTCACGGCTGGATGGCCGTCTTCGGCACCTCATCGGAGGCCGTCCGCGCGCTCCCTGGCGTGTTCGCCGTGCTCACGCTGCCGGCGGTCGCACTGCTTGCGCGGCGGATGCCGATGCTCGAGGCCAAGGTCTGGGCTCCGGTGCTGCTTGTCGCGACCTGCCCGTTTGTCATCCGCTACGCCACCGAGGCGCGGATGTACTCGCTGGTGCTGTTCCTCACGGTCGTCGCAGCCCTGCTGTTCGAGCGCGTCTGGAACAACGGCGGCGTCGGCTGGACCATCGGGGCTGGGCTCAGCGCCGGGCTGCTCTTGCTAACGCAGTACTGGACGCTCTACCTGCTCGTCGTCGTTGGCGTCGCCGCCCTCGTGGCAGCCATCCGCGGCAGCCGGCCGGCCCGTCGGGTGATCGTCGCGCTGGTCATCGGCGCTGCGGTGTTCTCGCCGTGGCTCCCGAGCTTCGCCTACCAACGAGCGCACACCGGGGCGCCATGGGGATCTCCGCCGCCACTCAACGTCGCCGTACTCGCCCTCGGCAGCTGGACCGGCAGCGGAGTCTCGGCGCCCTGGCTGAAGCTCTCCTACTACCTGTTGGTGGCTGTCGCGGTTGCCGGACACGTCGCACGGTCCGGCGGATTGCGCATTGGCAAGCCGGTACGCCGGCTGCCGCTGATGCTCGGCATCCTCAGCGTCGCAACCCTGTTGCTCGGCGCGATCGCCAGCGAGCTCGGCAGTGAGGCGTACGCCCCGCGCTACAGCATGGTCGTCCTGCCGTTCATGCTGCTCGTCGTCGCGATGGGAGTCGCCGCGCTGCCTGCGCATCGGCGCAACGCTGCCATCGCGGCCCTGTGCGCCTTCGGGTTGATCGTCGGCGTTCAGACCCCGTTCCAGTCACGCACTCAGGCCGGCGAGGTAGCGAAAGCCCTCGAGAACCACGCGACGCCGGCCGACCTCATCGTGTTCTGTCCCGACCAGCTCGGACCTGCAGTGAACCGGCTGGTGCCGACGACCGGCACTCAGGTCGTCTACCCGACGATGGGGACGCCCGCGGTGGTCGACTGGGTCGACTACAAGCAGCGCAACGAAAACGCCAACCCGGACCGGTTCTCCGACCTCGTGCTGAGCCGCGCGGCCGGTCACCCGATCTGGCTGGTGTGGGAGGACGGCTACCCGACCCTGCTCGGTGCGTGTCAGCGGATCTACACCGATCTGACGGCCGCCCGCGGACGGCCCGCGGTCTACGTGCAGTCCAGCAAGAGCATCTTCGAGTCCGAGGAGCTGGACAAGTTCAACCCGAGCTAGCGGAGCCACCGCCGACGGGTCAGCAAGTGGTGTAGATGCTCCAGGGCGTGACCGACGTACCGGTGCCGTCGACGACTTCCTGGAACTGATCAGCGGTGGGCGGCGCGACGACTGGGCGGGTGCCCTGCTGGACCACGGTGCCGGGCGCGGTGACGCTGATGCCGACGTGGTCGAGAGTCACGTCGAGCTTCCAGGCGAGCAGTGGGACGGCATAGATGCTGGTCGTGACGGCGCCGCATCGAGCGATTGGCTCGCGACCACCGCCGAGGCGAATCGCTGCGTCGAGGTGCGCGGCGTCGCGGAGGTTCTCTCGACCCTCGTTGACGCCGGTGTGCACCTGCCTGCCCACGGTCACCAACCACGGCGACAGCAGCGCTACGACCAGCACGACGGCGGCCGAAGTCGTTGCGCGTCCGACGCCGACGCCCGCGTGGGCGCGTCGACGGAGCCAGCGGGCGCCCACGACGACCACCCAGCCGACGGTCACACAGGCGAGCGCCTCACCAGGCAGCAGGTAGCGCGGCGCGCCGGTCGCGAGATGGCCCTGCGCCAGGATCGCGTCGATCACGACCCACACCAGCGCGATCAGCGAGACAATGACCGGCGGCGCGAGCTTGGCCGGGTCCAGCGAGTGTCCCGAACGCCACCACACGACGACGGACGCGACCAGCCCGACAAGAAAGAGCACGACGACGGGGCCTGAAGCGAGCTTCCAGGTCTCGGTGAAGGTGGCCAGTCCTGGGTAGCGGTGCAGCAGCGGGCCGCCCTGGCTCTGGTGCTGCGCAGCCTGCGCTGACCGGTTGAACTGCCGTGCTCCGAACCAGTCGATGAGAAACCACGAGAACGGTACGAATGCACCGACGACGAACGCCACCACGCGTCGGGTCCACGAGTGCGGCCAGGCGCGCCAGAGCAGAAACACGAACAGCACCGGCCACGCCTCGGGACGCAAGTACGCCGCCGCGATGAGGCAGCCTGTCGTCGCCTTGTAGCGGCGGAGCAGGAAGCAGTCGACTGCGGCGAGCATCGCCGCAGCTGCCATCGGCTCGGACATGCCACGCAGAAATAGATAGCCGAACAGGGCGTTGGAAGCCGCCATCGCGGCCACGGCGATCGCTCCCGCAGGGACACCACCGAGGCGGCGCGCCGTCCGGAAGATGATGGCGAACAGCAGGATCGTCGCCGCTCGCGCGACGTACATCCAACAACCCGGAATGTGCGTCCCGGCAGGCGCAAATATCGTGTCGAACAGCATCGGCAGCGGCTTCACCGACGTCGCGGCGTCGCGGGTGTCGAGGTGCAGGTGCGCGATCTCCCGGCCCCAGATCGCCCACGAGTACGGGTCATACCCGATGTCGTCAGGCAGCAAAGGGATCGACGCCGCTGCGAGCGCCAGCGAGCCAGTCAGCATCGCGGGCCAGCCACCAAGGTTGCGAAGCTGCCACGAGCGTCGGCGGACCGCGCCATCGCGGACGGTTTGGGCGGGCATGTCGGCTTCAGAACCTTAGCGGCTACGCCAGATACCCTTGATCAGAACAGCCCAAGTACGCGCGAAAGACATGAGGAGATCTGTGGCGACCAAGTCCAAGGTGGTCGCCATCGGCGCAGGACCGGCCGGACTCACCGCGGCGTACCTGCTCACGAAGGCCGGCCACGAGGTCACCGTTTTCGAGGCCGACTCCATCGTTGGCGGGATCAGCCGAACGGTCGAGCGCGACGGGTGGCGCTTCGACATCGGCGGCCATCGCTTCTTCACGAAGGTGGCACCTGTCGAGGAGCTGTGGCACGAGATCCTGCCGGACGAAGACTTCCTGCTCCGCCCCCGGCTGAGCCGGATCTTCTACGACGACAAGCTCTACGACTACCCGCTGAAGGCGTCCAACGCGCTGCGCAACCTCGGGCTGATCGAGGCGATCAAGTGCGTGCTGTCCTACGTCTGGGCGCGGCTGCGGCCACCGAGCGACCAGACCTCCCTGGAGGGGTGGGTGGCGGCGCGCTTCGGCTGGCGGCTCTACCGAACCTTCTTCAAGACCTACAACGAGAAGGTCTGGGGCGTACCAGCGAGCGAGATCTCTGCTGACTGGGCCGCGCAGCGGATCAAGAACCTCTCGCTGTTCAGCGCCGTGATCAACGCGATCACCCCGAAGCGCAAGCAAACGAAGATCACCACACTGATCGAAGAGTTCCAGTACCCGAAGTTCGGCCCGGGGATGATGTGGGAGCGCGCTCACGAGCTCGTGCTCGCGCAGGGCGGCGTGGTCGAGATGGAGACCAAGGTCGTGGCGGTGAAGCTCGACAAGACCGGCGCAACCGCGGTCGTCACCGAGCACGCGGGCAAGCAGACCACCACGCCGGTCTCGGCCGTGATCAGCTCGATGCCACTCCCGGAGCTCGCGTTGGCGATGCAGCCACCAGCCCCTGACAACGTCCGGGCAGCAGCACGCGAGCTGACCCACCGCGACTTCGTGACCGTGGCCCTCGTGGTGCCGATGTCCGCCAGCTTCCCGGACAACTGGATCTACATCCACTCCCCCGACGTGAAGGTGGGGCGGATCCAGAACTTCGGTTCGTGGTCGCCCTACCTCATTCAGGACGGCCGCACCTGCCTCGGCCTCGAGTACTTCGTCTTCGAGGGCGACGAGTTGTGGAACTCCTCCGACACAGAGCTCGCCGTGCTCGCCGAGAAGGAGCTGATCACGCTCGGGCTCGTCGGCAACGGCCAGGTCGAGGGGTCATACGTCGTACGGATGCCGAAGGCGTATCCCGTCTACCACGACGGCTATGCCGACGCGGTCAAGGTGATCGCCGACTGGCTGGCCGAGGCTGTCCCCAACGTCTATCCGGTCGGGCGCAACGGGATGCACAAGTACAACAACCAGGACCACTCGATGATGACCGCGATGCTGTCAGTCGAGAACCTGCTGACCGGCGCCAACCATGATGTGTGGGCGGTCAACGTCGAGGACGACTACCACGAAGAGGTGGCCTCCTCGAAGGACGATCAGGCCGGTACGGGTCGGTCAGCGCCGGTGCTGCCACGCCGCAATCCCCAGCGCGAGGACGCCTCGGCCTGAGGCGCAGTTGCGTCTGCAGTAACCAGCGCGACGACCAGCAGGCCCAGCGGCAGCTGGTAGTGGTTGAAGTAGGTCTGCTTGTTGGCAAGGTCGTAGGCCAGCATCACGAGCGCGCACGACAGCGCCAGTCCTGACGTGGTACGCCGGACCCGGCGCCACACGAGCAGATAGGTGCCCGCCAGGAAGACGGCGAGCAGCCAGAAGCCCGTGTGATGGCCATGGCGCAGCAGGAAGCTCGGCAGATCCAGCGCCGAGGTTCGGGTCCCGAGATCCAGGTTGGCGCGCACCGCGTCGTGCCAGAAGGCGGACGGGCCGGCGATCAGCCACGGCAAGACCGCGAGCAGGGCGAGTCCGGCGGACGTCAGCGTGCGGCGAAGCCCGAAGCCGGGCCAGACAGCGAATACCGGCACCAACAGCACGACCGGCTGCTTGCAGGCCAGCGCCGCGGCGAGAGCCACCACCGCGAGCCCGCCTCGCCCCGACCGGATCGCAAGGATCGCGCCCGTCAGGAACAGCACCAGCATCGGCTCGGTCCACGACCGATTGACCAGCAGCAACGACCCAGGCGTGACGAGGAGCAGGCAGCTCAGCGGCGTACCGCTGGTCGGGCTGGCACGTCGGACCAGCCAGCTGGCCAGCAGGGTTGCTGCCAGCAGCCCGACGCGGACGTCGAGGAACATCAGCCGAAACGGCGCAAGGAGGACGGTGGTGATCGGGAGATAGGGGTAGATCGTCTGCAGACCTGTGCTGTGCGCCCAGTGCTGGCGATACATGTCGGCGCCGTGGAACAGCCCAGTGCTCGACTGCTGCAGCAGGTCCCACACATCGATTCCGGGATCGCGAACGAGCGCAATGACCACGATGCCGCTCGCCGCCGTGAGGGCGGCAACTCCCCACCACAACCGGCGCTGCCACCGCTGCGGGGCGACCACCAGCAGCGCGGCCGCCACCGCGGTCGAGACCTCCATTGCCTCGATCGCGAAGAGTCGACCGCCGTGTTGATACAAGAACGGCCGAGTTGCGTCGTCGATCGCGCAGACCAGGCAGACACCTATCGGGACCAGGGCAAGCCGCCGGTTGACGCCGGCAGTCACGCCGCCGAATGCGGCAACTCCGAGGCCGAGGACGAAGGCGAGCACGACCGCAGCGAGTGCCGTCGAGTTGTAGTAGCCCGCGGGTGACGCGGCGTCGGCGGCCGCAATCAGGCACCACGCGACGACGAGCACAACGCACCTTTTCACGCGGGCGGTCTTAGGGTGTCGCCGTGTCCATCGCGGCGTCGCAGCGATCTGACACCCGGACCTACCAGGGTCTGGCGACTCGCTTCGCGCCACTTCTGATCGCCCCTGCAGCGCTCGCGATCCTCGGGGCTTGGGGGCTCACTCGCGCCAACACCTATAGCGACGACGAGATCGCGACCCGTTGGGCAGCCCAGCTGCCGCTGCACAACCTGTTCCATCTGCTCGGCAATGTCGACGCCGTTCACGGGCTCTATTACCTGGCAATCCACGTCTGGATCGTCGTCGGTCGCGGTCCGGTGGCGCTGCGCCTGCCGTCGTTGCTGGCGGCCGTCGCGACGGCAGGCGTGGTGACGGCGCTTGGCCGACGACTGGCCCGTTCGACCGTCGTCGGAGTGACAGCCGGGCTGCTGTACGCGACCAGCCCGCTGGTGATGATCTACGCGCAGACCGCGCGGTCCTACGCGATCGTCTCGCTCGTCGTCGCGCTCATGACCCTCGTGCTGGTCCGCGCGCTCGACGAGGAGGCCGACGAACACCAGACCTCCGCTATGCGTCGATGGGTCGTCTACGGCTTCCTTGCCGCGCTTGCCGGTTGGCTGAACGAGATCGCACTGCTGGCACTGGTCGCCCACGCGGTGACGGTCGCCGTCACCGACACTTCACGGCGCGCCCGCCGTCGCTGGTTGGTAGCCGCGGCATCCGCGGTCGTAGCCGTCAGCCCACTGCTCGTGATCAGCGAAAGGGAGCGCAACGCGGTCGAGGGGCTCAGCGCACCGACCCTGCACGACCTGAATCTGCTGGTGCACGGCTTCTTCGGCCCCTACACGGCGGTCATGGTTGTCACGATCGGCTGCACGGTCGTCGCCCTCGTTTCGAGTCGACGAGCTTGGCGCAGCCGCAAACCTGTGGGCCTGGCCACAGTTGCGCTACCGATGCTCGCGGTTCCGCCGCTGCTGGTCCTCGTCGAGTCCGAGATCGGGACTCCGCTCTACGCCAAGCGATACGTGGCCTACAGCATCGTCGGGCTCGTACTGCTCGTCGCGGACGGCGCCGCGAAGCTGGCCAGCCGGCTTGGGATGCTCCGTGGACAGGTGGGCGCGTGGGCGCCAGGGATCGCAGCGGTCCTGGTCGTGCTGTTCGCCCAGCTCCCCTATGCCGCCCACATCCGCACTCCCGACAGTCGCGAACGCAACTTCGCCCCAGCGGCCGGCCTGCTCGCCGCGGACGCGCGACCCGGTGACGGCGTGCTGTTCGTCGGAGACTTCTTCCGACTGGTCCAGCTCGGATATCCGCGGGCCTTCAGCGACCTGCAGGACGTCGACCTGGCCGCCAGCCCATTCGCGAGCAACACCTTCCGCGGCACTGACGCTGCGCTGGCGGTCACGCGAACCCGAGCACTCGCGTGCGGCCGGATCTGGATGGTGGGCCAGACCGGCTTCGTTCCGATGCCCTCGCCGCAGTCGTACTTCACGCAGATCCGCGACCTGCTGTATTCGGACTTCTCCCGCGTGGAGCTCAAGCAGTTCCACGGCGTAGCCGTCAGCTTGTGGGTGCGTGACGGGCCGACGCTGACGCAACGATCAGCGTGCTGAGAGCGCGTCCGTAAGAAGCCCGACGAGGGTCTCGAGTCGGAGATCCAGGTCACTCGTCACCTCGACGTCAGCACCGTCGAGGGCGCGGGCGGCGAGGCCTTCCTTCGTACCGATGAGGTCAGCAACCCGCGCATCGATCGTCTGGGCCGCGATGATCCGCCACGCAGTGACCGGCTGGTCCTGACCGATCCGGTGGACGCGATCGATGGCCTGGGTCTGCTCCGCGGCGGTCCAGGACAGCTCCGCGAGCACGACGTTGGAGGCGACCTGCAGGTTGATGCCGACGCCGGCCGCGGTCAGCGAGCAGACGATGATCTGCACGTCCTCGTCGTTGACGAACGAGTCGATGTTGGCCGTGCGCGCCTTGCTGGTCTGGTCGCCGCGAATCGAGGAGTAGACGATCCCCCGCTTCTCGAACAGCTCCTCGGCGGCATCCATCACATCGATGTGCTTGGCGAAAAACACGACCTTGCCGGCGCTGTGCGAAAGCTGCGCGGCGTAGTCGGCAGCAAGCTCGGCCTTGGCCTGACCGATCCGTCGCATCATCGAGAAGACGTTCTCGCCGGTGCTGTCCTCGTCGGTGTTGCGGAGCTCTCGCGCACAGACCTGGCGGACGATTGCGTCGTCGACGCCAACCGCGTCGACCTCATCCTTGCGCGCGGCGATGGCGCTGTCGTATCGCTTGACCAGCTTCTGCGCGAGCTTGCGTTCCGCCGCGCGCACTGACGTTCCGGCGGCGCCTTCGAGCTCGACCGGTACGTCGGCGATTCGCCGGGCGGGGATGTCCTTGGCGACCTCGACCTTGCGCCGCCGTACGACGCCCATCTCGATCACGGAGTCGCGAGCCGGCGGGTAGAAACCGGGATCGACCGGGGTCATCCCGTTGGCCTCGAGGGACTGCAGCAGGTCGGGACCGACCTCGCCGCCTGCGATCCAGCCGAGGAACTCCCAGATCGCGAGGAAGTCCTCGATGTCGTTGATCAGCGGCGTGCCGGTCAGCGCCATCAGCAGCGGACGTGGCGTCCGCTCGCGGACCTTGCGCGACAGGTCGAGCACGTTCTTCGACCGCTGCGAGGTCTTGTTCTTGATGAAGTGCGCTTCGTCGACGATCATCCCGCGGAAGCCGAACTTGCTGAGCCATCCGACGTGGCGGCTGAGGATGTCGTAGTTGACGACGACGATGTCGCAGAACGCGTCGACCGTCTCGCCGTCGCCGTGAATGACGGTCGTCGGGTGATCCGGCGTCCACATCGCCGCTTCCCGCGCCCAGCTGGTCTTGACGACGTTCGGTACGACGACGAGCAGCGGGTAGGCGTCAGCCGCCTGGGCGGCGAGCAACGCCTGAGCTGTCTTGCCCAGACCCGGCTCATCGGCGAGCAGGAAGGACCGGTGGCCCTGCTTCGCCTTGGCGATCATCTGTGCCTGGTGCGGCATCAGGTCGAGACCAGGCGCGAGGTGTGTCTGGCCAGGAGGCGGAAGCGTCATGCATGACCTGGCGCCAGCGGTGGCTTGCTCGAACGATCGCAACAGCGGCTTGATCAGCTCCCAGTCGACGAGCAGCCGCGGCTTGGGTCGGGCTGCTGGCGCAGCTGAGAAGTCAGGAGCGAGGAACGGGTTGGCCAGTGTCCGGGCAACCGCCGACTGCGGGATCACCTGACGCTCGCGCTCGGGAACCGGCGGGGCTGCGGTCGGCGCCTCCGCAGCCTCGGCTGCGATCACAAGCCCTGCCTTGGCGCGAAGCGCGCGTACCGCGTCTTTCGTGCCCGGAAGGATCGGCGCACCGTCGGCGAGCAGCTCGAACAGCGATCCGTCGCGAGTCGCGACTCTCGCCAAGCTCGTGGCGAGTCCTTCAAGCCGCTTCTGCGTTGCGGCACTCTGGGCGGGACTCATCGAGGTGGTGGCCGCCTCGACGCGCTGCTCGCGCAGCAGGAGCGTCACAGCCTGGAACTCCGCCCGCATCGACGGCGACACCCGAGCCCGGCTCAGGTTGGCGGTGGCGAGGGCGAGGACGCCGAGCGGACCCCTGTCCTGGTCCCGAGCCGGCGCGCTCTGCCGTCGAGCCGGCGCGCTACTGCGGGATTCTCCGCGCTGCGGCGCCTGCCGAGTCTGCGCGCGTGGGGTCACATCGCCACCGCCGTCGTCGGGTGGCACCTGAACACCGCCGCGGGTGCGGCGGCGAGGACGTGGAGGCAATCAATCTCCCCGGCCGACCGTCAGCGGGTAAGCCGCCGGTCAGTTCGATGAACAGAAGCGCGGATGCGACTCCGATTGCAGAACGCTCGGCGTGCGGTTGCGCAGCGTCATCCTACAAGGCGATCTCCTCGAGGACCGCACGGATCGCCGGGTTGACCGCATCGGGATGCGTCAGGTTCGCGGGAATGGAGGCGTCCGCGTCCACCGTGGACGACCAGGGCAGGACAGCTGATCTCCCCTAGCCGGTCGGTGACGGGTGATCAGCGGGTGCATCACGCCTCGTACATCGGCACGACGGCGGGATACTCGGCGCCGGCCTGCGGCCCGCAGCGACAGGAAGCACTACCGACCCTCGTTCTCTGCGTCGCCGTGACCTCGCTCGTCCCAGGTCACGACCCGATAGGCACCCTCGAGGCCTCGACCTGTGATGCGAGCATCGTGTGGTTCATCAGCAGACCGTGGCTGAATACGACGACGGGGAGATCGCCTCCCGAGTCCGTCACACCGACAGTGGCTCCTGTCGAGAGCGTCACCTGAACCAACGGATCGGAAATCATGGGCAGCCCCATGGAAGAACCGTAAGGCGTCAGCCTTGTTGCACGGCGATCCACTCGACCACGGTGTCGGCGAACAGCTGCGGATCCTGACCATGCATCGAGTGGCCCATCTGATCGAACGACCGATACGTCGCAGTCACGCCGGCCTCACCGAGCAGATCGAGGGCACGCTTCGCGTGAAGGTCCGAGAGCGCACCCATGAGCAAGCCGGTGCTCTCGTCGACCGCACGGAAGTGGTGGGTGACAAGGACGGGCACCTTGACCGATCGCAACATTCGCTCGTGATCGCACGAGGCGGTCGCCGACCCGGTCCAGAACGCGCGGCCCCACTCCGGGTCGTACTCCTTGAGGTTCTGCGGCGGCTCGTCCGGGAAGGTTGCCAACCCCTGCATCCAGGGCGGGAGCCCCGTCGGAGCAGCCGCGCGGAAACCGTCCCAGTCGCCGATGCTCCACTGATCGCCGAGGTAGGTGCTCCAGAGGTGAAACAGCGCCCCGATCCCCTGACGAATGCTCTGCCCGGTGGCCGGATTGGTCTCGGAAGCCCACAGCGGCGGGTCCTCATAGACCGCGCCTAACACCTGCCCCGGTTTTGCGTACGCCGACAGCCACGCCGAGAGCACCCCACCCGATGACAGGCCGCTCACGAATGTCGGCCGACCAATGACCTCGTCGATGAAGCGCACGAGATCGTTGCCGATGTTGTCCAGCGTGTAGCGAGTGGGTGTGCGCGTCGACCGACCTTGCCCGCGCAGGTCGACAGCGAACGTCTGAAACTGTTCCGCGAGCAGTGGCATCGTCGGCTCGTAGCCCCACCACGACTCCGTCTGTCCCGGGACGAGCAACAGCGCAGGCATTGACTCGTCACCGACCGTCGCGTAGTTCAGCTGCACCTCACCGAGGTCGACGAGCTGCTCGGGAATCGAATGCGCAACGTAGGTCCCGTCAGGGTTATGCGGGCCGAACTGATTTCGGTAAGTCGCCACCCTCGTAGTGCATCACCTTGCGGGTGATCATCGATATCGTTCCGCTCAATCTGCGAGCCGGGTCACCCGCCGGTCACCATCCCAAGAAGGAGAGCACGATGAATAGCGACGTCTCGACTCCACTGCGAGGCTTGCGCGTGGGCGCAGTTCTGATCGCCGCCGGCATCTCCCTCGCTGCCTGTGGCAGCAGCAGCTCGGGTGGCACTGCCGCAGCGGGCAGCTCGACCGCGCCCTCGGCCGCCGCGTCGACGCCGGCCGCGAGCTCCGGCGGCAGCACCCTGGACGCCGACGCGTTCTGCACCTACGCCAAGAAGACGCAGTCGGAAGAGACCAAGCAGGCACAAGCGTTCTCCTCGGACTCGCCCAAGCAGCTGGCCGCTTACGTCCAGCAGTCGCTATCGGAGCTCCAAGCGTTCGCGGCCGCAGCACCATCGGCCATCAAGGGCGACGTCACGACTGTCGTCGCGGGCGTGGACAAGCTGTTCACCGCATTGAAGAACGCCAACTACGACTACACGAAGATCCCGCCTTCCTCGGTCCAGGCGATCGACACACCTGCCTTCACTCAGGCGGACGCCACCATCTCGAGCTACCTCAAGAGCAAGTGCGGAATCAGCGAAAGCAACGGCTGATCGCTACGTAACGCTGCTGGCGGCGTTGACGGAAACCTGTCGACGCCGCCGGCGTCCCCCCGATGAACCGCAGCGCGAGGACCATCCCCGTACGACTGCCGGACACCGACGTTGCGAAACGCAGGTTCCTCTCTCGACCAAATCCCTAGACCGGCGCGGGTACGGCGACTCGCCTGCGCATGTAGCCGCCGAGCGCCCGGTCACCGGCCCGGCCCGGTAGCGACTTCTTGGGCGGCGTATAGACGTCGAGACCGGCGTGACGCGCGCAGTCGTAGAGCACGTTCGTCATCCCGGCCTGCAGGACATCGATGACGGCCAGCTCGCTGCGGACGAATCCGACCGCGATGTTGCTCTGCCGGTCGCAGAATCCGAACTGGCCACCTAGCCCTTCCGCGCCGAACGCCTCTGGATTGGGACCGAACCGATAGCCGATGCCCGGGATCGCAGTGTTGCCGAGGTAGCCGAGCGTCCTCGGCAGCGGAGCCTTGGCGATGCCACGGAGCAGGCGGGGCACTTCGAGCGAGACCAGCATTTGATCCGGCTGCCTCGACACCACGTGGCCCCAGGCGTCGACCGTGTCCGGTTTCAGTATCCGTACGCCGTCGAGCTCGCCGCCGTGCGCCATCGCGGCCCACAGCTTCGCCATGCCTCGGGCAGTCGCCGTGCCACCACCCGCCGGGAACTCCGCGCGAAGGACGGCGGGCGAGTTGAAGATCAGCTCGAGCACGTCGACCCCGCTCTGCGTGCCGTCGCCGAGAAAGGCCCGGCCCGCGAGCGTCTCCGGGCGCCGCGCGGCCGCGAGGTAGGTCTCCTGCATCTTCCGCAGCAGGCTCGGCAGATGCTCCAGCCGCATCGTCCGCACCTGCGCGGCACGCCCCAGCTCGGCATCCGGCGTTCCTACCCAGGCTTCGAGACCGAGTGGGCCGGCGACCTCTTCTGCGAAGAACCGGCCGAGCGTCCGTCCGTCTACCCGACGAACGATCTCCCCGAACAGCCAGCCGATCGTGAGCGCGTGGTAACAGTGCGTCGTCCCCGGCGGGAACGACGGCGCCGACGCGGCGAGGCCGGCAGCGATCCCCTCATAGTCGTCCCAGCCGGTGGCGTCGTGACGTACGACGTTGTGCATCCCGTCGAATCCGATGACGCCGGCGGTGTGCATGAGCAGGTGGCGGACGAGCACGCCCTCCTTGCCGTTGGCCGCGAACTCCGGCCAGTACGTCGCGACCGGCGCGTCGACGTCGATCTGCCCGCGCTCGACCAGGATCTGCATGCAGAGAACCGCGAAGCCCTTGGTCGCGGACATCAGCACTGTGGTCGTCTGCTCCTGCCACGGTCGCCCGGGCGCCGCGTCACCGCCCCAGAGGTCGACGACTGGCTGGCCATTGACATAGGCGCAGTAGGCGCCGCCGCCGTACCCGAGACTGCCGGAGCCAGCGACGAACGCGTCCCGCACCGCCTCATATCCCGGAGCCACCGTCCACGCCGAGTTCACAGTCGCCACGATCGACACCCTCACTTTCAGTCAGCGTTGACCGTAACGCCGATCCGAGGTGTTGTCAGGGTCACATCGCCAGAACGAATGTGGTGGTGACGCCAGATGGCGTTGTGCTGGAACCGGTTCGCGCAACGCGGCATGGACAGATAGGTCGTCGGGGATGAGACTCACCCCGAATGCCGTGCTGGATATCGAGGGGACAGCAATGCCGAAGTTCATGGACTTCCACGACCACCTGCAACTGCCGCAAGAGGCGATCGACCAGATCGCTGAAGGAACCCGCAATGGAGTCGCTGACGAGTTCGGCGTCACGCAGCTCGAGCTTTACCACAACCCGGATGGCAAGGTGTACTGCCTGCTAGAGGGTCCTGACGAGGATGCGATCCGCAAGCATCACGAGGCAGTCGGCGTGCCGTGCGGCGAGGTCCACAAGGTCGACAGCCTGCTCTGACGCCAACCTCGGGTTTCGGCTGTTAGGTCTGTCCGCTCGAACAACAGGCGTGGGCGACCTTTGTCCGCGCTCCCGTAGGCGAGGGTGTTCGTGGCCCCTAGCCTGCCGGTGTGTCAGCCATCGGACGGAACCCAAGGTGCCGTCTGGCAGTCGCGGCCGGGTTCCTCGGACTCCTCGCGTTGGCCGGATGTGGCTCGACGGTCAGGCTCCAGAGCCAAGTCGAAGTTGGCGGCTCCCCGCTCGCCGGCGGGGGCCAGAGTGATGGCCTGGGCGACTCGGGTGCGGTCGTGGTTGCGAGCCCGGTCACTCCAACTGCCACAGGCGGGGGTGTAACCGCGCCGCCGGTTGTCCTACCGAGCCACGTCGGATCGAGCCCGGCTGCGACTACGCCGGCGAGCGTCGGCGGCTCGAGCCCGACGGCACGCCCACATCACCACGGATCTGTCCCAGGTCGTTCGACTCCGTCTCCGACTGCGGCATCGATCCCCACCACGGGGCCCGGCTGGGACGCCCACAACGTCTACATCGGTGTGACGACCGTGAATGACTTCACCACCGTCGCGGGCACCCTCGGGCTCAAGGGCGTCAACCCCGGCAGCCAGGACAAGGACGCACTGTCCATGGCGAGTGCGCTAAACCAGGCAGGCGGCATCTTCGGCCGCAAGGTGGTCGTCGCATTCGACGACCAGTCCTCGGCCTCCATCCTGCTCAACCCTGACACCGACGCGTCGCAGGCCTGCGTTCACTTCACGCAGGACCGTCCGGTCATCGCGGTGTTCAACACGCTCTCGCCGCTGGATACCCCGACGTTCGAGGCGTGCTTCGCCCACGCGAAAGTACCGCTGTTCAACGGCTCGATCCAGCCGACCGACACCGCTGCGCTCGCCGCGCTCGGGGGCTATGTCACCCCCATCATCTCGCCGAGCTTCACCGACCTCGCACCGGTGTGGGTGCAGCGACTGACCGCGGAGCGCTACTTCACCGGGTGGAACGTCAGCAGCGGCAGCAGCGGATCGGCCGCGGTGAAGGTGGCGATCATCGCCAAGAACAATCCGACGTCGGTCAAAGCCGCATCGCTGCTGTCGGCCGCGCTCGCGCGGGCCGGTCACGCACCGGTCGCACAGTTCGACTACACGAGTGGCGCAGATGGCGTGACGACCAACCTGAGCAGCGCCGTGCTGCAGTTCCGGGCTCGGGGAGTCACCCATGTGATCGGCGTCGACGGCGGAATCAGCTCGTTCATGTCGCAGGCCGAAGGACAGCGCTACTACCCGCGGTATGGGCTGTCGACCCTCAACACACCGGAGTCGACGCTGGCGAACGGCAACGTGAACGCGCTACAGCTTCGAGGCGCGATCGGCGTCGGCTGGGACCCAGCGCTCGACGTGGGGTCCGCTCAAGATCCGGGCGCCATCAGCTCCGCGGAGAAGTCCTGCCTCGCGCTCCAGGAGCGCGCTCAGTCGTACTCGGGCTTGCGATTCGCGGTTGCGATCGGTACGGAGTACTGCGACACGTTCAACCTGATCAAGGCGGAGGCGCTCGCCGGCGGCGGTCTGTCCGGCCCCGATTTGGTGCGCGGCCAAGGAATCGCGGGACCCACTTTCGTGCCAGCGGGGACGTTCCGTAGCGGGCTTCGACCGGGTGACCCGGGGCTGCCGGGTGCCGCACGCGATGTCGGATATAGCGGCAAGTGCAGCTGCTTCAAGTACCTGTCGTCGACCGACTACTCCTTCGGCAGCTGAGACTCGGAGTACGACCAGCTGGCTTCACCCTCGTCAGCGCTCAACAGCCTGACCTGCAGCTCGGTAAGCAGACGCTGATCAGGATCACCGAGATCGAACCCACCGACCTCGGCTGCGCGGCGCAGCCGATAGCGGACGGTGTTGTAGTGAAGCCCGAGCGCAAGCCCGGCACCCCGCACATCGCCTACCGCCGCGAAATAAGCACGCAGTGTCTTCAGCAGGTCGCCGCCATGGACCCGGTCGTGCTCGAGCAGCCGCATCCCAGGTCCCTCGAACAGCGCCGGGTGGGCGAGCGCGATCTCGCGAAACTGTTCGAGCCGCCACGTCGCGGCGACATCGTCGCTGTCGGTGAGTCCAGACCAACCGCGGCGCTCAGCGAGGCTGAGCAGATCGTCGACGACCAACCGCGTCGCGGGAACCTCGGACAGTGTGTGAAAAGTCCCGCTCACCATCGTCCGGTGCTGCGCAGCTGGTTGAAGCCGAGAGTGCATGTCCGTCACGATGCGCAGCGCGCCGGACCGCTCGGCATCGGTGCGAAGAGCGAAGAGCAGAAAGGTCGTGTCCGAGGTGGCGGCAGCGAGCGCGGTCACGTCGTACGCGTCGCAGTAGTTCTGCGCCAGTGACAGCAACCGCCGGACCGCACCGGCGCGCTCGGCAGGGTCGGTCGCTACCGGTCGCAGGCCGGCCAACACGAAGCTCGTATCGGCGCCGACATGAAGCTGGCGAGCGACGAGATGTTCGGTATGGCCGCCGCTGAGCAGGCCCGCGAACGCACGTCCCTGCGAGCGTCCCAGTGAGGCTGCGGCGACCGTCGCTTGCCGCAACAAGGCCAACATCGTCACGTCGACCGCGCGGCGAAGCCCGGCGAGGCTCTCCTCTTCGGAGAGTACGCCGCTCGGCGTGACCCAAAGCGTTGCCACCATCTGGTGGTTGACCACGACCGCAGCCGCGTAGCGCTCCGACAAGCCGGTGATCTCACCCGTCGCGAGGTGGATCAGCTCGCCCTTCTGGAGCCGCTTGACCACACCGTTGATCCGCAGCTCCTCGACGGTCGCGCCCGGCGCACGGCGCGAGAGCAAGGTCTCGGTTCGCACGCCATCGGTGATCTCGCCACCGGAGTAGGCCACCAGCTGCCACGCGGCGTCGTGGATCACGACCGAGCCGCCACACAACGCAGATAGCGCGTCGGCGAGCGCGAACAGCGGATCGTCTGCCTGGCTGATGCCCTCGGTGTGGGTCAGCGCTAGCCGAAGCAGCGCAAGCACGTCGACCCAGTCGGCGGCCGGGTCGATGGCAACGACCGCCGGCCCGAGGTCGTCGACCTCGAGAAGCTCGCGACCCTTGACGACGACGGCTACCGCACCTGCCCGTTGTGCCTCGATCTGCAGGTCTCTTGCCTGGTCGGACGGATAGCCGATCGCCACCACGATCGACCCGTCGGGGGGCATCGATGCCGAGGTGGGCTCGTTGACGAAGACAGAGGTCGCGATGGTGTGTTGGTTGCCGCGGACATCGCAGACGAGTCCCGGGCCGAGCTCGGCCACGATGTAGGACACGTCGGTCACGCCAGCCACTTTCCCATAGCGGCCGGACCCAAATCCGGCACTGAAATCGCAACCCCGAGCGTCGGGCTGTCCAGCCGAACAACAGCCGTCAGCGGACTTTGTCCGCTCTCCCGTAGCCGGGCGGAGGGCCGCGCTCCTAGCCTCCCGGTGTGTCAGCGTCCGCGCGCCGCCTGCCTCGGTGGTCTGTCGTCTCGCAGTTCGTCGCGCCGAGCCTGCGCCGAGGTACGTCGGGGCCCCTCGCGAAGGTGCGCAGCTGCGCCGACTTCGAACGACTCGCCCGTAAACGCACACCACGGGCCGTCTTCGACTACGTCGACGGCGCCGCAGAGCGTGAGGTCGCGGTGCGACGATCGGCCGAGGCATTCGCGTCGGTCGAGTTCTCCCCCCACGTGCTGCGCGACGTATCTGAGGTCACTACCGAGACCACGATCCTGGGTCGGCGAGCCACCCTCCCGGTCGTACTCGGACCGACCGGCTTCACCCGGATGATGCGCACCGAAGGCGAACCGGCCGTCGCGCGCGCCGCCGGCCGAGCCGGCGTGCCATATGCCCTGTCCACCATGGGCACCACGAGCTTGGAGTCGCTCGCTGCTGCCGCGCCTGACACCGACAACTGGTTCCAGCTGTATCTGTGGAAGGACCGCGCTCGCAGCACGGAGCTCATCGAACGGGTCGCCGCGAGTGGCTACCAGACACTCGTGCTGACGGTCGACGTACCGGTCGCCGGAGCCAGGCTCCGCGACGTACGCAACGGACTCACGATCCCGCCGCGGCTGACCCCGACGACGATGGTCGACATGGCCCGCCATCCACGATGGCTGCTGGACACTCTGACCACGGAGCCGTTGAGCTTCGCCAGCCTCGGTGCGGCCGACGACCTGATGTCGCTGATCAACACGGTGTTCGACCCGTCGACGACGCTTTCGGATGTGGAATGGCTGAGGGAACGCTGGCCCGGCCAGCTCGTCATCAAAGGCATCCAGCGGGTCGACGACGCGAAGGCAGTCGTCGCGGCGGGCGCGGACGCTGTCGCCGTATCGAGCCACGGCGGGCGGCAGCTCGACCGGGCGCCTACGCCTCTCCGACTGCTACCCGATGTCGTGGACGCCGTGGCGGGCGCAACCGAGGTGTACCTCGATGGCGGAGTTCGTTGCGGCGCGGACGTCGCGGCGGCGGTCGCTCTTGGCGCGCGGGCGGTCTTCGTCGCGCGCCCCTATCTCTACGCGCTGATGGCGGCTGGCGAGGCCGGTGTCGACCGGCTCCTCGCGGTCCTGCTCGAGGACTACACCCGAACCCTGCAGCTGCTCGGCGTCACCAGTACGGCGAGCCTGGACCGCGACTACGTGAGGCTGCTGCCATGAGCGAGGTTCTGACGTGTACTGGCCCCGACGGGCGCTCGGTGGCGTGGGCGGAGTTCGGCGACGCGGGCGGCGTTCCGGTGCTGTTCTTGCACGGCACCCCGGGGAGCCGGCTCAACCCGGCCGCACTCGATGACCTCTACGCACGAATGGGCATCCGGATCATTGCGCCTGACCGCGCCGGCTTCGGCCGCACCGACCCGATTCCCGATCGGCGCGTCGTCGATGCCGCCGCCGACCTGGTGACCCTTCTCGACGCACTCGAGCTTCCTTCGTGCTTTGTCGTTGGCGGGTCCGGTGGCGGGCCTCATGCGCTCGGACTCGCTGCGGCGGCACCCGCCAGAGTCCGCGCGGTCGGCGTCCTTGTCGGAGCCGCTCCGCTGCGGCCGGAAGAGATCGAAGGACAGGTGGCGCTGAACCAGGAAATGATGGCGCTGGTTGGTCAGCCCGACGCACTGCGCGCAAAGATCGCGGTAGCGGCGGACGTCTTGCTGAACCAAGGGATGAGCGCACTCGCGCCTGACGCCAGCGAATCAGACAAGGCCATGTGGGCCTCCCGAGCGGAACCCATGCGCCGGATGGTCGCGGCGGCCGTCGAGCGAGGTGTCGGCGGCTGGGCCGAGGACTACGAGGCGATCTGGGGACGACCGTGGGGCTTCGAGCTGAGCGAAGTCGCCGCGCCCGTCGTGTGGGCCCACGGGGACGCCGACCACAACGTCCCGCTCCCTGCGGCAACCCGTCTTGCCAGTGGCATTCCCGACTGCCGGTTCATCACGTGGCACGACGTCGGCCACGCCCCCGGGAATGAGCTGTACGCAGAGTTCTTTGCCGCGCTGTTCGCGCGGGCGTTGAACGTCGACGCCGCGTAGGAGGGCAGACACCACCATGTCCGAGCCGTTCCTCACCGTGACGTCCGGCACCGGTACGCCGGTGGTGCTGTTGCCCGGCGGCGCCGCCACCAGCCACGGCTACTTTCCGATGCTGTCCGACGCGCTCGTCGGCCGCCCAGTCATCTGCTTCGACCGACCTGGGACCGGCCTGCAGCAGGACAGCGGACTGGCGACCCTGCCAGGCGGCTCGGCGGCACTCGCCGACGTACTCGACCAGCTCGGACATCCCCGCGTCGTGTTGGTCGGGCACAGCCTGGGCGGCGCGCTCGCCGTGCAGTTTGCCGCGGACTATCCCGACCGGGTAGCCGGGATGGTGCTGCTCGATCCGACCCCGATCAACGACGCGATGATCTGCCGCTGGCTGCCGCCCCTGTTCAAGGTGCTTGCCTCGCCCGGCTACGTGCCTGTCATCGGCGCGCGGCTCAGCGCCGGGATCTTCAGCACCCTGGGCAAGCGCGTCGGTCCGCTGGAGCCGGCTGCACAGCAGAGCCTGACGGTCCTGCTGACCTCGGCAGACCTAGCAGTAACTACGAAGGCCGTGCGGACGCTGCCCGCGGAAGGCGCGGCGCTCACGCCACGACTCGAGCCGGTCGGCGTACCCGTCGTGCTGGTCGGCGCGGACCGCAAGCAGAACCACCGGGTCCGCATCGCCCACGAGGCGCTCGCCGGTCTGATCGGCGCGGAAGTTCAGATCTGGCCCGGCACCGCACACGCGCTGCATCTGCAACGCCCGCGCGAGGTCTCGGCCCTGGTTTGCAAGGTTGCCGACGAGGCCGACCGGCCTGATCCCTCGCCGACGGCCCGCCGCCAATAGGGTCCCCTGGTGACGCAGCCAACACTGTTCGAGTGGTCTGGCGGGCGAGACGCGATCGGTCGCATGATCAACGCCTTCTACGACCGGGTCGAGGTGGATGACCTGCTCTCGCCGTTCTTTCCCGGAGGCGTCACGACGAGCCACAGAGAGCACGTCATCGACTGGTGGTCTGAGGTTTTCGGCGGGCCGACCATCTACACCGATAGTCGCGGCGGTTACGAGACGATGCTCGCGCACCACCGCAACCTCGCCATCGCGCCAGAACACCGCTTTCGGTTCGCCTCGCTGATGTCGCTCGCTGCCGACGACGTCGACCTCCCGTCCGACCCAGAGTTCCGCGCCGCGCTTGTTGGCTATCTCGAGTGGGGGACGCGGCTGGCGATGGCGAACTCGCAACCCGGCGCTGAGGTTGCCGAGCACGCACCTGTCCCGCACTGGGGTTGGGGCGTGGCCCCGCCGTATCAGCCATAGAAGACTCCCAGCCGAAGGCGACGTCCAGCCGATCTTCACGCTCGAAAACGACCTCACTACCGAAGATCGCTTCATGGCCGTACCTTTGATGGATGGGGCAGAAGTGAAAAAGGTCGAGGTAGAGCGCGACGGTCAGTGGTTCACGGGCACGATGGGCCTGTGGCGCGAAGACCCGCGCAAGGGCTGGATCGCCACGGTTCGCTACTCAACGGGCTCTCGGGTCTTCACTGAGACGATTCCGGCTGACCGCATTCGCGAGCTCGGCGAGAGCGAATAAGCCCGCTCCACCTGGCCTCAGCCTGCGAGGATCGCCAGCTGTTGGGTTGCTCTGGTCATTGCGACGTAGCGGTCCACTGCTGCCTCGATTCCGTCACCCCACGAATCAGGGTCGACGAGGACGACTAGGTCGAACTCCAGGCCCTTCGACAGCTCCGGCGTAAGCGACCGCACCCGATCGGTCGCTTCGAACGTCGGGTCACCGATCACGCAGGCGATCCCCTCGACGTGCTCTGCGAGCCAGCCATCGAGGATCGACCGCAGGTCGCCGATCGATCCGTGTACGACGGGAACACCGCTGCTGCGGATCGACGTCGGCACGTTCGCGTCCGGCAGCACCGCACGGATGACCGGCTCGGCTTCGGCCATGACCTCTTCCGGCGTCCGGTAGTTCACGGTCAGCGACGCCAGCTCGATCCGGTCGAGACCAAGCCGCTCCAGCCGCTCCTGCCACGAGTCGGTGAAGCCATGACGCGCCTGCGCCCGGTCCCCCACGATCGTGAAGCTGCGTGACGGACAGCGAAGCAGCAGCATCTGCCACTCAGCGTCGGTCAGCTCCTGCGCCTCGTCGACGACGACGTGCGCGAACGGCCCGGCGAGCAGATCTGGATCAGCAGTCGGCAAGCCCGACTCGTCGATCAGCGCGTCCTGCACGTCGCGGAAGCCGAGGACAGCGTTGCCGTCGGCGTCGACGATCGACCGCAGCATCTGCACCGCGCCCTCACCGTCGTGGTCGGAGGCGATCAGCATGTCGATGACCTTCGCCCGCTCTTCTTCTTCTGCCGCCATCGCGGCCTGTCGCTGCCGCGCTCGTCGAGCGGCGTCGGGATCACCCAGCCGCTGACGCGCTGCGTCCAGCAACGGAAGGTCGGACACGGTCCACGCCTGCGGCTCAGTTCGTTGCAGCGTCGAGATCTCGTCCTCGCTCAGCGACGGTGCGCACAGTCGCAGGTATGCCGGAACAGTCAGCAGGTCACCGACGAGATCCGCTGCCTCGAGCAACGGCCACGCGCGCGAGAACGTCGTGAGCAGCTCGCGGTTCTGCGTCAAAGCGCGGCGAACCAACTGCGGCGAGGCTTCCTCGTGGTTGAGGTTGTCGATGGCGATCGTGAGCAGCGCATCCCAGACCTCGCCGCGAGCCAGGTTGTGCGGCGTACCGGGATCGACCTCGTCGAACGCCTCGGCCCAGTCCTCCGGGCTCAGCAAGACGTCGCCGTAGTGGCTCTCGACGAGCATGCCTGTCTTGGGCGGCTTCTCGTAGTAGCGGACGGCGGGCTCGATCGCCTTCACCAGCTCAGCCGAGGCCTTCAGCCGCGCGACCTCCGGGTCGGACTCCATCTCGGCGTCCGCTCCCTCGGCAACGAGGTCGCGCAACGTGCAGATCTGGACGCCCTCTTCGCCGAGGCTCGGCAGCACGTCCGCGACATAGGCGAGATACGGCTGGTGCGGCCCGACAAAGAGCACTCCCCCGCGGTGATGTCCCAGCCGCGGATCCGAATACAGCAGGTACGCCGCGCGGTGCAGCGCGACGACCGTCTTGCCAGTACCTGGCCCGCCGTCGACGACGAGGGCACCGCTCGAACCCGCGCGGATGATCGCGTCCTGGTCGGCCTGGATCGTGGCGAGCACGTCGCGCATCCGCGGTGAGCGACTACTCCCGAGGCTGGCGATGAACGCCGACTGGTCATCGAGCGCGGGAGCGTGACCTTCGAAGCCTTCGGGGGTGAAGACCTCGTCCCAGTAGTCGTTGATCCGGCCGCGACTCCAGCGATATCGACGACGGCTGACCAGACCCATCGGGTTGGCGTGCGTCGCGCCGAAGAACGGCTCGGCTGCCGGCGAGCGCCAGTCGAGCAATAGCCGCTTGCCCGTCGCGTCGGTGAGGCCGAGCCGTCCGACGTAGACCGGCTCCGGAGCATCGGCGCCCACCATGTGCCCGAGGCACAGGTCCAGACCGAAGCGGCGCAACGTCTTCAGTCGAGCCGAGAGCCGGTGGATCTCCATGTCGCGATCCATCGCGGCCTGGCCTTTGCCACCGGCCGCCTGCAGCTCCTCGGTGAGCCGCTCGGACAGATCGGCAATCGACGCCTCGAGGCTCTCGGCGATCGCGACGAAGTGCACCTCGTCGCCGGCGATCAGCTGCGGCGACGCCTTTGGAGCGAGGTGCTCGGGCAGATCGAACGCGCTGATCGCGTCACTCGCTTTCCTGGATTCTGGGACTTCCGCCGACGAGTTTGCGTGATCAAACCGCGGCCGGGCGATGCACCTATATATCTCCTAGGTATATACAGACGTAACGAACTCGCAAATGCCATCGGTCCGGTCAAAGGAGAAAGTCGTGCCCTTCGTGCCTCGACGCGGACCGCTGACTACCCGAGCTGCGGCGGTGGGGCTCGCCGTCGCGGTCATCGCGACCCCGATGTCGGTTGCGGTCGCGACACCTGCCGCTGCAGCGACGACAGCGGCCGTGAACATCGTCGGCACCAGCGACGTCAGCGACTCGAACCTGATCCAGTCCGTGATCGCACCCGGATTCGCTGCGGCCTACCCGCGATACACGCTCAACTACATCCCCAAGGGCACCGGCGCGGCGATCACCTACGCCGAGTCCGGCGCGGCAGACGGCCTGATCGTGCACGCCGAGTCGCTGGAGAACCAGTTCGTCGCCCCCGGCGGCTCTCAGCCCAGCTACAGCAACGAGCCGGCCGGCCGCGCGATCTTCTACGGCGACTTCGTGCTGCTCGGACCGTCGGACGATCCGGCACACGTCATCACGGACGACCCGCACGACATCGTCGATGCGTTCAAGGCCATCGCCAATGCCGGCGCCGCGGGCAACGCGGACTTCGTCTCGCGCGGCGGCACGCCGGGTACGACGGTCGAGGAGCACCAGATCTGGCAGTTCCTCACCGACTCCAGGGGCACATCGACGGTGCCAGGACTGACCTTCTGCCAGCTCAGCGCCGCCAATGGCGGCGGCTACTCCCCCAGCACGGCAAGCGGTGCCTGCCCGGCGACGATCAGCTACCCGAGCTGGTACCACGCGACGGGCCTGACCCAGGGTCCGAACGTCGAGGCCGGCGACACCTGCAACTTCACCAACGCCACCAAGGCGGGCAACAACGACTGCTATGTCCTCACTGACCGCGGCACGTTCGACTACCTCGAGTCGACGCACGCGATCTCGAAGATGCAGGTCGTCACCCGCGACGACAGCGCCACCGCTCCGGGTGGCTCCACCTTGCTGACCAACTACTTCCACGGCTACGCCATCAACCCGGCAGCTGTGCCGGCGAACAGCAACATCGACGTGACGGGCGCGACTGACTTCCTTGACTACCTCACCTCGCCGGCCGCGCAGACCGCCGTCTCGGCGTACCTCACCGGGATCAACGGGGACACCGCTCCCTTCACGGGCGATGCAGCGCCGGTCGTCACGGCATCGGAGCCGAAGACGCCCATGCAAGGCGGCACCAAGCAGACCATCCACGGTCAGCTGATCAACGTGGCGCCGGCGACCCCTGCGCTCGCATCACAGCCCGTCAAGCTCACGGTGACCCACCAGGGCGTGACCACGACCGCCGGCACCGCGACGACGGACGCCACCGGTCACTACTCGCTGTCGTTCAAGCCGACGACCAGCGGCATGTACCAGGTCCAGTCGGCGCAGCTCACGCAGGTCGAAAACGCGTCACTCACACCCACCTTCTCCGACCTGCTCGCACCGAGCTCGGTGCCGGTCGGCAACCTGGTGGTGAAGGCGCATCCGGCGATCACCAAGGTGAGCGTCCACAACTCCACGCTGACCGTGACGGGACCACTGCACCCGCTGGTCCTGCTCATGACGGGCACCCTGTCGCTGCAGCTCGAGGCCCCTGGCGCGTCGTCGTTCAAGAAGGTCAAGACCGAGTCCGTCGCCAAGGGCACGAAGACCTTCACGCTCACGGCGCATCTGGCCAAGCCCGGCAAGTACAAGTTCACGATCAAGTACGCGATCGCCGGGCAGGTGTCGGGTGGTTCGACGACACCGAGGTCGATCACGCGGTCTTGACGGACAGCTAGGCCGTCGGTGGCCGTCGGGAGAAGGGCTCGGCTGCTCGTCGTCGCCGGGTTCCTCGGCGGCTTGATGCTCGGTCCGACTGCCTACGCGTCGACCAACCCGAGCCATTGTCCGGATGGTCAGCCCTGTGTTGCGGTGATCGTCGACGGATCCGTCGTCGACATGTTCACCTCCGCGCAGATCGAAGCCGGCGACGTCCAGAACAGCCCGGTCTATGAGGTACGCCAGCGGCACGGCGTCACTTGCACCGACAGCGACCCGATCGCAGCGGGCACGTCCGTCTACTCGCTGCTGAGCCAGGCCACCGTCAGCCTCACCGATGTCGGACATGTCGAAGTGACGAGCCCTGGCGTCGCGAGCATCGACCTGACGGCGGCCCAGGTGTCCCAAGACGGCGGCGGACAGTTCTACGACGGTCAGATCCCCGTGGTCTACGGCAACGGCAGCTCCTCCTCGCTCGCCTTCATCCGTGGTCTGCTCGCGAGTCCCGCACCGTGCCCACCTGCGGGGCCGGCGCCCAGCGCCGACTCCAACGCCGGCGCTCAGGGCGACTTCTTCGGCGTGCCGGAGATCGACCTGACGGTCTATGGCGGACCGACGCTCGACGTGACGATGACGCCATCGTCAGCCGCCACTCCAACCGGCCAGGACGTCACGTTCACCGCCACGGTCGCGGGTGGCAGCAACGCGTCGTACACCTATCACTGGAGCTTTGGCGACGGGGGCGGGACGACCAGCCCGGTTGGCCACGTGAGCTATTCCTACGACGTAGCCGGCAGCTATGTCGCACAGGTGACCGTCGATAGCTCCGACGGCTCGACCGGGATCTCAGTCCCCGTCACCGTGACGGTCGGCGGCAAACCGACAACGACCGGAACCACTCCGAACGGCGGCGGCGCGACCCCGACACCGGGACCATCAGCGGGTCCGACCAAGGGCGCCGGCCACCGAACTGACGCTTCCGCCGGCGCACAAGCCGGGGTCGACACGAAGAGCGGCGGGTCGCATCCCACATCGACGACGGCCGCCAGCCCTCACCGGCGTACGACCGAGTTTCATGCCCACGCGACCGTCGTCACGGGACGGCTGCTCGGAGTGCCGAGCAGGTTCGTCCCGACAGCCGCGGGCCAGACGTCGTCCCTCGATCTCGGCTCGGCGCCGGCCGCGGCGGCCGGGTCCGGCGACAGTCCGCTGGCGCTATCGTGCGGCATCGCGGTCGCGGCGCTGCTCATAGCGGCGGGCGCCGCCCGCGAGTTACGCAGTCATCGCCGGTAAGGACGAACCATGACCCACGGGATCGACGAGGCGATCTTCCACGTCTCGTCCGCCCTCGAGGTCCCGATCCTGATCCTCGCGCTGCTCGCACTTGCGGTGACTCTGGTCGAGGCGGGCGGCTTTCTCGTCGAGCTTTCGCGCCGACGGCAGCGCGGCTTCGCGCAGGTCTCCCGCGCCGCCGAGGCGGCCCGTGCAGCGTTCGATCGCGACGATCACGACGGCATGGTTCAGTCGCTGGAGGCACTCGCATGGAGCGAGCCGTTGGCGAAGACACTGCGGTCGATCGGAGACGATCTGGGTGATCCCCTCGCCGAGCCGAAGATCGCGAAGTCGCTCGCCGACTTCGACTTCGACGCGCAACGACGGCTCGGACGTACTCGACTGCTGGTGCGCTTCGGCCCGGCGCTGGGCCTGATGGGCACGCTGATCCCGCTGTCGCCCGCTCTCGACGGGCTGGCACGCGGCAACGTCACGCAGCTCAGCCATGACCTCCGCGTGGCGTTCAGCGTCACCGTCCTCGGTCTGCTGATCGGCGCGATCGCGTTCGGGCTGTCGCTCTACCGCGACCGGATGTACGGACAGGATCTCTCCGACCTGGAGTACGTCGCGGCCGTGCTCACCGCGGATCCCAAATGATTGCGGTCACCCCACGGGCGAGACGCCGCGAAGACCGCGCGGGCGACCCGCTCGACGGTTTGGTCAACCTCTTCGACCTCGGGATCGTGCTCGCCGTCGCGTTCCTGCTCGCCGCGCTGACGTCACTGCACCTAACCGGTGCGCTCACCGGCGGGCTGAAGCCGAAGCCCGATCAGATCGTGATCAAGCCCGGACAGACTGTCCAGCAGGTACCCGCGCCGGGTGGGACCGTCTTCGGTCACGGCAAGCGCATCGGCGAGGTCTACCGGCTGCCCAACGGCAAGCTCGTGCTGGTGACGACAACGGGAAGACCGAGTAGCGGCACGGGTCACTGATGCACTTCCTGTGGTCCGGGGTCCGGCAAGGGTGGCACCTGCTGGTCTCGGGTGACCCATACCTCGACCATGTCATCGTCGTGACACTGAAGGTGACGGCGGTCTCGACCATCGCCGCACTCGTGGTCGGACTGCCGATCGGGCTGATCATCGGCCTCGGCCGGTTCCGGGGCCGCGGCATCGCTCAGGCGATCGCCAACATCGGGCTGGTCATGCCACCCGTGCTGGTCGGACTGGTGCTGTCGCTGCTGATGTTCCCGGCATCGCCCCTCGGCCGCTTCCACCTGCTCTTCACCCTCCGGGGTGTCTACCTCGCGCAGTCGCTGCTCGCGCTCCCGATCGTTGCCGCGCTGACCGGGAGCGCAGTCGCGGCACTGCCCAATGGGCTGATCGACCAGGCGAGGGCGTTCGGTGCCAACCGGCCACAGCTCTGGGGCCTGGCCGTCCGCGAAGCACGAATCGGTATCGCAACAGCCACAATCGCGGCGGTCGGCTCGGCCCTGTCGGAAGTGGGCGCGATCGTCCTCGTCGGCGGCAACATCGAGGGCTCTGACCAGACACTCGCGAGCGCCGCCTTGGAAAAGGTGGACGCGGGCCAGTTTGCCTACGGCGTTGCGATCGCCATCGTGCTGCTCGGCATGATCGTCCTCGTCGTCGCAGCGCTCACGACGCTGCAGCTGCGCGGCGCGAAGTTCTCCGGCGCTCAACGATGACGACCTTGCTGAGCGCCGAGGGCCTGACCCTCGCGTGCGGACGGACCGAGATCGTTCACGACGTCGACTTCGAGCTCTGCGAAGGCGAAGTTGTCGCGATCCTCGGGCCCAACGGTGCCGGCAAGAGCACGTTGCTCGCGGGGCTCGCCGGCAGGCTGCGACCGAAGCGCGGAGCCGTCACCGCGCACGGTCGGGTCGCGCTCGCCCAGCAGGCCGGAGCATTGGCGGCGCGAACGGCCCGCGCCAACGTCGAGGTGGCGCTTGCCTGGTGGGGAGTGCCGGCCGGCGACCGGCGGGAACGCGCGACGCACGCCCTCGCGCAGGTCGGCGCGGCTGATCTCGCACGGCAGCACGTCAACACGATGTCGGGCGGTCAGCGCCGGCGAGTGCATCTCGCTCGTTCGATGGCGTTGCGCGCCGACGTCCTGATGCTGGACGAGCCGTTCACCGCACTCGACCTCGGGACCCGGGACGCGCTACTCGACGACGTCAGCGGGCCGCTTCGGTCGAGCGCGCGAGCGGTCGTACTCGTCCTCCACGACCGGTCCGAAGCCTGGGCGCTCGCCGACCGCGTGATGGTGATGATGTCCGGCAAGGTGGTCGCCGACGCCGCTCCTGATCAGCTGCTCGCCGCTCCCCCGTCATCCGAGGTCGCGCGGTTCATCGGCTTCACCGGTCACGTTCGCGATGGCGAAGGACAGATCCTCGTACGCCCAGCGCACGTCGTCCTCGACCCGAACGGCCGGTACGCCGGGACGGTCACCCGTCGCGTCTCGATGGAGGACGCCGTCCGGCTCGACGTCAGCTGCGACCAAGGTCAGCTGCAGGTCGTCGTACCCGCTCCAGGCGCCGAGGTCGGTGAAAGCGTTCGTCTGTCGCTGACCGGCGGCACCCGCTTCGCTGAGACCATTGAGCCGTAAGGTCTGGGCATGGCCGACCTGATCAGCATTGGCGACGTCGCGAAAGCGCTTGGCGTGAGCGTCGAGACACTTCGCCGCTGGGAGGCCGCCGGGCGGGTGACCTTCATCCGCCACAACAACCGGCGGATGCTGCCCGCTGATCAGCTTGCCAATCTGCTCGTCAGTCACGGCGCACGTTCGACGAGCAGCAGCGCACGCAACCGCCTCGCCGGCGTCGTGACCGCAGTGAAGCGGGACGATGTCATGGCCCAAGTCGAGCTGAGCTGTGGTGACTACCGGGTCGTATCGCTGATGAGCCGGGAAGCCGCCGACGAGCTGGGCCTCGCGCCCGGCGTCCACGCCAGCGCCGTAATCAAGGCGACGAACGTCGTCGTCGAGCGTTGACGCCTACCGGACCGGCTCAGCATCCGTCAGGTCCGGATCGGCGCCCTCACAACGCAGTTGCGGCCTTGCTCTTTCGCTGCGTACAGCGCTGCGTCAGCAGCAGCGAGGACTTCACGAGATTGCGGAGCACGGCATCGCCGCCGTGGTGACCGTGACCCGCTGGGTGCGCCGACGTGGCCGCTCGTCGTTTCCGACGATATGCACGTGACCGGTACGCAGCGCCCAGCAGTCCTCCGCTCGGAACATAGACCGCGCCGGGCAGTCCTTCGAACAACCCGGCACCTGCACGGGCGCTTGCTTCGAGGTCCATCACTGCGGCCTGCAGCTGTCCGTTGGCTCCTCGAAGCTCATGCTCCGTGCGCCTTCTGGTGAGAAAGAGTCATTTCAAGAGGGACCAAGGTCCCGACCGTCAACCGTTCAGCAGGACGACTGGCACCTGCGCACCGGGCGGCAACGCCGTGTGTTCCTCGCCGATCACGACCAAACAGTTCGCCCGTGCCAGTCCGACGATCAGGTGCGAGTCGGGACCGCTGACCAGCCGAACCGCACCGTTTGCCAGGCTGCCGCGCAGGAACTGACGCATGCCGACCGGAGAGCGCTCGACGGGGTCAACCAACGTCGCCGTCGCCGTCACTCGCTCGCGTCCTAGCGCCGCGCGGCCGAACAGCTCGAACGAGACCAGGGCCGAGACCGGATTCCCCGGCAGGCCGAGGAATCCGACCGAGTCGCGATACCGACCCCATGCCTGCGGCTTGCCGGGCTGGATAGCGACGGTCTCGAAGGTAACGCCGCGCGTTGCGAGCGTCGCCTTCACCACGTCGTAGGCACCCATGCTGATCCCGCCGCTGGTGATGACGAGGTCGGCTTCCGGCAGCGCGTCCATCGCGGCTATGAACTCGTCGGGGTCGTCGCTGACCTGCCCGACGTGGACGACCTCAGCGCCAGCCGCAACCACCGCGGTTGCCAGCCCAGGGCCGTTTGAGTCGACCAGCTGCACCGCTCCGGCGAGCGAACCATGACCGACGAGCTCGTCGCCAGTCGACAGGATCGCGACCCGCGCCGGCCGGCAGACCGAGACTGTCTCGACGTTGTGCGCGGCGAGTGCGGCGATCTGAGCAGCACCGATCACCTGCCCCGCCGCAAGGACGACGTCGCCAACCTTCACGTCGTCGCCGATGCCCCGGACGAAGGTGCCTGCCTTCGTTGCGACGGAGATCTCGACCTCATCGGCGTGCGCAGAGGTGTCCTCGATCCGGACGACCGCCTCGGTCCCGACGGGGATCGCCGATCCGGTCATGATCCGTACGGCGGTGCCGGGCGCAACCTCCACGTCGGGTGCGGTTCCCGCCGCGACCTCACCGACCACTCGCAGCCGACCGGGGACATCCGCGACGCGTACGGCGTAGCCGTCCATCGAGCTCGCCGCGAACGTTGGGAACGGCGAAGTCGCCAGTACCTGCTCGACGAGCTCACGGCCCGCGCTGCTGAGCGCATCGACCTGCTCGACCGGTCGACGCGGGAGCAAGCCGCGACAGTCGGCGAGGTGAGCCTCGAAGGACTTCACTCAGCCACCCGCAAACGGCGGCAGAATCTCGACAATCGCGGACTCAGCCAACGCCTGATCGACTCCTCGCGCTGCCCGCTCGCCATCTACCAGGACGAGTCCGACATCCAGAAGGCGCGTCATCCGATCGCCGTGCTCGTTGCGGACAACGGCGAGCAACTCATCGAGGGAAGCCGCAGGGACGGTCTGCTCGAGCGCACCGGCGATCTCCTGAGCACCAGCCCAATACCGCACGTGCGCCACGCGCCCATTCTGTCCGTCGACCGGCTCGATGTCCGATCGTGCCTATCATCGGCCAATGAGCCCTGGGTTGAATCAGGCAGGGCGGGACCGGACCATGCTGCGTCTGGCCGACTCCTATGGCCGGGTGGCGACAGACCTCCGGGTGTCGCTCACCGACCGCTGCAATCTGCGCTGCACCTACTGCATGCCCGAGCAGGGTCTCGAGTGGCTTCCTAAAGACACCGTGCTCACCGACGACGAAGTGGTCGCGCTGATCACGATCGCCGTGGAGCGACTTGGTGTCACCGAGGTCCGGTTCACCGGTGGCGAACCGTTGCTGCGTTCCGGTCTCGAACGGATCGTCGCCGCTACTGCCGCCCTCGGCGTACAGACCGCGTTGACTACCAATGGGATCGGCCTTGCCGAGCGGGCGAGTGCGCTTGTCACCGCCGGGTTGGAGCGCGTCAACGTCTCGCTCGACACTCTCTCCGAAGACCGCTTCAAGCAGATTGCACGTCGAGGTCGGCTCGGCGATGTGCTCGCGGGACTCTCGGCCGCCGCCGAGGCCGGGCTTCGTCCGGTACGGGTCAACGCAGTGCTGTTGCGCGGCGTCAATGACGATGAGGCACCCGCACTGCTCGAGTTCTGTCTCGCGAACGGCTACGAGCTGCGCTTCATCGAGCAGATGCCACTCGACCCAATGCACTCCTGGGACCGCGCAAGTTTCGTGACCGCCGATGAGATCCTCGCCTCACTCGCCGACCGCTGGTCATTCGAGCCGATCAACGAGGGCCGCGGCGGCCAACCGGCCGAGACTTGGCTCGTCGACGGCGGTCCCGAGCGCGTCGGGATCATCGCCTCGATGACCAGGCCGTTCTGTGCGGCCTGCAACCGGACCCGGCTGACGGCCGACGGGCAGATCCGGAACTGTCTGTTTGCCTTGACCGAGACCGATCTGCGCGGAGCGCTGCGACGTGGCGCGGACGAGGACGAGGTCGCCCTGCTCTGGCAGACCGCGATGGCCGGCAAGGCCGCAGGTCACGGCGTCGACGACGACAGCTTCCAGCAGCCAGACCGGCCGATGTCCGCAATCGGTGGGTGAGCTCGCAGTGACACGGGTTCGATGATGCAGTTCCCGCATCTCGACGAGACCGGCGCCGCCAAGATGGTCGACGTCGGCGCGAAGGACGTGACCGACCGTTCGGCGACAGCACGTGGCCGACTGATCGTCAGCCCTGAGGTCATCGACCTGCTTCGCCGCCAGGAGATCCCGAAGGGCGACGCGCTCGCCGTTGCTCGGATCGCAGCAATCGCAGGGACGAAGCGGACCGCCGACCTGATCCCGCTATGCCATCCACTTCGCCTGACCGGCGTCGATGTCGACCTCACGGTGACGGACGACGCGATCGAGATCGAGGTCACCTGCCGCGCCACCGATCGCACCGGAGTCGAGATGGAAGCACTGACGGGCGTCACCGTCGCGGGGCTGACACTGCACGACATGGTCAAGGCGATCGATCCTGCGGCGGTCCTGACCGACGTCCGACTTGTCGCGAAGAGTGGCGGCCGGCACGGCGACTGGCGCCGCGAGTGAGAGCGGTAGTCGTGACCGTCTCGGACCGAACCGTCGCCGGAACGCGCGTCGACGAGAGTGGACCGCTCGCCGCCGAACTGCTTACGGCGCAAGGGTTCGAGGTCATTAGGCAGCTGACACCCGACGACTCCCCCACCATCACCGCGGCCCTGCGTGCCGCGATCGACGACGGAGTCGATCTCGTCATCACGACGGGCGGCACCGGACTCACGCCGCGTGACGTGACGCCCGAAGCGACGACCGCACTCATCGATCGTCGTGCCGACGGCATCGCCGAGCTGATTCGCCGCTCGGGATCGGTACCGACCGCTGCGTTGTCTCGTGGCATAGCCGGCGTCAGCGGGCGGACGCTCATCATCAATCTCGCGGGCAGCATGGGTGCCGTGCGCGACGGGCTTGCCGCCCTGGAACCGTTGCTGGCCCACGCGGTCAGCCAGCTTGCCGGCGGCGACCATTAGCGGACGGGTGACGTTGGCACGCATCGGCAGCGAGCCGTTGTCAGCCAGCACGTGCATCGACGCGGTCACCGGTCCCACCGCCGGCGGGATCGGCGTCTTCATCGGCACGATCCGCTCCAGTGACCACGGACGCTCGGTCGAGTCACTGACCTACGAGGCGCATCCGAGTGCGGCCGCAGAGCTGGAGCGCGTCTGTGCCGCGGTCGCCGAGGAGCACGACGTGGTCGCCGTCGCTGCGGAGCACCGGGTCGACACACTGGCTCTTGGCGAGATCGCGGTCGTCGTCGCCGTGGCAGCCGAACATCGCGCGCAGGCGATGACCGCAACGCACGCCCTCATCGACCGGATCAAGTCCGAGGTGCCGATCTGGAAGCACCAGCGGTTCGCCGACGGCACCGAAGAGTGGGTCGGCTGCACCTGAGCTAGTCAGCGGCCGGCAGGTCGCCTGGCTCGTCGACATCCCGCGGGTCGCCTGTGCCATCGCAGTCGACTGCGACGACTTGATCCGGGTTCGCCCGCAGCCACGCGCGCGCACCGACGTCGCCGACAGCCGACGCTGCCACCGCCGGCCAGACCGAGCGCGCGAGCAGAACCGGATTGCGCGGCTGGCCGTCGTACGTCGCAACGGCCGCCGCCGCGCCGTCCTCCGCGGCCTGACGCAGACGGCGCACCGCGTCGGCGCCTACCCACGGTTGATCCACCAACGCCACGATCGTCGAATCAGCGTCTGTGAGGGCGATGGCGTCAAGACCCGCGGTGAGTGACGCGCCCTGGCCCTGTTCCCACTCCTGGGAAATAGCTAGATATGCATTCTCGAGCCGCGCTCGAGCCACCACCACATCGGCTGAGGCACCCAAGACGACGACCACCTCGTCGCACCCACCGTCACGCAACATCTGCACCGCACGGTCGACCAACAGCTCGCCGTCGAGTGTTGCCAGAGCCTTCGGACCGCCAAACCTCCGACCGGCTCCGGCGGCCAGGACCAGCCCGATGACCTTCACGCGATGGTGATACCAGAACCCGATCAGGACGGGGTACGTTCGCGGTGCAGGCCCTACCGGAAGGCGAGATCACCATGACGGACACCCTCCCGGAGAGCCCACCGACCGGCACCTCGCGTCGACGCTTTCTCGGATACGTGCTCGCCGGTCCGACGCTCGTCGCCGCAAGCCAGCTGGTCGCCGAGACGGCGGACCCGACGCCTGCTGCGGCCGGCCCACTGCCCACCGGACCCGAGCCGTCCGATCTCTACGACCTCGGTGACCTCCAGGTGCTCGCCGCGATGCCGACGTCGAACCAGATCACCGTCGAGGTCCACAAGGACGACACCGTCAGCTTCTCCTTGCCGCGCGCAGAAGTCGGCCAGGGCATCACCACCTCGTTCGCGATGCTGATCGCCGACGAGATGGACATCAACATCGATCGCGTGAAGGTCGACCTCTCCAAGGCCCGGCCAGAGCTGATGTTCAACCAGCTGACCGGTGGGTCGAACTCAACCCGCTCGCTTTACACACCCGTCCGCCGCGCGGCCGCCACTGCCCGCAAGCGACTCGTCGACACTGCCGCCGAGCAGTGGGGCGTCGCGGCATCGACGCTCTCCGTCGTCGACGGCGTCATCCACTCGCGCAAAGGCCACAAGGCGAGCTACGGCTCGCTGACCGAGGCCGCCTCGGCATCACGGCCGCTGCCGATGATGGCCGAGCTCAAAGCCGCCAACAAGCTCAAGATCGTCGGCAAGCCCCACAACCGAATCGACGCCCACGACATCGTGACGGGCAAGAAGGTCTTCGCGATGGACCTCGAGGTCCCGAACGCGTTGCCGACGATGGTGTGCCGGCCCCCGACGATCAAGGGCAAGGTCAAGCGGGTACGCAACCGCGCGGCCGTTCTCAAGATGCCGGGCATCACCGATGTCGTGGCGATCTCAACCGGTGTCGCCGTACGCGGCAAGACGTTCGGTCAGTGCATCGACGCGGTGCGCGCACTCAAGGTGACCTGGGAAGACGGTCCGATCGGGCGCAAGTCCGACAAGGACATCATCGCGGAGCTCAAGAAGAACGAGATCCCGCTGATCGTCCCGAACGCCAGCCCGCTGGCAAAGACCCTCGACGCAGAGTTCACCTTCATGTTCGCGAGCAACTCTCCGCTCGAGACCGGCAGCGCGATCGCCGACGTTCGCGCGAAGAGCGCCCAGATCTGGTCCTGCCTCAAGGCGCCGATCGTCGCTCAGCAGGCGATCGCGAACCTGCTCAAGCTTCCGCTCGACTCGGTCACGGTCAACGTCGTCCAGGGCGGTGGCTCCTTTGGGCGCCACCTGTTCCATGACACGGCAATCGAGGCCGCTGAGATCTCGATGAAGCTCAAGAAGCCGGTCAAGCTGATGTGGCACCGCACGGATGACTTCCGGCAGGGCCGGGTGCACCCGATGTCAACGGCGCGCATCCGGGCGACCTACGTCCCTGGGGAGGTCCTCACCTTCGAGCAGCGCCACACCAGCGTGTCGACATCATTCGGGCACGGGTTCGGTGACCTGATCACGTCCTACGCCGGCACGCTGCCCGGCTTCAACTTCCTCGGTCTCGCGGAGACGGTGTTCGAGCTCACCGCCAACGTCTCCTACGAGTACGGCGTCACGACCCAGCTCCTCAACGAAGTCGACATGGACTTCATCACCGGCAGCATGCGCAACATCTACTCCCCCGACGTGTGTACGGCACAGGAGCTCGTGACCGACCGCCTCGGCGAGGCGATGGGCATGGACCCGTATCAGTTCCGCAACGAGTTCCTCAAGGACGACCGGTCGAAGGCCGTGCTCGACATGGCGGCGAAGGTCGGCAAGTGGGGCAAGAAGATGCCCCACGGCACCGCGCAGGGCATCGGTTTCCACAGCGAATACAAGGGCGTCTGCGCTGCACTCGTCGAGATCGACTGCCGACCCCAGACGGTCAAGCGCCAGGTCGACGACGCCTACACCGGCCCTCGAGTCACCAACGTCACCTTCGTGGTCGACGTCGGCTTGCCCATCAATCCGAGAGGGTTGGAGGCGCAGATGATGGGCGGGATCATGGACGGCATCGCAACGACGCTGACCGCGAGCCTGCACCTCGAGGATGGCCACTTCCTCGAAGGCAGCTGGGACGACTACTACTACACGCGGCAGTGGAACGTCCCGCCGAAGCTGAAGATCATCGTCATGCCGCCGACGAGCAACCAGCCAGGTGGCGCTGGCGAGTTCGGAGTCGCGGCGGCGAAGGCAGCGGTCGCGTGCGCCTACACCCGTGCGACCGGCAAGATGCCGACAAAGTTCCCGATCAACCACGACGATCCGCTCGGGTTCGTTCCGCTGCCGACCACGCCGTCGATCCCGCAGTCACCCACCAACGGTCTCAGCAAGAAGTTCTGAACGGCCTAGAAGGAGCCTCGTGCCGAAATACACGTTCATCCTCAACGGCGAGCGCGTCCATGTGGACTGCCCGGCCGACGTACGAGTGCTCTGGGTGATTCGCGATCTGCTCAACGTCCACGGCCCGAAGTACGGGTGCGGCCTCGACGTCTGCAAGGCGTGCACGTCGCACATCAACGGCGAGGGCTTCAATCCCTGCTCGGTGAAGATCTCCGACATCAAGCCGGAGGACGAGATCACGACAATCGAAGGTCTTGCTGCCACGGTGAAGGGCGACCTGCACCCGATGCAGGAGGCCTGGCTCGAGATGGACGTCGCACAGTGTGGCTACTGCCAGCCCGGACAGATCATGGCCGCGGTGGCCAAGGTGAAGCAGGCCAAGGCCGAGGGTCGCAAGATCGGTGAGAAGGACTTCGACGAGATCCGCAACATCTGCCGCTGCGGCACTTATCACCGGATCCGTGAGGCGATCACCTCCGGCGCAAAGAAGATGTGACGGCGGCCTCCCCAACCGCCGTATTGCAGTCATGAGAGACCTGCTGAGCACCCTCGAACGCTGGCGTGCCGAGGGCAAGCGTGCCGCCATCGCGCGCGTTGTCGACATCGCTGGATCTGCGCCACGGGATCCGGGTGCGGCGATGGCGGTGGCTGATGACGGCGAGATCATCGGCTCGGTGTCCGGCGGCTGTGTAGAGGGTGCGGTCGTCGAGGCCGCCGAGCAAGCGATCGCAAGCGGCAACGGCGCACTGTTGAGCTTCGGTTACTCCGAGGCAGATGCGTTCGCGATCGGGCTGACGTGTGGCGGGACGATTCAGCTCTTCGTCGAACCGTTCACGTGGGACGCCGATGTCCGAGACACGCTGCAGTCATTGCTGGCGGCGGACCAACCTGCCGCTCTGGCCACGGTCATCACCGGGCCACACGCGGGCGCGAAGCTGCTCCAGCCCGAGGGCGGAGAGCCAATCGGCAGCCTGGGCAACGCCATGCTCGACGCGACCGTCGCTCGCGACGCCGCTGGCGAGCTTGCGGCAGGAACGACTCGTGCCCGGCACTACGGCCTACAGGGCGAGGCGTGGCGTGAAGACGTAATGGTCTTCATCGAGTCCTTCGTTCCACCTCCTCGCATGGTCATCTTCGGCGCGATCGACTTCAGCGCCGCGCTCGTGAAGGTCGCTCATGTGCTCGGGTTCCGGGTGACTGTCTGTGACGCCCGCTCTGCTTTCGCCACGCCGGCGAGATTTCCACTTGCCGACGAGGTCGTCGCCGATTGGCCGCAGCGCCACCTGGCACTGGTAGGGCAGACCCTCACGACACGGGATGCGATCTGCGTGCTTACGCACGACCCCAAGTTCGACGTGCCGGCCATCGTGTCGGCGCTAGAGACGCCTGTCGGCTACATCGGAGTGATGGGCAGTCGCCGGACCCATCGGGAGCGACTGGAACGACTGACGGCCGAGGGCGTCGACGCGACCGGCATCGCGAGACTGCGATCGCCGATCGGGCTCGACCTTGGTGCCAGGACGCCCGAGGAGACGGCAGTCTCGATCTGTGCCGAGATCATCGCCGCGCGGGCCGGACGGCAGGAGATTTCTCCCCTCACCGAGAGCGAAGGACCGATTCACGCGCGTACGGCCAACGTGCTCGGCTAGCTCGGTCCGTCGCCCGTACGGCCGGCCCGATACGCGATGCCAGCGCCCACCAACGCGATGATCGGGCCCAGCACGGTCCAGGTCGTCGTGTTGGACATCGAGCTGCCCTCGAGCACGCCCACGCCTTGCAGCGTGAACACCGCTCCGGCGGCGAAGACGATGATGCCGATGACGCGTGCCATGCCTCGATCATGGCACTAGATCGTCCGCAGTCGAATATGGTCGGGACAGTGCCAGACGATGCGCCCGCCGACGGTGAGGGCGCCCCTGTCGGGCGACGCATCTTTCTCGGCCTGCTCGGTGTCGGCGGCCTCGGCATCGCATTCGGCTCGAAGCTGCAGAACGCGCTGGCAAACGCTCTAGGTCCCCTCGAGGAACGCGACCCGACCGGCTTGCTCGGACTGCTGCCGCTCGGTGACACCTTCCGCTTCTACTCGGTGACCGGCGGTGTGCCCGATGAGGATGCGACGGACTACAAGCTCGCCATCTCGGGCCTGGTAGGCCAGCCGACGACGTACACCCTCGACGACCTGCGAGCGATGCCGCAGATCGACATCGTGCGCGACTTCCAGTGCGTAACCGGCTGGCGCGTCCCGCAAGTGCACTGGCGCGGTGTTCAGCTCTCGCATCTTCTTGACCTCGCCGGACCGACGAGCGAGGCGACCGCGCTGCGGCTGACGTCGTTCGACGGCACCTACACCGAGAGCCTCACCCTCGACCAGGCGCGGTTGCCGGATGTGATCGTCGCGCTCGACATGCTCGGCGGTCCGGTGACTCACAACCACGGCGGTCCGGTGCGGCTCTACGTAGCACCGATGTATGGCTACAAGAGTGTGAAGTGGCTGAACGGAATCGAGCTCACCGCCGATGTGATCCCGGGTTATTGGGAGCATCGGGGGTACTCCATCGACGGCTTCGTCGGGAAGTCGAACGGGCGTAGCGATGAACCCACCGACTAGCCCGACCAAGCCGGACGCGGGTGTGAAGCTGCTGCGCTTCACCGTGCCGGTCCGGTTGATTCACGCTGCGACCGGTGCGCTGATGATGGTGTGCATCGCGACAGCAGCGGTCCTCTACAACGGCTCACTCGCCGTTTCGGTGGGTCATCGGTATGTCGTCGAGCAGATCCACGTCTGGTGCGGTTTCGCACTGCCGGTGCCGTTGATCCTCGGCTTCGCCTCGCCGAGCTATCGCGCCGATCTGAGGCGGCTCAACCGGTTCACCTCTCACGACTGGCACTGGCTTCGGTCCTCGATGCGCCGAAACGGTGACATCCCGGTTGGCAAGTTCAACGCCGGGCAGAAGCTCAACGCGGCGCTCAGCGCCGGGTCGATCGGCGTCCTCCTCGCTACCGGCATCGTCATGTACTTCACGAGGCTGACCCGGTTGTCGTGGCGCAGCGGTGCGACGTTCCTCCACGACTGGTTCTCACTGGGTCTGGGTCTGCTCGTGGTCGGACACGTTGCGTTCGCCCTGAAGGACCAGGAGGCGATGAGCTCGATGCGCCGTGGATTCGTCTCTTTGCGATGGGCGAGGCGTGAGCACGGCAAGTGGGCGGCCGAGCTCGTCGGCGAGGCCGACGACGAACAATCAGCCAGCTGACGTACGCAACTGATCCACGACCTGCTGTACGTCGGCCGCGCGGCGCGCATCACACGCATGCGGTACGCCGGTGAGGACCGACTCCACGAACTCCTCGCGGAGCGCCTTGAACGCCTGCTCGTAGACCGACGGATCCCGACCGGTCCAGTCGGCCGAGTGTCTGCCGTCAGCGGTCACCAGATCGAGCCTGCTGACCGGCGCGCCGGACCATCGTGACCCGAACAGCGCCTGCGAGATCCCACCGCCTTCGTGGTGCAGCACGGCGGAGACCATGCCGTCCCGCTCGACAGCCTCGCAGGACACAACGGGGCCGAGCGCGGCCATCAGCAGGTCGACGCCGTGCGGACCCCAGTCGAGCAGCGCGCCTTCTTCCTGCCGCCACTGCGATTCGGCGAACGGCCCACCGAGGAACGCGCCGTTGAGGTTCAGCAGCTGCGCGTACCTCACGTCCGAGACCTCGGCCAGCAACCGCCGTACGTCGGGCCGGAAGCGCGAAGTGAACATCACCACCGACATCACGCCCGCCTCGCCGACGGCCGCCGCCACCTCCTCGGCCCGCTCCGCTGTCGCGGCGAGCGGCTTGTCCAGCAGCAGATGCTTTCCGGCTCTGGCAGCCGTGATCGCAAAACCGGCCTGGACGTTCGGTGGGACCGCGAACGCCACGACGTCGCAGCGATCGAGCAGCTCCTCGACCGATGAAGCCGCAGTCGTGGCTCCGAGGTCGGCGACCTCTTGGGCAGCCTCCGGACGCCTGGCCCAGACGCCGACCAGCTCGAGCTCAGGCCCGCCGGTGAGCAGCGGGATGTAGGCGATCCGCGCCCATGGCCCGGCACCGATCAGCCCGACCCGCAGCGGCGCCACCGTCAACGACCGTCTGGCCGAAGCCCAGCCGCCCAGTCAGGCTGAGGATCACCGAAGACGTCCGGGTAGTCAGCGCTGACCTTGTCGGGAAAGGACGGCGGCCGCTTCTCGAGGAACGACGTCACGCCCTCGACCGCATCCTTGCTCCGACCGGCGGCTGCCATAGCTCGCGAGTCGGCAACATGAGACAGGTGCGGCGCGTCGAACGAGAGTCCACGCCACATCAGCTGGCGGGCCAGTGCGACGCTCACACTCGATGTGTTGTCGACCACCTCGCGGGCGAGTGCGGTCGCGACGCCAAGCAGATCGTCCGCCGGATGCACGCTGCGCAGCAGTCCGCCGGCCAGCGCCTCGTCAGCGCCGAAGATCCGACCGGTCATGTACCACTCCATCGCCTGGCTCGGCCCGACGATCCGCGGCAGGAACCAACTCGATGCGGCCTCCGGCACGATCCCGCGACGGGCGAACACGAAGCCGAACCTGGCCGCGCCACTCGCGATCCGGATGTCCATCGGCAGGGTCATCGTCGCGCCGACCCCGACCGCCGGGCCGTTGATCGCGGCGATCACCGGCTTGAGGCTTTCGAAGATCCGCAGACTCACTTTGCCGCCACCGTCGCGTGGAACGTCGGACTCGCTGTGTCCGCGACGGGCCGGGTTGAAGGCGCTCCCACCGCTGGACAGGTCGGCGCCCGCGCAGAACGCGCGACCCGCGCCGGTCACGATTACGACGCGGACGTCGTCGTCTGCGTCGGTGTGATCGAAGGCATCGACCAGCTCCCCGCACATCACCGGGGTGAACGCGTTGAGCTTGTCAGGTCGGTTCAGCGTGATGGTGGCGATGCCATCCGCGACGCGGTAGCTGATATCGGAGTATTCGGCCATCGTCGAATCATGTCTCAACGGCTGTGGCGCACTACGAAGGTCTTCGAGGTGACGCCGTTGAGACCGGACCTCACCAGCAGCTGGTCGACGCCGTACGCCATCCCACCGGCCACCCAACCGACGCGCTCGCGCTGCGCCGTCACCCGTCCGATGCCTCGCCAGTAGCGCCGCCAAGCCGCGCTGGTTCGATGGTGCGCCGCGTCGCCGCCGGCCGCCAAGGTGAAGGTCGTCGGCACCAGGTCGGTGATGACGAGGCCTGCCGCACCGAGCGCGTCGTCCCACTCCGCGCGACTGCGCGACCAGGACATGCCGCCTTCGGGCTTCTCATCGATCCAAAGGCTGTGTGTCAGCACCGGGTCGAGGATGATCCCGACGCCGTCATCGGCGAGCAGGTTGCCGACATTGACCAGCGCCTGTCGCCACCGGTCGTCGTCGGCGATGTGCTGCAGCACGGCCATCACCGAGATGACGTCGAACCGCTCGTCGAACCGCGGGTTCGGTACGCCGATGTCGACCTGCGTCACCGGTACGTCGGGGAATCGCCGCGTCAGCTCCGCGACGGCGGTCTCGGTCAGGTCGCAGCCCCGTAGCGAAGCCACCCCCCTGCCGCGCCAGTACCGCAGCCAGTGACCGACGCCGGAGCCGATGTCGAGAACGGCAGCCTTCTCGAGCCGTGCGGTCAGGTCCTGCCGCTTCACGATGCGATCGACCGAGTTGCGCATCTGGCGATACATCCACCGGTTCCACGACAACGGGAGATCCGGGAAGCCGGTGCCGCGCAGGTCGTACTGACCGCCGAGGACCGACTCCCAATAGCCGCGGTATGGATCGTTCGTGCGCGCGCCCATCTGCCCCGATCCACTCCCCCGCATCTGCGACCCGACCCCGCTACGTCCTACCACCTTCTGCGGCACTGTTGACGGCAGCGGGCGCACGGATGGGCCTGTTCGAGCACAAGACGCATCCGCTCGAGGACGGCGTGCGAACCGCCGCGATCGTGGAGCGCGTCCACGAGACCCCAGGCCTGGGTCGCAACTCCAGGTCGCCTACCTGCCGGAGGACATGGCGAAGACCTTCTCGAACGACATCGGGACAGCGGGAAGATGACTGCCGAGCAGTTCGAGCGCGCGAAGGCCCAACTCCTCAACAGATGAGCCGCCGCCCTGTCATGCTCTGCGGGTGAGCAATCGCGCGCATCGACGCGGCGAAGACCCGATCGACAGCGAGTCGCCGTACCACCACGGCTTCGTTCCCGGCGTGCGCCAGTTCCTCAGGGAGTGCTTTAGTCCCAGCGAAGGCCGAGACCGGTTCCCGCGTCGCGGCAACGCGACGAGGCGGATGAACCGCGCGATCAAGCGCGGGTACTACGGGCAACCTAAACGCTGAGCAGCTTCAGCAACCCGTACGCCGCAATCGAGTGACTGTCGAAGATCTCACCGGTCCGGACGCCCTCCTCGAACTCCTCAGCCGCGAAGAGCCGCTGGACCATGTCCTGCTCGGTGGTCTCCCGTTCGGCCTCGCCTTGGCGCAGACCGGTGGCGAGCCACACGTCGTACGCCTGGCTGCAGAACCCGTACGCCGTGTAGAGGTGTCCGAGGTGGCGCAGGTCGTCGGCGCGAATGCCGGTCTCCTCGCGAAGCTCGGCGCGGGCGAGGTCGGCGACCGGCCCGCGCTCGGCGCCGGGCGGCCACGCACCTTGCGGGAACTCCCACGAACGGCGACCGATCGCGTAGCGGTATTGCTCGACCAGCCACATGCCGCCGTCCGGTTCACGTGGGATGACCAGCGCGAAGTCCGGCCGATCGACGACGCCATAGATGCCGGGAGTGCCGTCATCCAGCTCGACTTCGTCCTCACGCACCGTGATCCACGGGTTGCGATAGACCTCCCTGCTCGACAGCGTCCGCATCGGGCAACCGTAACGGCGACGTCGGCCAGCCTGAACGACCGTCTGGGAGACTCGCGACATGTCGGAGCAGATCTCGGTCGAGACGGTCATCAACGCGCCGGCGGCCGCTGGATGGGCGAGGCAGGTCAGGTCGGCGCCGGGCAAGAAGTTCTCGTTCCGGGTCACGGCGTCGGCGACCGGTGCCTCCCACAACCGAGCTGGCATTGCCGCGACGCTGGCCGCACTCAAGGCAGCCGCCGAGACCGCGTCGGCCGGCTAGCTGCCCAGCACGTCGGGTGTGCTCGACCGTTCGGTCATCCCCATTCCTCCGACGCCGTCCCATGAATAGCGAGTCACAGCCTGCTGCAGTTGCATGCCGCCACCTACCTCCGGTGGCATCACCATGAAGGTCGACGTCAGGGTCTCGCCCCGGATCTCGTGAGTGCCATCAGCGGTTTCGAGCACCAGCGAGACGTCTTCGCCGTTCGCCTGCAACGTGTTCATGAACGGGGCCTTCACGACGCGCGCCGGGACCAGGTCACCGTCGCCGAGGAACAGATAGCCCTCGTTGTAGGTCGCCTTGCCGTCCTTGCGCGGCGGGAACGTCTGGTAGCCGAAGGCGCGGCCGTCGTCGAAGATGGCGGCCTGCCACGAGTGACCCCAGAACGACGCGAGCCGGCGTACGCCCTGCCGTCGGATCCGGTTGGCGCCGCCATCGAGCTTGTGCACCTCGTCGCCCACGGCGATCGTGCCGGTGACCCGGCACAGCTGCTCGAACCGCCACGGGATGCCGACGAGCCAACCCTCCTCCTGGGTCGTCAGGACCCGATGAGCCTCTTCGCTCATCGAGCCGTTCTGCCACGGCGGCACGATCGGCCGGATGTCGAGCTCCGCACGGATCCGGGTTCGCTCGCCCGAGCCCATCCCGGGCAGGAAGCCGGTCATCTGCTCGTGCACCGTCGTGGCCACTGCTTCGCCGTCGATTCGCATCTCGAGGTGGCCGTAGGGCTCGATCAGTTCGAACGACAGCGGGCCGGCGCCGAGGATCCGGGGCCGGCCATCAGAGCCGATCGGATCGTGCACGGCGCCCGGCCCGTAGATGTAGAAGGTCCGACCGTCGGCGAATGCCAGGTTCACCTGGATGTCGTGGGTGTCCCACTGGTCGGCCGCTGCCTCGATGCCGATCCGAGGGGCGCCGAACGTCCCGCTGTTGTCCCAGATCCAGGCGTTCACCGACTCGCGCATCTCGTGGTCTTCCGGCTGCGCTGCCCAGACGAACTCCCAGTCCTGCGACAGCCCGCCGGTCACGTCGATCGCCATCAGTTGCTCCCTGTCGGTGCGGCGGTCCAGGCGGCTGCCTTCGTGACGTAGTCGGCGAACAGCGGCCGGACCGCGTCGAGATCGAGGCCGAAGTCCGCCGCCGGCGGGTGGATGTTCTGCTCGCGTTGCTCGGCGAAGTCGGCCCACCACCGACGCATGCCCGCCTCGAAGTCCGGCGTCACCGGCTCGTCGAGCCACGCGTAGAGCCGTCGTACCTCGGCAATCGGGTCACCCTGCACCGCGGCGAAGTCGAGATCGAAGAAACGGTCATCGTTGCCAGCAGCGCGAAACTCCATCGCCCGATGCATGCCGAGCGACCAGTGCTCGACGTTGAGCCGACCCTGATACGGCAGGTCGACCTCGTCGGCGAACATCTGCTGCACGACGGCGCACAGGTCGGCAACGGAGACCATCACGTCGGTCGGGTCGCGGTGCGTCATCACGAACCGCGCGTCGGGGAAGACCTCGTTCAGCGCCGGCAAGAACAGCAGGTGCGTCGGGCACTTCAGCCGCCAAGGTTGGCGCGGCTGACGCCACTGCAGCAGCTTCAGCACGCGCTTTTCATATGCGTACGTCGAACGAAGGTCGGCCTCGACCAGCCAGTCGGAGTACGACGGGATGTTGGCGAACGCCTGGAAGTAGTGCGACTTGAAGTCCAGAGCCATCAGGTCCTGGCACTCCTCAGGCCCATTCGGCGCCATCGGCACGAGCTGTGCCAGCCGCGGCGCGATCTCGTGCTGCATGGCCATGTTGAACTCGACCTCGGCGATCCGTGGATCGGGTCCTTCCACCGTCGCGGGTGGCGGGCAAGGACGCCCGGCCTCCCAGACCCGCAGCGACCGCGCATTCGGGTCCTCGGCGAGCAAGTGTGACAACGCACTCGAGCCGGTGCGCGGCAGGCCGAGCCCGATCAGCGGCGACTCGATCAGCTCGTCGTCGATCTCCGGGTGACGGCGGTACCAATCCTCGATCTGCAGCCGGTTGGTGAGCAGCTTGCCGAGCAACTGCGGCAATGCGAACTCGCCGACGTCGTTGAGCTTGGCTTCGGTCTGCAACGCGTGGCAAAGCCGGTCGAGCCCGTCACGGAAGCTGTCATCGCCAAAGTCATCGAGCCCCGTCTCGTCACGGGCGGCGGCCATCAACTCGGCAGGGCTGTCCAACGTCTCTCCCTATTGGTGGGAGTAAGGTTCCGCGAATCGGGAGAGATGTCAATGACCTCTGACAGCGCTGCGCCACAGACGACCGGGCGACGGCGCTACGAAAGTCCCGTGCGCCAGCAACGCGCGGCGCAGACCCGTGAGCGGATCATCGCGAGTGGCGTCGAGCTGGTGCATTCCTTCACGTCATGGGACTGGAGCGAGCTGACCTTCCGCGCAACCGCGCAGGGCGCGGGCGTCAGCGAGAGCACGGTCTACCGCCACTTCGCCAACGAGCGCGAGCTGCATGCCGCAGTGATGCAGCGACTGCACGAGCAGTCCGGCGTCAGCTACGCCGGAATCGCCCTCGACGACATTGCCGACGTCGCGGCTCAGGTCGTTACGACGATGACCTCGTTCGCGGCCGGGCCGATCCTCGTCGAGCCAGCGGACCCGACGATCAGCTCCAGCGACACCGAGCGACGGCGGGCGCTCCTTGCCGCAGTCGTCGACGCAACCGCGGGTTGGACAACACCGCAACAACAGGCGGCGGCATCAGTCCTGGACGTGCTCTGGAGCCCGCTGGTTTCGGAGCGACTGATCACTCACTGGAGCGCCGATCCCGCGATCGCCATCCAGACGATGCAATGGGCGATCGATCTCGTCGTCACAGCAATCCGCAACGGGGAATACCCCGGGCGACCGGGCGACTTGTCGCAATAGTGACCTCACTTGCAGATCGAACGATCGCCGCGCTCCTCGACCACCACGACGCACTTTCCGCCGTCGTACCAAATCTCACCGACTCGCAGCTGACCGGCCCATCGGGCGCTGCCGAATGGACCGTCGCCCAGACGCTGTCCCACCTGGGCAGCGGCGCGGAGATCGCGCTGATGACGTACCAGACCGCCATCGAGGACAAGCCTGAGCCCGGCCCCGACTTCAACCAGAGTGTGTGGGACCGCTGGAACGCGATGAGCCCGCAGGACCAGGCCAACAGCTTCCTCGAGCACGACGAACGCCTCGTCGAGACGCTCGAAGCACTCACTCCCGACCAGCGCGCGAACGCCCCGATCAAGCTGCCGTTCCTGCCGGAGCCGGTCAACGTCGCGACCGTCGCGGGCATGCGCCTCAACGAGGTCGCCATGCACAGCTGGGACGTGCGGGTCGCGCTCGACCCGGCGGCCAATCTCGACGAGGAAGCGGCCGCCGTACTAGCCGAGCAGCTCACCACTGGGATGAGCTTCATGCTCGGCTTCATCGGCAAGGCGGATCAGCTGTCCGCCCCGGCGGTCGTCGACGCCGGTGAGTTCGGACTGGTCATCGCCGACAACGTGAGCCTCACGACCTCACCGCAGAACGTGACCGCGAGCTTCGAGGGCCCGCTGGAGTCGCTGATCCGGCTGATCGGCGGGCGCCTCACGCCAGCACACACACCCGAGACGGTACGGGTGTCTGGCGAGGTCACCCTCGACGATCTGCGTCGCGTTTTCCCCGGGTTCTGATTCGCGTCAGACGCGAGACCTAGCCTCATGGCTGTGACAGACCGACCTCTGACGTTGATGGCCGTACACGCCCATCCCGATGATGAAGCGACCGGCACCGGCGGTGTGCTGGCGAAGGCCGCCGCCGAGGGCATTCGCACGGTCCTCGTCACCTGTACCGATGGGCGCTGCGGCGACGGTCCGGGTGGGGTGAAGCCGGGCGAGCCGGGGCACGACCCCGACGCGGTTGTGGCGATGCGCGTGCCCGAGCTCGAGAAGTCCTGCGAGATCCTCGGCATCAGCGAGCTCGAGCTGCTCGGTTACCACGACTCCGGGATGATGGGATGGACCGAGTTCAACGACGCGCCCGACTCGTTCTGGTCGACGCCGGTCGCAGCCGGTGCGGCCAAGCTCGCCGTACTCATCGATAAGTACCAGCCCGATGTGATCGTGACGTACGACGAGAACGGCTTCTACGGTCACCCTGATCACATCCAGGCGAACCGCATCACCCTGGCCGCGGTCGAGTCGACCGGCACCGCCGCGAAGCTGTACTGGACCACCTTCCCGAAGTCCAAGATGGAGGAGTTCGGCAACGCCATCCGCGAGGCAGGCGTCGTCGACTGGGACGAGGAGCTGCCCAAGGAAGAAGACGGCGAGGTCGAGATCGGCCTCCCCGACGAGCAGGTCACGACGTGGGTCGACGTCAGCGCGCACGGCGAGCAGAAGTTCAACTCGCTTGCCGCGCACGCCAGCCAGGGCGAGAACATCTTCTTCCTGCAGCTCGGCCTCGACGGCTTCACCAAGCTGATGGGTCAAGAGACCTTCGTCCGGATCCGCGATACGACCAACGCGCCGCTCCCGGAGAAGGACCTATTCGACGGCCTGCGCTGAGGCGAACAGATCAAGGCCGGTACTCTTTAGTTACCGCCAGAAACGACTGCAACGGTCGATCGGTGGCGCGCTCGGGTCTGGACTCCACGCCATGAGTGACCTCCCGACGTGAAGGGTTTGCCGTGAAAAGCCTCGCCTCATGGTGCTTTGGTCATCGGCGTCTGGTCCTGGCCTTCTGGCTCGTGGCGCTGATCGGGACCTTTGCCGGAAGTCGAATCGCCGGCACCAGCTTCTCGACCAAGTTCCAGCTCCCGGACACGCAGTCCGCCCACGCCCTCACGTTGCTGCAACGAGAGTTCCCGGCGGCGTCCGGCAGCTCCGACCAGATCGTGCTCGACGCATCGAGCGGGTCGGTAACTGACCCTGCGATCAAGCAGCGGGCCGTACAAATGCTCGCCGAGATCGCCGCGCTGCCGCACGTGAGCTCCGTCGCAAGCCCGTACTCCGCCCACGGCGCGGGCCAGATCAGCAAGACCGGCGACATCGCCTTTGCCACGGTCAACTTCGACGAACAGGGACAGAACCTCCCGGTTGACGACATCAAGAAGGTCATCTCCGTCGCGCAGGCAGCCGACAACTCGACGCTGCAAGTCGAGCTCGGCGGCAACGACATCGAGCAGGCGCAGCAGTCCGGCAGCCTCGACAGCACCGGTATCGGAATCGTCCTCGCCTTGATCGTCCTCGGCGTGGCATTCGGTGCCCTGTTCGCGGCGTTCCTGCCGCTGGTCACCGCACTCGTCGCCATCGGCGTCGGCTACTCGCTGACCGGCCTGCTGACCCACGTGTTCTCGATCGCGAGCTTCGCAACCATCCTCGGCGTATTGATCGGACTGGGCGTCGGCATCGACTACGCGCTGCTGATCGTCACGCGACATCGCGCCGGAGTACGGGCAGGCAGCTCGGTCGAGGCCTCGGCCGTCAACGCGGTCAACACCGCCGGCCGGTCGGTCTTCTTCGCCGGGATCACGGTCTGCATCGCGCTGCTGGGTCAGTTCGCGCTGGGCGTCACGTTCCTCTACGGCATCGCCGTGTCCGCGGCTCTGACGGTCGCGCTGACGATGCTCGCTTCACTCACCCTGTTGCCCGCGCTGCTGGGCTTCTTCGGGACAAAGGTCTTCAGCCGTCGGCAGCGCAAGCAGATGGCAGAGACCGGTCCGGTCCCCGAGGACGTCGTCGGCTTCTGGAAGCGGTGGGCGCAGTTCATCGAACGCCGGCCGATCCTGCCGGCGATCACTGCGCTTGGCGTAGTCATCGTGATCGCGCTGCCGATCTTCACCCTGCACCTCGGACTCGACGACGCGGGCAGCGACCCGTCCGGTACCACGACCCACGCGGCGTACGAAGACATCGCGAAGGGGTTCGGCCCCGGCTACAGCGGCCCGCTTCTGCTTGTCGCCGAGCTTCCCAAAGCTGGCGCCGAAACCAAGTTCGTCGCCCTGACCGATCGGCTCGCATCGCAGCCCGGCGTCGCCAGCGTCACCACACCGACGCTGAACCCGACCAAGACCGTCGCGATCGCAAGCCTCTACCCGACCACCAGTCCACAGTCGGTCGAGACCACCGAGCTGCTCGAGCGACTACGTAGCACTGTCATCCCGCGCGCTGATGCCGGCACCGGGCTCACCGTGCTGATCGGCGGCGCGACGGCGATCCAGACCGACTTCAACCACATCCTGTCGGCGAAGCTGCCACTGTTCATCGGTGTCGTCGTACTTCTCGGCTTCCTGCTTCTGATGCTGGTGTTCCGAAGCCTGCTCGTCCCGCTCGTGGCGTCGGTGATGAACCTGCTGTCCGTCGGCGCAGCGCTCGGCGTGATGAACGCGGTGTTCGAGTGGGGCTGGGGTAAGTCGCTGTTCGGGATCTCTGCCAAGGCACCGGTCGAGGTTTTCGTGCCAGTGCTGATGATCTCGATCCTGTTCGGGCTGTCGATGGACTACGAGGTATTTCTCGTCAGCCGCATGCATGAGGAATGGGCTCGCACCGGCGACAACCGCCACTCGGTGACGTTCGGCCAGACGACGACCGGACGGGTGATCACCGCGGCGGCGGCGATCATGATTCTGGTGTTCGCGTCGTTCGCGCTCGGACCCAACGTGGTGATCAAGCAGTTCGGACTGGGCCTCGCCGCGGCAATCATCATCGACGCGTTCATTATCCGAACCGTCGTCGTGCCGGCCATCATGCATCTGCTCGGGCCGCGGAACTGGTGGCTGCCCGGCTGGCTGGACGGCGCTCTCCCGAACGTCAATGTCGAGGGAGTCGACGCACAGCCCGCCGTGGCGGACCCGGACCCGCAGCCCGTCAGCAGCTAGCCAAGCTAGCTGCGGGTGAGGGCGAGAACCGGGATCGTGCGGATGCCCGCGGTCTTCACCTCGTACTCACCGAAGCCCGGGTAGCGGCTGACCTGCTCGGCGTAGATCGCGTCGCGCGCCTCACCGGTGATCTCGCGAACGCCCACCTTGGTGGTCTGGGTCCCGACCTCGATCGAGACC
>DATAVE010000037.1:0-25623 GCA_036267875.1 Mycobacteriales bacterium
GGTGCCCCGCAGGATCGCCTGGTCGGCGATCGCGTCGAGCGCGTCGTCGCTGAACTCGAGCTCGACTCCGTCGAGCTCGAAGAGCCGCTTGTACTGGCGAACCAGCGCGTTCTTCGGCTCGGTGAGGATCCGGATCAGCGCTTCGCGGTCCAGGTTGTGAACGCTGGTGATGACCGGGAGGCGGCCGATGAACTCAGGGATCATGCCGTACTTGAGCAGATCCTCCGGCATGACCTCTTTGAAGGTGTCCATGGTGTCGATGTCACGCGCGCTGCGGATGTCGGCGGCAAAGCCGATCCCCTTCTTGCCGACGCGGGACTCGATGACCTTGTCCAGTCCGGCGAAGGCGCCGCCCACGATGAACAGCACGTTCGTCGTGTCGATCTGGATGAACTCCTGGTGCGGGTGCTTGCGGCCACCCTGCGGCGGGACGCTCGCCGTCGTGCCCTCGAGGATCTTCAGCAGGGCCTGCTGAACGCCCTCGCCGGAGACGTCGCGGGTGATCGACGGGTTCTCGCTCTTGCGGGCGATCTTGTCGATCTCGTCGATGTAGATGATCCCGGTCTCGGCCTTCTTGACGTCGTAGTCAGCGGCCTGGATCAGCTTGAGCAGGATGTTCTCGACGTCCTCGCCGACGTAGCCGGCCTCGGTCAGCGCCGTGGCATCCGCGATCGCGAACGGGACGTTGAGCATCTTGGCGAGCGTCTGGGCGAGCAGTGTCTTGCCGCAGCCAGTCGGGCCGAGCAGCATGATGTTGGACTTCGCGAGCTCGACCGGCTCCTTCTCGGTGCCGCCTGCCTGAACCCGCTTGTAGTGGTTGTAGACGGCAACGGACAGCGTCTTCTTCGCAGTGTCCTGGCCGATGACGTAGGCGTCGAGGAACTCGTAGATCTCGCGCGGCTTCGGGAGCGAGTCGAACGAGACGTCAGAGGACTCGGTGAGCTCCTCTTCGATGATCTCGTTGCACAGGTCGATGCACTCGTCACAGATGTAGACACCTGGACCAGCGATGAGCTTCTTTACCTGCTTCTGGCTCTTCCCGCAGAAGGAGCACTTGAGCAGGTCGCCACCGTCGCCGATGCGTGCCACTCGATCTCCTCTGCCGTTAGCAAGCCCAGCCTGGGATGACCCGTCCGCCGGAGCGTCAGGCTCGGTACGACGGTATCGCGCCGGACCGACATCGCACCCTTAAATGCGATTCCGGATTGCCCGACTGGCGTGTCGGGCCCTCTGCGGAAACCTACGAAGCGGTCGCAACAGCGGTGAGCTTGCGACTGCGGATGACCTCGTCGATCAGTCCGTACTCGAGCGCTTCCTCAGCGGTGAGGATCTTGTCGCGCTCGATGTCTTCCTTCACCTGCTCCGGCGTACGTCCGGTGTGGTGGGAGATCATCGTCTCGAGCAGCGAGCGCATCCGCAGGATCTCGCGAGCCTGGATCTCGATGTCGCTGCCCTGGCCGCCACCCTCGCTGTAGGGCTGGTGCAGCAGGATCCGGGAGTTCGGCAGCGCCAGGCGCTTACCCGCCGTGCCCGCACCTAGCAGCACGGCAGCCGCTGAGGCCGCCTGACCGAGGCACACCGTCATGATCTCCGGCCGGATGAACTGCATGCAGTCATAGATCGCCGTCAGCGCGGTGAACGAGCCGCCCGGGGAGTTGATGTAGATCGAGATGTCTCGATCCGGATCCATCTGCTCCAAGCACAGCAGCTGGGCCATCACGTCATCAGCGGAGGCGTCGTCGATCTGCACGCCGAGGAAGATGATGCGCTCCTCGAAGAGCTTGGTGTAGGGCGAGAGCTCCTTGAAGCCATAGCTCGTGCGCTCGGTAAATGTCGGCAGGATGTATCGCCCCTGCGGACTCGAGTAGGACATCTCGGTCTCCCCTGAGTTGTGCATGACTAGGAAACCGCACCTTCGGATGGCACCTGCGCGGCACGCGCAACTACATGGTCGACGAAGCCGTACTCCTTGGCCTCGTCGGCGGTGAACCAGCGGTCACGATCCGAGTCGCGCTCGATCTGCTCGACCGTCTGGTTGGTGTGGAAGGCGATCCGCTCCTGCATGATCTTCTTCGTGTAGAGCATCTGCTCAGCCTGGATCGCGATGTCACTTGCAGTGCCACCGATACCGCCGGAGGGCTGGTGCATCATGATCCGCGCGTGCGGGGTGGCGTAACGCTTCCCGGTCGCGCCGGCGCACAGCAGGAACTGACCCATGCTGGCAGCGAGGCCGACGGCGACGGTGGCGACGTCGTTCGCAACGAACTGCATGGTGTCGTAGATCGCCATGCCGGCACTGACGGATCCGCCGGGTGAGTTGATGTAGAGGAAGATGTCGCGCTCCGGGTCCTCCGCCGACAGCAGCAGGAGCTGGGCGCAGATCTGGTTGGCGATCGGGTCGTCGACCTGGCTGCCGAGGAAGACGATCCGCTCGCGGAGCAGCCGCTCGTAGACCGAGTCGTTGAGGTTGAGGCCGGAGCCTCCGCCGCGCATGTCCGGGGTCAATGGACTCATGCGACGACACTAACCTCCGCCACCGGCAGGTTCGGGTGCGCCAGGCCCCATGTTCGCTGTGGGCTTGCGCGGTTCGCTCAGCGCATTGCGGCACACGCCGTGGGAATACGCCGCGCCGCGGGGAGCCCGTTCACGTCCCCGCAACATGAGGCGGGCAAAGTGACGGTCGAAGACGCCTATCGAAAGGACCTCCCGTGTTGTTGCGCGCCCGAGTCAGCGTGCTCGACCGGCCCGGCTCGCTGCTCGGCATGGCCAAGGCAATCGCCGACCTCGGCGGCAACATCGTCGACATCGAGGTGCTCGCCACCGCCGACGACCACGTGGTGGACGACCTGATCGTCGACCTGCCGAACAACCAGCCCGACCTGCTGACCAAGGAGCTCGCCAGCGCGGGCGCAGAGGTGCTCAACCTGCGCAAGACCGTCCAGGTCACCGGGCAGCGCGGCGATCTCGACCTGCTTGCCCGCGTCGCGGCGGAGCCGATCAACGCGATGCCAACGTTCGTCTCTCTAGCGCCGTCGCTGTGGTGCGCCGACTGGGCCGCCATCGCAACGCCCGAGGCAGGCGCTACACCGCTTCATGCGACGCCCGGGGCCCCGAAGCCGCTTCCGGCTGGGATGCCCGAACCGCTGGGCCCGCTGCCGCGCAGAGGTACGGCGCAGTGCCCGAACGGTGCGACGTACGAGGTCGTAAGTGTGCAGTGGGGACGCCACTACCTCTACCTAGGCCGTGCCGACGGACCGATGTTCCTACAGGTCGAGCTGGTTCATCTGCGTCGCGTAGTCGAACTCGCCAACGTCATCGCCAGCGCCGCTCAGAACTACTCGGCGGCGTCGCTCTCGTCGTGATCGTGGTCGTGACCTTCGTGATCGTGGTCATGACCCTCATGGTCGTGGTCGTGCACTTCGATCGGCTCGATCGATTCGGCGCGACCGGTGAGCTGGTCGAGGTCGACCGGGCGTCCTGAGGCGTCGGTGATCTTCGCTCGCTCCATCACCATGGCGAGGGCCTTGCCACGCAGGATGTCCGACATCAACGAGCCGAGCGCGCCGGCGTTCACGATCTGCTGGGCGTAGGCGTCGGCGCGCATACCGGAGCGGGCGGCGCGGCGGACGATCTCCTCGGTGAGGTCGGACTCGTCGACGCCGACCTCCTCTTTCTTTGCGATCGCGTCGAGGATGAACTGCGAACGAATCGCCTTGGCGGCGTTCTCCTCGAGCTCGGAGTCGATCGCCTCGGGCGTCGTGTCCTCGGCCTTGGCGTAGTCGTCCTTGGTGATGCCGGCGGCCTCGAGCTGACTCTCGAGCTCGCCCTGGCGGTAATGAACCTCGTCGTGGAGGACGTGCTCGGGCACCGGGACCTCGATCTTCTCGAGCAGCGTCTCCAGCACCTTCTCCCGCGCCTGCACGCCCTGGGTCAGCGCCTTCACCCGCGCGAAGCGGTCGCGGACGTCCGCGCGGAGCTCGTCGATGGTGTCGAACTCGCTCGCGGTCTGCGCAAAGTCGTCGTCGAGCTCGGGAACCTGCTTCTCCTTGACGGCACGAACCGTGACGGTCGCCGTTGCGGCCTCGCCGCCGTCCTCGCCGGAGCGCAGCTGAGTGTCGAAGTCCTTCGACTCCCCCGCCGCCAGCCCGATGACCGCGTCGTCCAGGCCGCTCACGAGTGCGTCGCTGCCGACCTCGTAGGACAGGTTGTTCGCCGAGGCGTCCTCGACGGGCTTGCCGTCGAGGACGGCAGCGAGGTCGATGGAGACGAAGTCGCCGGAGGCAACCGCGCGCTCGACGCCGGCGAGCGTCGCGAACCGGTCGCGCAGGCCCTCGAGCTGCTGCTCGACGTCGGCCTCGTCGACATCGGCGTCCTCGACCGAGATGGGCAGGCCGTCGTAGTCCGGCAGCTCGATCTCGGGGCGGACGTCGACCTCCGCGGTGAACGCCAGCTGGTCACCGTCGGCGAAGTTCGTGACCTCGATCTCGGGGTGACCGAGGATCTCGAGCTCCTGCTCGCGAACGGCGTTGCTGTAGAAGGTCGGAAGCGACTCGTTGACGGCCTCTTCGAGCACGGCGCCGCGTCCGACGTGCTGGTCGATCAGTCGTGCAGGCACCTTGCCCGGACGGAACCCCTTGATCCGCACCTGCTGGCCGATCTTGCGGTAAGCCGCAGTGAGAGCCGGCTCGAGCTCGTCGAAGGGCACCTCCACGGTCAGCTTGACGCGAGTGGGGCCGAGGGTCTCGACGGCGCTCTTCATTACGGCGCGGTTCTCCTGTGAAAGGTGGGTGTTGCGTGAGGACGGGCTTCAAGCGTGGAGCGCAGTCGGGGCGGGGAGACTCGAACTCCCGATCTCCTGCTCCCAAAGCAGGCGCGCTAGCCACTACGCTACGCCCCGCGGCGTACCCACCGATCCTAGGTCGGGTACGGCTCGCGGGCGTAGCTCAATGGCTAGAGTCCCAGTCTTCCAAACTGGATATGCGGGTTCGATTCCCGTCGCCCGCTCCGAAGTTGGCCGGCTTACGCTGCCGGAATGGCTCAGTCTCCGGTACGCCGTGTCACTCCCGCCGAGCGCACTCCGGCTGACCCGACACCCGGGATCGAGCGCGCCGCCGCGATCGTGCACGGCGACCTTTGGTCAGGAACCGCGAAGACCGGACCGGGCGTCGTCAGCGGCTGGCACCACCACGGCGAGTACGACTCGATCATCTATGTCGTCGAGGGCGCGTTCGACGTCGAGACCGCGGACGGTCTCACCCGGGCAGAGGTCGGCGACTTCGTTCATATCCCGGCCCACACAGTGCACCGCGAAGGCAACTCGAGCAGCGACCCGGCCGAGGTCGTCCTGGTACGCCGCGGGACCGGCCCAGTCGTCATCAACGTCGACGGCCCGAGGTGACAGCTCCGCTATCACCTTCAACTTGTCAGACTCTCAGCACGCCATAGCAGCGTCAGAGTCTGACAAGTCAGCGTTGCTCTAGCGACTCGAGCCAGTCGACCAGGAGTCGCGTGACTTCCTCGGGCTTTTCCTGCTGCACCCAGTGACCACACTTCTCGAGAATGTGGCTCCCTCGAAGGCCGGGCAGGCTCTCCGGGAATCTGCCGATGGCTCCCTTGCCCCACATCGCCGGACCATCGCGGTCACCAGCAATGAACAGCGAGGGCTGCCGAATCGGCGCACCGGTCCACGCGCGAAGATCGAGCCAGTCGCGGTCGACGTTGCGATACCGGTTGAGCGGGCCTCGAAACCCGGTCCGCTCGAACTCCTCGGCGTAGAAGTCGAGATCAGCCTCGGTCAACCAGCTCGGCAACGCATCGGGCAGCGTGACCCGGTCCAGCAGCAGCGTCCCCTTCGCCAGGGTCGCCGTCGTTCCGCCATCCGTACTTCGACGCGCGTCTGCCGATGCCCCGACATAGAACTTGAGGAGCCCGGCTCGTACGTCGAGTTCGAACTCCCGCTCGGCCCGTCCGGGTTGCTGGAAGTAGTTGATGTAGAACTCTTCTTCCAACCCGGTCAGCTGGCTCGTCGCCTCCCCGAAGCGGGCGAAGGCCTCGGTCGGACGCGGACCACCGGGCGCGTTGTACGGAACGCTCAGCATCGCCACGGCGGTGAACAAGTCGGGTCGGAGCAACGCAGAGTGTGCCGCGATCGGCGAGCCCCAGTCGTGACCGATGATGATGGCCTGCGACCCGGGGCCGGTCAGCGCCTCGACCACCCCGACGTTGTCGCCGACGTGATGAACCATCCCGTACGCCTCGACCTCGAGTGGCGCGGATGAGCGGCCGTAACCTCGCACGTCGATTGCCACTGCCCGAAAACCGGCGTCGGCGATCGCTGGTATCTGGTGGCGCCAGGAGTACCAGGACTCAGGAAAGCCATGGACCAGCAGGACAAGCGGCCCGGACCCTGCTTCCACGCAGTGAATCCGCGTTCCTCGCGCATCGACGACGTGATGCTTCATGAGCGCGAGGCTATTGGCTCCGGTCCCTGTCTAGCGCGCCACGTGTGCCGGAACGAAGTCGGCGATCAGGTCGACCAGCACCTCGGGCGCATCGAGCGAGACGAACGTTGCCGACCCTGGAACGGTCTCGAGCCGACTGTCGGGCATCAGCGCGGCGAGTCGCCGGGCCAGCTTCATCGGGAACGCCTTGTCGTCCTCGCCCCACACCAACATCACCGGTACGTCGACTTCGGGCAGCGCCTTCGCCGCAGCCATCGTGTGCCTCGTGTTGATCCCGCGCAGCACGGCCGCGGCGTCGCGGCGTACCTCGCGGTTGTTGATCAGCGACTCGGTCCAGTCGATCGCGACCGTGTCGGACACTCCGCGATGAGTGAGCAGGCCGAAGCCCAGCGGCGAGCGGCGAGTGCGCTCGTTGCGCGTCATCTTGCCGATTCGCGCGAGCAGCCCGGGCGCGTATCCGAGTGCCTGCAAGTGCCGGAAGATCGGCGGGAAGAAGTAGCGGAAGCAGTCGCCGCTCGTCAGGACGGCCCCTCCGGCGACTCCTGGGTGCAATGTCAGCACCATCTGGCTGATCGCCGTGAACGTGTCGGTGGAGACCAGCGTCGGCCGCTCGATCTCGAGGGCGGCGACGAGGTCGACCACGAGCTTTGCCAGTCCGGGCGGCGTGAGGTCGGTGCCCGACGCCATCGGGTAGCGGTGAGCGCCAAGCGGAAGCGTCGGCATGATCACGCGGTAGCCACGAGCCGCGAGCGGCACCGCAACCGGTTCCCAGACCTGCCAGCCGGCCAGGGCACCGTGAAGGAACAGCAGTGGCGCGCCATCGCCGACCTCGTGGATCTCGATTCGCCCCGCAGGGATATCGACAGTGCGGACGGTCATCTCGGACGCCATGTGGGGATCTCCCTCTCATTTCGCCGACTGTTGGTCGGTCAACGACTCTTGGTCGGTCCACCGTATGCTTGCGAGCCATGGCTGGCAAGTCACGGCGCGACGAGTACGCCGAGCAGACCCGCGCTGCCGTCGTTGCCGCCGCCATCGAGCTCTTCGCCGGCGGGGGGTACGCCGCCACGACGATCGACGCGGTGGCCACTCAGGCGCGAGTGGCCAAGGGCGGCGTCTACCACCACTTCGCCAACAAGGCCGAGCTGTTCGAGGCTGCGTTCATCGCGATGGAGGAGCGACTGCTCGCCCGGGTGGTCGCCGTCATCGAGTCGACGGCCGACATGGAACAGATGGTTCTCGCAGGGATCGACACCTTTCTCATCGAGTGCCTCGACCCGCAGTTCCGCCGCATCGCACTCGAGGAGGCCCCCGCGGCTCTGGGCTGGGAGCGCTGGAAGGAGATCGACGAGACCTTCTTCATGGGCCTGATGAAGGGTGGTCTCGCCGACCTCGCAAGCACCGGCCGATTCGAGATCCACGACGAGGAGCTGACCGCACGCGTCCTGTTCGCGGCGCTGACCGAGGCAGGCCTGTCCGCCGCCAACGCGCCGGATCCGACGGCGGCGCTCGACGGCGCCCGTGCGCTCCTCAGCCAACTGATCGACGGACTGCGCAAGAAGCCCTGAGCCGACATGATCGGCGACGTGAGCCGCCCGCCGATCGACCCGATGCCGCAGATCGCGGCCGGCCGGGCGATGCCATGGGACGAACTGATCCCTGATCCGGTGGCAGCGATCGCCTCGGCGCGGGATGAGTACGGCGACACGTTCGTCATCGACAGCGGCCCGGACCGGTATCTGTTCACCCTCGACCCGGTCGGCGTCCGGTCGTTCTATCGACTGCCGGAGGTCTCGGCAAGCAAGGGCGTTGCGGACTGGCGAATGCTCCGGCGCAAGATGCCCGACGCGATCTTCGACGGCCGCCGAGTGCTCCCCCACGATCTGTTCGCCCGAGACGACGTCGCCAACTACCTCACCAACCTGCATCACGCGCTGAATGCCGAGCTCGCCGCTCTGGGCAATGACGGCGAGCTCGAGGTGTTCGCATTCTGTCGTCGGCTCGGGCATCGCATCGGGCTGTCCTCATGGGCAGGTCCAGCTGCCGCGGCACCCGACAACCTCGACAGCCTGATCGCCGCGTTCGATGCCCTCGATGGCTCGGAGGCTTTCGTCCGACCGGACGTGATGGCGGCGCTGCTGGCGTCTGACAAGGAAGCCGAACGTGCTGCGCTGGAGGCGATCACCGAGATCGTCGGGGCGAGCGTCGCCGACTTCGATGACGAGGATCACCCGCTGTTCGCGCGGATCATCGAGGCGTGGAGCGAAGAGCCGGCCGATGTCGCGCGCATCGGTGTGGCACGAGACGTCGCACTGATCCACGTCGCGTCGATGTCGAACCTGTTCGCGGCGCTCGGCTGGGCGCTGATCGATCTGCTCGAGCACCCGTCGTACGCCGATGCGGTGGTCGCGGGAGACCGCGAACTCGCCGAGAGTTGCGCGCTGGAGTCGACAAGGTTGGCGCAGCGGTCGCTGATGGCGCGCTACGTCCTCGAACCGGTCGTCCTCGAGACCAGCAACGGCGACCTCGCCGTCGGCGCCGGCGTCACGATCGCGACGCTGCTCCCGTTGACCAACACGTCATCGGCACCGGATCTCACGCAATGGCGTCCGGAACGCTGGCATAGGTGGCGGCTCGCTGACACCACGAGCCTCGCGGCGGAGGAGCTCGTCACGTCCTTCGGCCACGGCAAGCACTCATGCCCGGCGCAGCCGTTCTCCCTTGCGGCAATGACCGCCACGATGGCGGCGATGTTCGGAGCGTTCGACCTCACACCGCTCTGGCGCGACCGGCCGATCGCGGAGCCGGCGCAGATCGGCGGAGTGGCTCGCGCTGCTGCGCCTTGCCCAGTCGGCTACAGCCGGCGCAGCCGCTAACCGCCCGGCGCGAGAAGGGACGGCGGCCGGGGCGACGAATGGTCAGAACCATGAGGTCACGCCACTGGATTCGCAAGCACACCGCGGGTCGCACGATCGCAGCTGTCTCGGCGCTGCTCGCGAGCCTGCTCGTCACGATCGCAGCGGCGGCTGCGAGCCCGCACGCGAAGGTGGGGCCGATGGTCGTGCGCGGCACCGTGAACGAGGTCTACGTCACGGGGGTGACCCCGGGCGAGACGACCGAGCTGACCAACTCCGCCGGGCACGTGGTCACGAAGAAGGCGGCCGACTCCCTCGGCGGCGTCGTCTTCTACAAAGTCAAGGCGGCGAGCGGCTACCGCGTGACGGCAGGTGCCGCCACGAGCAAGCCGGTGACAGTGCACACCGACCGGTCCGCGCCATGGGACCCGAGCGTCTACAACCAGTCGATCCCTGATTCGGGCTACGGCTACATCACGATGCGCGACGGCACGAAGCTCGCCTACGACGTTCACCCGCCGACCAGTCCGGCAGGCCTCGGCCTGCCCAACGTCACCTTGCCAGCTGGTATCCCCGACTACGCCCCGCCGTACCCGACGCTGATCGAGTACGCCGGCTACGGCTACGCCAACCCGTCCGGGCCGGAGAACGGCATCGCGGTCATCGCGAACCTGATGGGCTTCGCCGTCGTCGACGTGAACATGCGCGGCAGCGGCTGCTCGGGCGGCGCCTTCAACTTCTTCGAGCCGCTGCAGTCGCTCGACGGCTACGACATCATTCAGACCGTCGCCCGCCAGCCCTGGGTCAAGGGTCACAAGGTCGGCATGATGGGCATCTCCTACGGCGGCATCAGCCAGCTGTTCACGGCTGCAACCCGTCCTCCGGCCCTGGCCGCGATCGCTCCGCTGTCGGTGCTGGACGCCACCGCGACGACACTCGAGCCCGGCGGCATCCTCAACACCGGCTTCGCGGTTGCCTGGGCCAACGAGCGCCAGTTCGACGCCCTGCCGGCCGGGCCGCACTCAGGCCAGCCGTGGGCCTACAAGCAGATCCAGTCGGGTGATCAGACCTGCAAGGCCAACCAGGTCCTGCACGGTGAGGCAGAGAACCTGCCGGCCACCATCCGGGCCAACACCCACTACCACCCGGGCTTTGCGGATCCGCTGGACCCGATCACGTTCGTGCACAAGATCGACGTGCCGACGTATATGGCCTGCCAGTTCGAGGACGAGCAGACCGGCGGTCACTGCGCCGACCTCGCCGCGCACTTCACCGGCACGAAGCACAGGTGGTTCACCTTCACCAACGGCGTGCACTTCGACTCACTCGATCCGTACACCCTCGATCGCTGGTATGACTTCCTGGAGCTGTACGTCGCACACCAGACGCCTCTGATCAATGCGGCCGTGATCAACGCCGCGGCGGATGTCGTCTATCAAATGGGCATGGGTACGCCGCTCAGCGATGTCGTGACGTTGCCAGTGGACCCGATCCAGCTCCAGCCGACCTACTCAGGTGCCCTGTCCGCGTTCGAGAAGATCCCGTCGATCCGGGTGATGTTCGACAACGGCGCGGGCGCATCTCCGCTCGGCCAGGTCACGCCGGGCAACCCGTACCCGGCCTTCGAGAAGGCGTTCTCGAGCTTCCCGATCCCCGGCACCATCGCGCAGCGTTGGTACCTCGGGCCAAAGGGCACGCTGACCAGCCACGCTCCCGTATCAGGCGGCATCGACTCATACGTGTCGAACCCCCATGCGCAGGCGCTGACCGACTACGGCAGCAACACCGGCACCGGTGGTGAGTGGGGCAACGCGTCGCAGTGGGACTGGAAGTGGGCGCAGAACCCGAACGGTACGGCGGTCTCCTACGTGACTCCGCCGCTGACGCACGACACCACGGTCATCGGTGCCGGCGCGATCCATCTCTGGGTGAAGTCCTCGACGCCCGACGTCGACCTGCAGGCGACGGTCAGCGAGATCGACCCCGGCAATCACGAGGTCTTCGTGCAGAACGGCTGGATCAGGGCGAGCGAGCGCAAGCTGGCAACCGGCAAGAACACGATCCTGGCCCAGCCGAGCACGCTGCTGGCTCCGGTACCCAGCTACAAGCAGTCGGACTCGGCACCGATGCCGAAGGGCAAGTTCGTCAAGGTCGTGATCCCGCTCTACTACGAGGGTCACGTCTACCGCGCGGGCACCCGAATCCGGATCACGCTCTCGGCACCTAACGGCACCCAGCCGATCTGGTCCTTCTCGAAGCCGAAGCCTGCGAAGGGTACGAGCAACGTCTCGATCGAGTTCTCCAAGACGGCTCCGTCGAGCCTCTACCTGCCGGTCGTCCCAGGTGTATCGGTTCCGACCGGCATCCCGGCCTGCGGGTCGTTGCGCAACGAGCCATGCCGGAGCTACCGCCCGGCCGCGAACCAGAAGTAGTCATGAAGTGGTCGGACGCAGTCCTCGTTGTGACCGGAGCGTCGCGCGGGATCGGCGCCGAGGTCGCGAGGCAGGCAGCGGCGAAGGGCGCCCGGCTCGGTCTTCTCGCGCGCAACGCTGAAGAGCTGACCACGCTCGCGGCAGAGCTGCCGACGGAGTCTCTCGTCGTACCGGTCGACGTCACCAAGCCTGACGACCTCGTTGCCGCGCTACGGCGGGTACGCGACGAGCTCGGGCCGATCGACGTGCTGGTCAACAACGCTGGAATCGGCGCCTACAGCCCGTTCGTGGACGGCGGTGCGAAGGACCTGGCGAAGCTGTGGCCGGTCAACGTCGCCGCCGTTGCCAACGCGATGGTGGAAGTGCTGCCGGACATGCAGACGCGCGGCAGCGGCGTGATCGTCAACATGACCTCGATCGCGGGTCGCATCGGGGCGCCAGGCGAGGCGGCGTACTGCGCCAGCAAGTTCGCCGTCGTCGGGCTCAGCGAGACGATCCGCGCGGAGGTCGCGCCGTACGGGGTGAAGATCTGCCTGATCAACCCCGGCCCGGTCGCGACGGCGTTCGGTGAGGCGCGTGGTCACCCCTACGACCGCAGCTTCCCGAAGCCCGTGTCCGCGGCGCATGTGGCGAAGCGCACGATCCGATCGATCGAGCGCGGTACGCCGGAGATCTTCATCCCGCGATGGCTGCGGCCGGCGCTGATCTTCAAGAACCTCGCACCGCCGCTGTTCGACCTCGGCGTCCGCCCGGCAGCCAAGCAAGTGCTCGATCAGTGGACGGCGACCCACTAGCTCCGCAGCGAGTGTTGGATCGCAGCGACGGTCTTGCTGCGGCAGACCTTTCCCGGCTTGTTGCCGGTCACCAGGCAGATCGCTGCGGTCAACTGGTTGGCGGTCCCATCGATGGCTTGCGCAACCGGCCGACCGGCATGGGCGAGGTCGCTCGCGATCTGCACCCTCGACAGGCCCTTGAGCAACGTCGGCGAGAACGAGGACGTCGTCAGCTCCGCGCGCCCACCGAAGTCGATGAACGGCAAGCCGTTGTGGGCCTTGTTCCACGCAGGCATGACCTTCGCCGGCACGTGTTCGACTGGCTTGAAGTTGGCGTCCTCGTCGACGATCGGGTCGAACGCCAGGTAGCGACTCTCGTAGGCGGCGCGGCGGAACGAGATCGTCTGAATGCTCGGCGGGGCGTCCTCGGAGTTCGACGTCAACGTCTCGAGATCGATGAAGGTGCCAAATCGCGAGAGTGCCACCGCTAACGCCCAGCTCTCCCCTGCACAGTACGGGCAGAACTCGCCCAGCACGTACGCGACCTCGGGCTTGCCGTCCTCTCGGATCCTTCGCTCGGTCGAGAGTCTCGGCGCCTGGTTGGGCTGTCCGTTCGGCTTGCCCGCGCCGACAGCGTCAAGCGTCGAGACCGGCACCGCGAGATCACGGACCACGGCGGCAGGCAGCGGCTGATAGTTGGCATTCGTGACGTCTGCGGCGCCCGCCATGCCGGCTGCGGTTCCGCTGAGACACGCCATCGCGGTCAGGGTGGTCACGATCCGTCGCAACATCGTCTCTCCGCTCATCTCGGGCTTTCGCCGTCGAGGATCCAATGGCGACCGGCCGTCGACATCCAACGGTCGTCCGTTGCCGGCAACACGGTGAAGCGGGTGATCGACCGCTGCCCGCCATGCATGTCGCTGTACAGCACGTCGATCATCACCGGCACGCGGTCCTTGGCTGCCTTGGCAAAGGCGTCGTACAGCGGATCGCCGCGGTCGCGGAATGCGCCCTGCCAGAAGCCGACGTCGCCGGGCGCGACGTAGATGCTGCGGCTCTGCCGCCGGAACATCTTCGGGTCACGATGAGCCGCCGCTGCGTCGCCGGTTACCCGCTCCGACAGGGGATCCCATGACTGCAGGATCGCCAAACCACTCCCAACATTGCGCACCGGGATCACGAGATAGACAGCATCGTCGCCGACCTCGAAGGCAGCCATCGGTCCCTTGAGGTGAACCCACTTGTCGTCGGCGAACCCGACCTTCTGCTCTGGGTCGTCGATGCGTGCGCCCATCAGCACGGGACGAATCCCGGCGAGCAGGGAACGTTCGGCAAATCGCGCCGCGCGGTTCGCCGACCGGGTCGAGACGAACGTGGCAACCGCGAGCACGAGCGTTCCCGCTGCCGTGATCGCCGATGCGATGACCTCGGCGCTCATGGCTTGCGGAACTCGACATTGAGCGAGGACCGCTGCCGAGGAGAGAACTTGATCGAGTACGAGCCGCCAGCCAACTCGGTCAGCTGGCTGGGCAGCGGCAGGAGGTGCGGTACATCCGACGTCGAGAGCGTGACCCGCAGTCGATCACCCTTTCCGATGGTGGCGAGCGTCGGGAAGATCTCGATCTCGTACTTCGTGAGCTGACCCGGCACAACCGGCTTCGCCGATGCTTGCGTGTAGGGGTGGTACGGCAGCACCGTGACACCCTTCTCCGTCCAGCTCCGCGCCGGGTTGACCGCGCGCAGCGAACCGAGCAGTGCACCCTCGGTCAGGGGGTACGACAGCCCGCTCGCAGTGACGTCCTCAACCTCCGCGACCCACTGCGTCTCAGCGGTAGTCGACGTCGCGTAGATCGTCGCGCTGATCGGTCCGGCGATCGCCTTGGCGTTAGCAAACGGTGCGGTCGTGAAGCTGACCTCCCCGGGACCGATTTGCGACAGGTCGTCGCCGTCGGCGCACGGCGCCACCAGGCCGACGAGATGCGAGGGAATGGAGACCCCACCGAGCGCCCACTGGTCGACGGGCCGCCCACACGGCACGCCGGTCGGCAGCCACAGCAGGCTTGCGCTGCTCGGGTGGATCGCCGGACTGGTGGTCAGTGTGTTGTCGCCATTGAGGTAGAGCCGCGTGGGTGTGCTGTTCGTGAACGGGTACGTCGTGGTCTCGTCGAACCTGCCGGTTCCGAGGTCGTAGTAGTGCAGCGGCGTCCGGGTGCGCGCCATGCCGGTGTGCTCGTGCTTGAGCCAGGTGTCGAACCACTCGAGCTCGAGGGAGTCGACGTTGACGCTCGAGCCGTTGAGGTGTTCCCAGGGGCCGTCGATCAGCTGGTAGCGACCGGTGACCGGCTGGTTGGCCAGCATCGGTGCCGTCGCGCTGCGGTGGTCCCAGACGTTCTGCAGTTCGGCGTAGTTGATCGGCTCCCCGTGCTGGAAGATGTCGAACTCGCCACCGACGAGAAACGCCGGGATGCGGTTAGCGACGATCCGCTCGAGGATTCCTTGCGGCGCCCGCTGCTTCCAGTAGGTCTGGTCGTACGCCGAGTCGCCGCCGCCGAGTGTCTCGGCAGTGAAGGCCGCATCGAAGCTCGCGAGTCCGTTGGCGTGGTCGGTCGTGACGTTCAGCAGATCCTCGAGCGTCTGGGTGTCACTGACGGCGTCCAAGAGCGGGTTCGCTGTGTTCAGTCCGCCCGTAAGCCCGAGGTAGGTAACGCTGAACTCCGCGTCGAGCAAACCACCCATGAACGAGGTGTCGCGGTAGGAGTCGTTGGCGGTGACCATCGGAAAGATCGCCTTGAGCGGCGAGTGCTTGCCGACGGCCCCGGCGAGCAGCGCCTGGTCGATGCCGAGGTAGGACGGGCCGTACGTGCCGACGCGACCATCGGAATGCGGCAGGTGTGCCGCCCAGTGCAGGACGCGAATCGCATCCTGCTGCTGGATCGGGTCGAACAACCCGAACTGGCCGTTCGAGTTGCCAGTGCCGCGAACATCCTCGACGACGTTGAGGTAGCCACGCTCGACGAGATAGTCGTCGGCGCCGCCAGTGACGCTGCCGCCTCCCGAGTTCTGCGCCGAGCCGGGCTTGCTCTTCCCGCCGGACCCCTTGCCGTACGGCGTCATCGTCATGACGACCGGGAACTTGCCCTTGGCCGGCCGGCCGTCCTTCGTCGTCGGGTAGATCTCGTTGACCCGGATGATCGTCCCGCCGGCGCCCTTGATCGCGATGTTGTTGCGGGAGGCCGTGCCGTAGATCGCGTGCTCCGGCTTCCACTTGCTGTCCGTCGCGGTGCTCGCCGCAATGACGTCCTGGGGCAACGTCGGCGTCAGGTTGACCAGGCTCGTCGGTGCCGTCAGCACGGCAGGCGCACCGACGGGCGCGGAGGCCGTTGCCTGATCGGCCGACGCAGCTCCCGGCACCGCGACTGCCAAACCGGCGGTCAGTGCAAGACATGGACCGAGAACCCTCAGCGGCTTCATGCGCTCGACTATTTCAGGGGGGCCAGGGAGTTGCCGCGCTGGATGGTGCTGCAGTTGCTTTCGGTCGGTCCTCCAGAGAACCGGGCCTGCAGATAGGCAATGCCCTGGGGGAAGAACGCGACACCCGCATTGTCGTGGTCGAGCTTCTTCAGCTGCTCGAACTCGACCGGAACTCCTTGGTGGCAGTACTCGTAGGCAAGCTGCTGCTCATCCTGCTCGACCATCACTCCGTCGCCCGTGCCGTCGACGTTGCCCGCGACCATCAGCATCGGCTCCGCCGGATGACCGGGCGCTGAGCCCATGATCAGCTTGTTCAACGTTCGCCGGAAGATCGGGATTCGGTAGACGTCGGCGTACCGCGGCTTGAGCAACTGCTCGACCGTCAGGTGCGGATAGGCGCCCTGGAACTGGCCAATGCACTCGTGGGACTCGGCCGCAACGATCTTCTTGCCGTACCGCGAGAGGTACTTTGCGAACCTGATGTGGAACGACCGCGTGATCCCGACCATCGATGCGGGCATGACGTCCGACCACGACGCGCTGCCGTTGATGTAGCGGAGGTTGTGGGCGAGGTCCACCGGGATCCCACCCATCGCCGTCCCGACAAGGTCCAGATGAGGCGCGTACTGGGGTGCGAGCTCCGAGGCCCAGTCCGCGGCGATCGACCCGCCGGAGTAACCCATCAAGCCGATCGGCGTCGCGTTGCTCAAGCCCAACACGGACAGCGTCGCGGTGATGCCGTCGAGGGCGCTCATCCCGGACTCGGTGCCGGCGACATAGTCGACCCGCTCGTCCTCGAAGTCCGGGATCGTCACGATGTCACCCGACGCGCGCAGCGACTCCACGAGCGCCTGCTCGATCTCCGCCGTCGACTCGTTCAAGCTTCCGGCGTCGCCGCCGCGCAGCGTGTACGACGGGTCGCACAGCTGCGTCAACGCGTCATAGAAGCTGAGATAGGCCGCGACCTTGGGCAGGACCGTTGCGGTCAACGGAAGCACCACGGTCGTGACGCTGAGCGCCGGCTTTCCGAGGGCGTCGGTCGTCCGATACAGGATCTGCTCCGCCGGAAGCGGCGTCGCGGAGGTGACCAGCCCCAGCGTCACCGAGCGCTCCTTCAGCGCCGTGCCATGCGCGATCTTCGCGAGCGGGGTCTTGCCGGTGTAGCGGTAGAAGGGGTCGTGTGCCGGCGGGAGCAGCCCACTCGAAGCGGCCGCCGACATGCCATCGGCAACGGCAGCGGGCACGACCACGGCCGCCGTCAACATCACGACAGCCGACAGGGTCCGCAAGATGCGCAGATGCATGGGGGAATGGTTCGGCACGGGCCGAGACCGGACCTGCCGGGCCTCAGCCCTCCGGCGGTTGCCAGCCGTAGCGTCCGGCTCGATCAGCAAGCGGACCCGGATCGGTCTCCCACCACGGCCGGTCCATCACTGGCTCCTCGTCGGCCGGTGTGACGGCTCGCTTACGTGCATCCGCCACGTCGAGGGCGGCGTCGACGGCCTTTGCGTGATCGGTGTCCTCACGAATCCAGGCGCCATAGAGAATCGCCACGAACGGAACCGCAACCACCTCGGCGACTGTCAGCATCAGTCCCCCGCCGATCGTCTGGTCCCAGGAGCGAGTAGGCCCCCATGACCGGGACACCGTTGCGTAGAAGCCATGCGCAACGAGAGTGCCGTTCGTCATCACGGAGATGCCGGGGATCGCATCCAGCAGGCCGTCGACCGCGGCGATGGTCATCCGCACGGGCTGGCTGCACCAAGCAGGTAGCACCTCGACGCCGAGCAACGGCAAGGCGAACAGGCAGCCGGTGACGACCAGCTGCAGCTCGAGCAACCGCATGATCGTCGCGCTGTGCTGCGCCGCACCGAGATATCCGGTGAAGAAGATGAGGAACTGCGTCCCGATCGCGAGCAGCGGTGACACCACCGGAAAGGTCAGGATCCGCACCGGCCGGCTGTGGAGCAGTCCCTGCCATCGCGCGGCGCCTGCCGGAGACAGCGACGCCGACACGAGCCCGATCGGATCACCGAGACCAAGTCCGACCGGGACGATGGTGAGCAACAGCGTGACGCGCAAGGCCATCGGCCACAGCAGGACGGGCGAGTAGACGGCCAGTGAGGACATCGACGCGATGACCAGCACGCCGATACCCACAACGGCGAAGGCAGCGGCCCGAGCCAACGACCAGTCCTCGCCGCGGGCACGCAGCCGGCGTACGCCCAAGAGGTACGCCCCGAGAACGACCGCCGACACCCCGGTCACCCACGGGTCGAAGTGCCATGCACTGACGAACCGGGCGGCAGTCAGCGGTGACAACACCCCATCAGAATCGCCTGAGTCGACGCCAAAGCGACAATCGGGTCTCGAGTGACGTACAGCCGCCTGCCGCCGCACAGCCGCCCGCAGGCTGGTATCCCGACCCGTCCGACGCTGCGCAGCAGCGCTACTGGGACGGCTCGACCTGGACCGGTCACACCGCAGCGAGCGGAGCGGCGGCCATGCCTACCGGAGCCGCAGCGATGAGCGGTGCTGCCTTGCCGACCGGCGCACCCACATGGCGAGGATGGGCAGAAGCAGCTTCAAGCCACCGTTGCGCAGGCCCATCCCGGCGCGACCGCGAAGATCACTGCCGTGACGTGCGTCGAGACCGCCGACACCCAGCAGTACGACTGCCACGTCCACTTCACCGTCACGAGCGCCGACGGCAGCCAGGCTCTGAAGCTCGTTCAGCACGCAACCGGCTCGTGTGACAACAAGGCTGAATACCACTGCCTGTGGCAGGGCGTCGGCAACCCGGTCCAGGACGACAGTTGATGCAACCTCGTCACTGACCGTGACGTAGAGACGGTGTGAACCCAGCACACCTGCTCGCAGCCCTGCTGACCGCTCTGCTGGCGGCTCTGGGCGTTCATCCCGCATCGACGTCCGTTCAACCCGGGACGTCCCCGTGCGATCACCAAACCGGTGGCCAGCTCGTCGTCGTGAGCATCGAGCAGCAGCACCTTTGGGCTTGCGACGGCGATCACACCGTCATCACGACCGCAGTCACCACCGGAGCGACCCGCGACGGCGACGCGACGCCGCGCGGCACGTTCGCGGTCCAGGGTCTCAACCGCAACACCACTCTCACCACGAGCAGCGGCTCGTCCTACCACGTCCGCTACTGGATCCCGTTCCACGTCGGCGTGTGGGGCTTCCACGACGCCTCGTGGCAGACGATCCCGTTCGGCAGCAGCCGCTACGTCACCGCCGGATCGCACGGGTGCGTGCACATGCCACTAGCGGCAATCCGCCAGCTGTTCGGATGGGTGAAGTACGGCACGAAAGTCACCGTGAGGTGACTCACTCGTTGTTCAGTAGTGAACCCAGCGCACCTGGGCCGCGTCGTGCTCGGCGCAGCCATCACGGCCACGCTCTCCGCAGGAATCGCCACGGCGATCCAAGACGCGCCGGCGCAGACGTCGACGACTCCGCTCGGCGCTGAACCGCATGGGTCCTACGTCCGACTCCTGACCGCACCGCTGCATCGCGATGCGATGTCGCCGCCGACCTTGCAGTCCGCCAGCCACGCCGCCGCCGTGCACACGGGACCGTGCGCAGCAAACGACCACGGCCGGGTCGTCCTGGTCAGCATCAGCCACCAGCATCTCTGGACGTGCACCGGCCATCACCTGGTGATGAGTACGCCCGTCACGACGGGCAAGACGCTGCCCGGCGACGCGACACCGCGAGGCAACTTCGCCGTCGAGGACCGCGTTGCCAACACCACGTTGCATCCCACGAGCGGGTTGGTCATTCCTGTCGCGTACTGGATTCCCTTCGACGGCAACGTCTACGGGTTCCACAACGCGCCGTGGCAGACGATGCCCTACGGCAGCAGCGACTACCGAACCGAAGGTTCGATCGGTTGCATCCACGTCCCGCTCGATGCGCTACGCGAGCTCTTCTACTGGGTCCACGACGGGACGAGCGTACGGATTCACTGAGCTCCTGATTCAGCGAACCCCGGTCAGCGGCCGTTGACGGAGAAGTGCTGGTAGTCGGGCGAGCCCGACCAGCGGCCACCCCAGCCCCAGCCGACGCTGTCGAAGGCACGGACGACTGGTCCGCCTTCGAAGATCATTCCGCGACGATGCTTCGAACGGTCGGCGTACTGGGTCGCAGCGGGCGGCAGCACCTTGCCGTCGAGCTCGTACGGGTTCTCGAAGGTGTCGATGTCGACGGCCTCGCCATAGGCGTGCTCCGACCAGCTCTTCGGGCCGTTCGTCACCGCGAGGCGACAGTTGAAGGCCGAGGTGTTGTCGTGAGCCATCGACCGGTTGTCGTTGCCGCCGTACGCCGCGACTGGCTCCATGAGCCGGATCGGGAACTTCGCCTGCTCGATCGCCGCGAACGCGGTGCGGATCGCCGGGATTGCCGCGACGTTCACGACCACGACGCCGGTGTGCGTCTGCCCGTCGAAGCCCCAGTAGCCGACCTCGAGCGCACGCAGCTGGTCCGGGCCGACCGGACAACCGGGGCGCCAGCTCTTCCCGAGCTCGGCCGCCGTCACGAGGCTCACGCCCTTGGCGCTGAAGTGCAGCCCGTCGCGCCACGCCTGGCGGCCGTCGCCCGTTACCGGCGAACCGGCCGAGGCCGTCCCTGTGGCGACGGCGACGAGCGCTACTGCCGAGGCCAGCACAGCGAGTCGACTCCGCATTCCGCCAGACTAGGAGCGCAATGCGAACCCGTCTCCCCGTCCTGCTCGCCACGGCATGCCTGATGGCCGGGCTTGTCGCGCCAGTCGCCTCACGCGCCGCGACCGCCCACACCGGCACGCGGATCACTCCGGCGAACCTGATCGGCGTCGGCAACGCGACGCAGGTCATCGAGGTCGTCAACGACGGGTACGGCGAGACCTCTGCCACGGTGCGCGCTTTCGCGATCCAGGACGGCAAGTGGCGTCAGGTGTTCGGACCTTGGGCGGCCAACGTCGGCTACAACGGCTTCGCCCCGCCGGGACAGAAGCACGAGGGGGACGGCCGCACGCCCAGCGGGTCGTACGGTTTCTCCTTCTTCTTCGGCGTCGACCGTCGCCCGAGTGGCATCAGCTACCCATGGCGCCACGCGTACTCCTACGACTACTGGGACGACGACTCGGCCAGCCCTCGCTACAACGAGTGGGTCGACACCAAGCACCACGACGCCGGCCGTAACCCTGAGCCGATGCTCGACCTGCCGTCCTACGAAGACGCCGCCGTCATCGCCTACAACGTCGACCGGGTCCCGGAGCGTGGCAGTGCGATCTTCCTTCACGTCACGCATCACGATGCGACGACCGGGTGCGTCTCACTGCCGCGTCCGGATCTGCTTGCGCTGCTTCGCTGGCTCGATCCGGCCGACCACCCGCGAATCATCATGGGCACCGCCGCTACGGTGTCGCGGTGACCTCAGCACCGGAAAAGACAGGCCCGCTCAAGGGCATCAAAGTCATCGAGCTCGCCGGCATCGGACCAGCGCCGTACGCCTGCATGCTCATGTCCGATCTCGGTGCCGAGGTGCTGCGCCTCGAGCGTTCGCGTGGCGGAATCATGGGCGCCATCGCTGGCTTCGACGTCCTCTCACGCGGCAGGCGCTCCGTCGCGATCGACCTGAAGGCCCCTGGGGCGCGAGAGCTCGTGATCGACCTGGTCAAGGAGGCAGACGTCCTCGTCGAGGCCTTCCGACCTGGCGTTGCCGAGCGGCTCGGGCTCGGTCCAGACGACTGCCTCGGCGCCAATCCCAAACTCGTCTACGCCCGGATGACCGGGTGGGGTCAGGACGGTCCGCTGGCGAACCGGGTCGGTCACGACATCAACTACGCGTCGATCACCGGCGCGATCGCGGCCGTAGGCGAGAAGGACCGCAAGCCGGTCCCGCCGCTCAACCTCGTCGCCGACTTCGGTGGCGGCTCGATGTTCTGCGTCATGGGCGTCCTCGCGGCATTGCTAGAGCGAAACACCAGCGGCGAGGGCCAGGTCATCGACGTCGCGATGGTCGACGGCGTGACCAGTCTGCTGTCGATGGCGCACGGTCAGCAGGCAGCGGGCATGATGCCGGACGCCCGGGGCAGCAGCCTGCTCGACGGCGGCGCGCCGTACTACGACACCTACGTCTGCTCCGACGGCGAGTACATGTCGGTCGGCGCGATCGAGCCGCAGTTCTTCGCCGAGCTCCAGCGGGTGCTCGACCTGCCAGACCTTCCCGGCCAGGGCGATCACCCGAACTGGCCGAAGATGCGCGAGATGCTTGCTGCAGCGTTCGCGACGAAGACGCGCGGCGAGTGGGCAGTCGTCTTCGATGACGTCGATGCGTGCGTCGCGCCGGTCTACTGGCTCTCGGAGGCCAAGGCTCACCCGCACCTGATCGCCCGCGGAACGCTGACCGACGTCGGCGGCATCCACCAGCCATCGTCAGCGCCGCGGTTCTCCCGGACGCCGGGCCAGGTGGGACACCCCGCGCAGACACCCGGCACCGACACGGTCGAGGCGCTCACCGACTGGGGCGTCGACAAGGCAGAGCTCGACAAGCTGCTGGACGCCGGCGTCGTCGTACAGGCCCAGACCGCCTGACCGAAGGCTGCCGCCGACGCGCCAGCCGGCTAGGTACGCCAGACCAGCACTAACGCCCGGTCGTCGCTGGCGTTGGGCGAGGTCTCGCCCAGTAGTCGCTGAGCCGCGCCGTCGAAGCCGCTAGGGATGAGCCGCTCGGCCGCGCCGAGCAGGCGATCGATGCCTACCGCAAGATCGCGGCCGGGCACCTCGACCAGCCCGTCGGTGTAGAGCAGCAGGGCGTCGTAGGGCCGCAGCTGTCCCTCGACCGAGCCGAAGTCCGCGTCGTCGAGCAGCCCCAGGACCGTGCCGTCTGGCTCCAGCAGACCCCATGTGCCGGTCCCACCGGAGTAGTGGACGGCAGGCAGGTGGCCGGCGTTGGTGATCCGATAGCGACCCGTCGAGAGCTCGATCGTGAGATGCAGAGCAGTAGCAAAGCCCTCCATCCACTCCTGGCGGACCAAGTACTGGTTGGCCGAGGCCAGGAAGCGATCGGGGGTGACCGAGCCAAGCAGCCCGCCGAGTGCGCCCGAGAGCATCAGCGCCCGGGTCCCGGCATCGAGCCCCTTGCCGGACACGTCGACGAGCACCAGCTCGAGCGAGCGACCTCCGTCGGTGAGACCGGCGAGCAGGAAGTCCCCGCCGAAGCTCGCTCCCCCGGCCGACTGCTGCTCGACCTCGGCGTGCCAGCCGACCGGCAGCGCTGGCACCGCTCCCTGCAGGCGCAGCCGGTCGCGCAGCTCGAGCAGCATCGCCTCGCCGCGCCCAGCGGACAGCCCGAGCCGCTGTCGGTCGATCGACTGCTTGACGGCGATCGCCGACACAACCGCGACGACGATGTAGGCGCCAGGACGCACCGTGCTGTTGCCTACTCCTGCGTTCTCCGCAATCACGACGGCGCTCGCGCCGGCGATCACCGCCGCAAGCGCGACCGGACCGAGCAGCAACCCACCCAGAATGATCGGGACGACCGTCGTCGTCGACGGAAAGGCAACGGCGCCGACCTGGACGTTGAGCACGAGCGCGAGCACGTCAAGCATCAGCACTGCAAACAGCACGATGCGCTGGTCGCGCACCGACTCCGGCGCGGTGAGCATGCTCAGCCCACGCCGGGCCCGTTCCGCGACCGGCGCCCGCTGTTGCTCCGGCTGACTCATTACCCGGCGACCCTAACCGTCGGAGACGTCCTCGCGGCGTGGCGGCAGTTCGCCGGTCTCCTCGTACTCACTCAGCAGGCCGATCCGACGGACGTGCCGCTCTGCGCCGCTGAACGGCGTCGCGATGAATGCCTCGGCGAAGCTGACAGCAGTGTCCTCGTCGTACATCCGGGCACCGAGGCTGATCACGTTGGCGTCGTTGTGCTCGCGCGCGAGCTGCGCGGTCTCCAGGCTGAACGCAACCGCGCAGCGAACGCCGCGTACCTTGTTCGCCGCGATGGCCTCGCCATTGCCGGAGCCACCGATCACGATGCCGAGACTGCCGCTGTCGGCGATGACCTTCGCGCCGACAAGCAGGCAGTACGGCGGGTAGTCATCGGACTCCCGCAACACCTCGGGCCCACAGTCGACCGGCTCGTGACCGAGATCGGTCAGCCGTTCGATCAGCCGCGCCTTGAGCGTCCATCCGGCATGGTCCGATCCGAGATACACCCGCATGCGCGAAGTATCGCAGCGCCGGATTTGTGGGCGGTCGAAGCCGACCTACAGCTGCATCGACTTCGGCTGCAGGAACTCCTCGATTCCGTACCGGCCGAGCTCACGGCCGATACCCGAGCGCTTGTACCCGCCGAACGGCGCGATCGGGTTGAACGAGCCACCGTTGACGTCGACCTGACCGGTCTTCATCTTCCTGGCGAAGGCCAGGGCCTTGTCCTGGTCGCCCGCCCACACGGCGCCGGCGAGGCCGTACTGCGAGTCGTTGGCGATCCGCAGCGCCTCGTCCTCGTCGGAGTAGGAGATGATCGACAGGACCGGCCCGAAGATCTCCTCCTGCGCGATCGTCATGTCGGTCGTGACGTCGGCGAAGACCGTCGCGCTGACGAAGTGACCCTTCTCGTGCGGCCGCTCGGCGCCACCGGCGACAACCCGGGCGCCCTCTGCGATGCCCTTCTCGATGTAGCCGACGACGCGCTCACGCTGGGCGCCGGAAACGAGCGGACCGAGCCTGGTGGTGTCCTCCAGAGGGTCGCCGGTGACGTAGGCGGCGGCGCCGTCTGCGGCAAGCTGCACCGCCTCGTCGTACTGCGACTCGTGGACGAGCATCCGGGTCCACGCCGTACAGGTCTGTCCCGAGTTGATGAAGCAGTTCGCCAGTCCGACCTTCACGGCCTTGGCGAGGTCCGCGTCAGGAAGGATGACGTTCGCGCTCTTGCCACCGAGCTCCAGCGCGATCTTCTTCACGGTTGCTGCCCCCAGCTCGGCGACGCGCGTGCCGGCCCGGGTCGACCCGGTGAACGACACCATGTCCACGTCGGGGTGCGACGCGATGGCCTCGCCGACGGTCGGGCCATAGCCGGTGACAAGGTTCACGACACCCGGCGGCAAGCCGATCTCGTGGATCGCCTCGAAGAAGATGTACGCCGACAACGGCGAGATCTCACTCGGCTTGAGCACCACGGTGCAGCCGGCCGCCAGTGCGGCGCCGACCTTCGCCGTCACCTGGTGCAGCGGGTAGTTCCAAGGCGTGATCGCGCCGACGACGCCGACCGGCTCGAGGACGACCGTCGAGTTGCCGATCTGCTCGGTCCACTTGATCTCGCCCGACGTGCTGGCGGCAGTGGCGATGTCCGAGAGCGGCAGCCCGGCCTGGACCAGCTGCGCGAACTTCAGCGGCGAGCCCATCTCCGCGGAGATCGTTCGACCGATCTCGTCCATCCGGCTCGCCATGGCCTCTTGCAGCCGAGTCAGGTACTTCGCGCGCTCTTCTGGCGCGGTCGCCGCCCAGCCGTCGAATGCGGCGCGTGCCGCGGCCACTGCGCGATCCACGTCAGCCGCGGCGCCTGCGGGCACCTTGCCGATGATCTCCTCGGTCGCCGGGTTCTCGACCTCGATGAACTC
>DATAVE010000038.1:0-4963 GCA_036267875.1 Mycobacteriales bacterium
CCGTGGCGAGGACACCAAGATGCTGCCCTCGTGCGCGAAGTACTTCTGCAGCGAGATGGTCGGTCGGGTGGCAGACCGCGCGGTGCAGGTTCACGGCGGCTCGGGTTACATGCGCGGCGTTGCCGTCGAGCGGTTCTATCGTGACGCCCGGCTGTTCCGCATCTACGAAGGCACCAGCCAGATCCAGCAGGTCATCATCGCGCGCGCACTCCTCGCCAGCTCATCCCTGGAGGAGCACCGTGTTCGAGCTGAGTGACGACGAGCGCGAGATCGTGAGCGTCGTAGCCGACTTCGTCGACAGCGAAGTCCGGCCGGTTGCGCGGGACCTAGTGAAAGCGCAGGTCAGCGGCGGTTTTCATGGCCAGCCAAAGATCAACTACCAGTTGATCTTCCCCACACCTTGACCAAAGACCGCCCTGCAAGCCGCTGAGGCACGACCTGAATGAACCTTGCCGCCCAGAGGCGGTGGCGGTAGTTGAGAAGGTGCTCTCTGGCCAGCCGCGCGGCTTCATCACGGCGCTGGAGGCAATGTCTCCAAGCGACCAGGGTGAACTCGGTTGTTGTAGGCGCGTAGGACGCCGCGGTGGGTGAGCCAGCCGACGACGGTCGCGCCGTCAATGACCGGCACGCCGGAGCGGTCGTTGCCGACCAATATTCGTAGGGCGTCGTCGAGTGTCTGTTCGGCGCGAACTGTCGGTGAAAGCACGGCCAGCTCGCCGGCGGTTGCCTCTATAGCGTCGTCGCGCGCTCCCGCTTCGAGCTGTACGGCGGTGACGGTGCCTCGGTAGCGGCCGGTGTCGTCGACAACCGGTAGTGCGTCGACATCTTCACGGTCGAAGCGTTCGAGGATCTGCTCGAGTGGCGTGGACTGGCGTAGCGGGTTGGGCACCGGTCCCATCGCGTCGCGGACGGTGAGCAGTGTCATGAGATTGGTCGGACGGCTGTGTTGAAGGTCGATGCCGCGCCTGCGGAGTTTGAGGGTGTAGATGGTGTCGGCGGAGAGCAGGTTCGACATGCCGGCTGCAAGCACGATTGCCACCATGAGCGGTAGGACTATTCGGTAGTCGCCGGTGAGCTCGAAGATGATCAGTACCGCGGTGATCGGCGCACGGGCGGCTCCCGCGAACACCGCTCCCATCCCGATCAGGCCGTACGCGCCGGCCGGGCCTGCGGCGCCTGGGAAGAGCAGGTGGGCGAGGTCGCCGTAGGCGGTGCCGAGCATGGCGCCCATGAACAGCGAGGGTGCGAATACCCCGCCGGACCCTCCGATGGCGATGGTGAGGCTGACCGCAAGGAGCTTGCCGGCGAGCAGCAGGATGAGGAAACCGCCGTGATAGTGCCCTTCGATGCCGGCTTCGAGGACGGGGTAGCCGACGCCGTACATCTCGGGCAGCCCGAGCAGCAGTCCGCCGAGCAGCAGTCCGCCGGTGGCGGGGCGCAGCCACATCGGGCCGGGCCACCATCGGTCGAAGACGTCTTCCATCCCGTAGAGGACCCGGATGAACGCGACACCGACGAACGCGGCAACCACCCCGAGCAGGGCGTAGAGCAGGTAGTCCCAACCGGAGCTGATCGTGAACGATGGCAGTGGCAGGAACGGCTGGTTGCCGAACGCGGCGCGGCCGATCACGTCGGCGGTGACCGAGGACAGCACCACGATGCCGAAGGACTCGGTGGCGAAGTCGCGCAGGATCATCTCCAGACCGAAGAACACCCCGGCGATCGGAGCGTTGAACGTCGCCGAGATACCACCCGCCGCGCCGCACGCGACCATCAGCCGTAGCCGGCTCTCCGGCAGCCGCAGTCGCTGACCGATCGTTGATCCCAGTGCGGAGCCGATCTGGACAATCGGTCCTTCCCGTCCGACCGACCCGCCGGTGCCGATGCACAGCGCCGAGGCCAGTGACTTCACGACCGCTACCGCCGGTGAGATCCGCCCGCCACGTTCGGCGACGGCGAGCATCACCTCGGGAACGCCGTGCCCACGCGCCTCCTTCGCGAACCGGTCGATCAACGGGCCGTAGAGCAGGCCGCCGATCACCGGCACGAGGAGGACGAAGTAGATCCCGAGCCCAGGGAAATGAGGACTGCCCACTCGCCCTGCGTTGCTGTAGTCGTGGCGGCCGGTCGCGAGCTCGGTGACCCACAAGATCAGGTAGCGGAACAGCACCGCTCCGGCTCCCGCGCCAGCTCCGACCACGATTCCCAGCGGGACGAGCCCGGTCGCCGACCCGCGGATCCAGTCGAACGCCGACGCCCGGACGTCGATCGGCAGCGGCAGGCCAGTATTCGGTCGCCACGCGCGGCGCTGTTCGCTCACAGCGACATACCGAGCGCAAGCGTGCTCTCCGGTGCCTCCCCCGCCGCGTCATTGAAGACCCGCAATGCCTCGATCAGCCGCTTCTGATCCTCCGCGGCGATCCGCCCAACTACTCGGCGGAGGTCACGACGGCGAGCAGACGTGACCTCGCCGACCAGCGCACGCCCGTCCGGGGAGAGCCTGAGCACGACCTCCCTGCGGTCGCTGTCGCTGTGGACCCGCTCGACCAGCTCCTTGCGCACCAGCCGGTCACACATCCGCGTCGCCGTCGAGGGACTGACATCCAGCGCATCCGCGAGATCGATTGGACGCAACCGGTCACGGCTCGCGAGCACCACCAGTGCCCGGTACTGCGGCAACGTCACCTGGTCCTCCACCCGCGCCAGGGACTTAGCCGCGATCGCGACCAGAGCCCGACTGGCCGTGATCAGCAGGTCCGTTGCGGGATCAGGCGAAGCACCGGGGATTCTCTGCATACCATCTAGTATTGCATGAGTGCAATAACTGCATTACTACACCGGATCGCGAAGAGTGCGAGGAGCACATGAGCTGGGAGTACGGCTTCATCCGGTCATGGTCCGGCCAGCGCGGCCACACCAGCGTCACCATCGAGCTGCCCGGGCACGACAGCAGACTCGACGGCGACGCGTCACCAAGCCGACTGCGGACACTCCTGTCTGAGCTCGGCGAACACGGATGGGAGCTGACCGCCGCCGAGTCCCACCACAACGTCACGGTGTACTGGCTGAAGCGACCCATCAACCCATCTGCAGCCGCACGCCGGCCGGTGTCGGCGGCAACCGAGGACGGACGCCTCATCAATCGCGGCTCCTGAGGGTGGTCGAGATCGCGATCTTGACCGCCCTTTGACCACAAGCGCCGCAAGCCGTGCTCACGCGCTACGCGCCAGAGTCCTCGTCGTGACGGTCGATACAGCAGCCGACTCATCACGCCCAAGCGTCGCGCGGCTTGCCGCTGAGCAGCGGCATCACACGCGCACCCACATTGGAGGCGCCTCCGCCAGATCGGACACGACGATATTCCTTGAGTACGGTTGCGCCTCGCGTCACTCGGACTCAGGCTCCGCCATCTTCCGGTGAGCCGCAGCCTTGACGCGATCGGGAAGCACACCCGCAACTGCCTCCTGCGCCTTGGTCGACATCGAGCCGGCGACGATCTTGCGCTTGCCGGCCATCAGGGCCTCGTATCCCTGCCTGGCGACTCGGGCGGGGTCGTCCTTGCCGGACTTGCCGACTGGTGTGTCATCCATGCCGGCACGATGGAAGAACTCGGTGTCGGTGGGTCCCGGCATGAGCGAGGTGATGACCACCTCGGTGTCCTTGATCTCGTCCTGGACAGCCTCGGTGAACGACTGGACGAATGACTTGGAAGCGTTGTAGACCGCCTGGAACGAGCCTGGCATCGTGGAGGCGATCGAGGAGGTCACCAGGATCTTGCCGTCATTGCGCTCGACCATGTCGGGCAGCAGACGGTGCATCAGCCGGACCGTCGACGTGATGTTCAGGTCGATAATCGACTGGACATCAGCGAGATCGTTGTCGATGAAGGCCTCACCTTGTCCGACCCCGGCGTTGAGTGCTGCAACGTCCACAGGGCGACCAGATGCATGCAAACTCTCACACAGGTTGTCAACCGCTTCGGGGCGGCGCAGATCCAGTCGGATCGTGCGCACCTCGCCGTCAACGGACAACTCGTCGGCTGCGGATTCCAATGCATCATCCTCGGCGCACAGAACCAGGTCATAGCCCTCGTCCTTGAAGACCCGAGCGAGTTCGAGCCCGATCCCGCTCGAGGCACCCGTGACAAGAGCTAATGGCCGTGACACCGACTCGCCCACCACAGACATTCTGATTCTCCCTTGCTTGCCCTCGTGATGGCAGCGGTGATTCCCCTCGCTCAGGCCGGTATGCGCTGATGCGTCTCGCGGCGGAAGGCGGGCCGGTTAGCCGAAGTTCGGCGGGGCATCTTCGTCGAATACCTCGCCACGACCCAGGAGAGCCTCAGATGTCGCAGCCTGCACAGCAACAGGAACCGCCCGGCCGTCAGTCGCAGATGACGCCGCGCCCAGACTGCGGCGAGGAAACGTACGAGGGCCACGGCCGGCTCACCGGCAAGTCTGCTGTGATCACAGGTGCCGATAGCGGGATCGGCCGGGCCGTGGCGATCGCCTTCGCCCGCGAAGGTGCCGACGTCCTGATCTCCTACCTCGACGAGGACGATGACGCGCGCGACACCGCGACATATGTCGAGAAGGCAGGCCGACGCGCCGTGCTCTGCAAGGGCGACATCAGTGAGCCGGCGCGGTGCCGCGCGATCATCGACACCGCGCTAGAGGAGTTCGGCGGGCTCGACATCCTGGTCAACAACGCCGCGTTCCAGATGAATCACAAGACGTTGGAGGAGATCAGCGACGAGGAGTTCGACCACACCTTTCGAACGAACGTCTATGCGATGTTCTATCTCTGCAAGGCCGCACTGCCGCACCTCAAGGCCGGCGCGGCAATCATCAACAGCTCGTCGGTGAACTCCGACAGTCCGTCGCCGGAGCTTGCGCCGTACGCCGCGACGAAGGCCGCGATAGCGAACTTCTCGGCAAGCCTTGCGCAGTTGCTCGGCGACCGT
>DATAVE010000039.1:0-34808 GCA_036267875.1 Mycobacteriales bacterium
GAACGTCACGGCCGCGTTGACCACCTTCGGGTGGCTGAGGACGACCAGCGAGAGCCGGACGACACCGCCGCCAAGCACCGTCTGGTGGACCTTGAGGGTCGGGTGCTCGACGCCGCTTCCGCAGTTGACCGTGCAGCCGCCGCAGTTGACCGTGCAACCGCCGCTTGACCCGAAGGTGACGGTCGCGTGCGCCGGGTTGCCCGTCGCCGGAGCGTTGGCACTGGTGTCGAGCAGCGTGATCGTGTCACTGCCTGCGCTACCGCGATCCGTGTAGCTGACGTTGGCCGCGCCGCCGGTGGTCGTCGTGACGATGCCGGAGGCCGCGTTACGACCACTCACCGAGTAGTCGATGACCTGACCGACAACGCCCACACCGAACTGGTCGAGCACCTTGGCCACGACGTTGACCGCGCCACCATTCGCAACCTGCTGGCTCGCCGGAGTGGCGGTGACGTAGGTCGGCTTCGGCGCCTGGAAGGTCGCCGATGCCTGGCGGGGGCCGAGGCCACCGGTCTGCGGGTTGCCGACCACGGCCTGCACGGTGATCTTGTCGCCCGCAGCCGGGTTGGTCTCCGAGACCACGAACACCGCGTTGCCGCTGCTGTTGGTGTTGACGTTGCCGGGAGTCGAGGTGACCGTCGCCGGACCACTGACGACCGAGAACTGCACCGGGATGTTCGCCAGCGCAGCGCCGGCCGGACCCGCCACGTGAGCAGCAAAGATCACGGACTGCGAGCCGCCGCCACCGGTCGTGACCGTGCAGCTGGGCACCAGCGCGTTGGCGTCGGTGACCAGCTCGTCCGGGCAGTTCAGCGTGAGCGTGCTGCCAGCAGGCGGAGCCGCCCCGACAAACACCTTCGCGGTGGTCTGCGGGTCGTTGGCGGTAGGCGCCGTCTCCGTCGCCGCCTGGGGGGCGAAGAAGGTGACGACGTCGGTTCCGATCAGCGTCAACCCAGCGTTGATCGTGCACGTGGTCGTGCCGAACTGGCTGGTCGCCGGGCAGGTAGCCGCGGTGCTCGTCGCGTCCGGGCCGCCAGCGGCGACCACGTACTTGACGTTGATACCCGGCAGCGGAGTCCCGTTGGCGTTCACAGCGGTGACCACGAACGGCGCTGAGCCGCCGTTGACCACCGACTGTGAGGCCGGCGTGACAGACAGCGCCTTGACGTTGCTCTGACCGCCGGCGACGACCGCGAAGGTCTGCGTACCTGTCGTCAGGTTGCCGGTCGTGGCGACGACCGCGACGCCACCGAGGTGGGTCGAGCTCAGGCCGAAGATCACACGACCCGGGGTCGAGGCGGTCTGACCGGTCGTGCTCGTGAACTGGAGGCTCTCCACGTAGTCCGCCGGGTCGAGCAGCCCAAGAATCGGGTCGCCACCCGAGGCGGTCTCGGTGTGCGAGACGCCACTCACAGCCGATGCGCCGGTCGGGGTGCACAACGACAGCGCCTCAGACGGCGGCGTGGCGCCGATGCCGAGGAGGCCACCGGTCGCCTGACCGAGGTCCTGTTCCACGGTGACCTGCACCGGGAAGCCGACGGCAGCCGGGTTGACGTCGACCGCATACGCGATGCATCCACCGCTCGCGACCTCGGAAGTGTGCTGGCCCGGGATGAGCAGCGGCGTCAATGTGATCGCGGTAGCCGTGACGAAGGTCGCCTTCACCGTCGCGGACGGCTTGGGCACCTCGGAGCTGGCCGCGTCGGTGATCGCGATGGTGTCAGTGCCCGAACCGTTGGTGTTCGGGATCTTGCAGGTCCAGTCGGTCGTCCCGCCGTTGAGCGGGGCGCAGTTGCCGCCGATGCCCATGTCCGGACCGGCGGTGACACCCCAGGTGAGCTGCGGGGTCTCGCCTGCCGGCGCGGTGACGTGAGCGGCGACGGTTGCGGTGCCGCCGGTGACGACGCTCTGCGTAACCGGCGTGGCCGTGACGCTGGCGCCGAAGTTCACATCGAAGTTCACATACGGCTCGAACTGCTGTCCATTGCCCTGGTCGAACTTCTGGTTGTTGTTGGCGTCGTCGAAGATCTGCAGGTGATCGATCCCGCCACCGTGGGTGTTGGTGATCGTGCAGGTCCATGCCGTGCCTGACCCCTGGCACAACGTGACGTTGGGGTTCGGGTCGACGCTGCCGGCCAAGGTGTTGTAGTCGACGCTCGTCGTCTGGCCCGCGGGTACGCCCGCGAGCGTCACGTTGAGCGTCGCGGTGGTACCTGGCAGGTGGGCGCCCGCGTTCGGGTCACTGACCGAGACAGTCTCGAAGCTGAAGGTCGTCGTGGTCTGCGGCTCGGTCGCCGCGGCCGTGCTGTCGCCATTGAGGTCGTCGTAGATCTTGACGACAGGGCTGTCGACGCGTCCATTGCTCGTGACTGCACACAGCCACTGCTGAGTGCCCGCGGTGACAGCGCCGCCCGCGATGCAGGGCGGGTTCGGGATGCTGTCGTTCGCGCCGCTGACGAGCGTCTCCTTGAGCACGACGGTGTGGCCCGTCGGGATGCCCGTGACTGTGACGTCGATGGCGTCCTGCGACGTCGTGCTGCGCGAGACGTTCGGGGTGGCGGTGATCTTCTCGAAGTTGAGGGTGAAGCTCGCAGCAGCAGGCTCGCTCGCGTCGTGGATTCCACCGGTGCCGCTCGGGTTGTCATCGTCGAAGATCGTGACGACATCCGAACCGGCGCTGCCGTTGTTGGTGTAGGAGCAGGAGTAGTTCCCGACCCCGGCAACCTGGCTGCAGCTGATCGGCTGGGTGGCGAGACCGGGCGCGTCCGCGCCACCCGGAGCGATGTTGCCCGTGATGCTCGCGCCCGCTGTGGCGCCGGTGACCAGGACGCTGATCGTTGCCGTCTCGCCCGCGCCGTAGAGGGTCTGGCCGGGCTGGGCTGTCACTGTCTCGAAACTGACCGTCGTGGTGGTCGACGTCGTGGGCACGGTGGTATCGGTGATGACGACCGTGTCGGTACCAGGGCCGTCAGCAACGGTGTTGGCAACCGGGCAGGTGAACTGGGTCGAGGTGATCGACGTACAGACCGGAACTGCGGGTCGCGTGTCCGGCCCGTTCGTGACGCCGACGGTGAGGTTCGCGGCCGCCGTCGCGACGCTCGTCGTCACGTTGATGGTGGCCGTCGTCGCCGCGGTGTAGCGCGGCTGCGCCGGCGACGCGGTGATCGTCGCGGCAGCCGCAGCAGGTGCCGCGAGGGGCACTCCGAGACCGATGAGGCCGACCGCTAACGCGCCGACCGAGCTAATCCAACGCACGGAGTGCCTGGTGTGCATGTGTCGTGCTCCTCCCGAACTGCCCACAACAGTGTCCCGCTACGTTGAACGCCGAAGGCGCGTGCCGGTAGTCGCCCCACGTCGGGGCAATACCGGTCAACACGGACATCATACGGGGGTACCTACCCCATCGTCTGGCAGGTCAGGTGTCCGTTTCGCACTATTTTTCCGCGACAACCAGGCGCATCAAGCCACCCGGCTCACGGCTTTCCCGGCGCCCGTCACGACTGACGTCGTCCCACGCTCGCACCAGATCGACTCCCCGCCGCTGCGCCGGATAGCCGAACAGTGCCACTCCCTTGCGGTTGGTCCGAACCGTACCTGCCGCGATGTCGGCGCCGGAAACCCGGAAGTGAACGAGCTGTCCGGGCACTACCGAGCCATCAGAGCCCTTCACGATCGCCGCTACCAGCTCGGTGGCTCCTACCCGAGCTCCTGGATCCGCCTCGAGCGTGAGACTCACGGCGTGGATCGGCTTCGTCACGGTGTAGGAGGCGGTCGCCGAGCACGAGCCGGTCATCCCGCAGAGTGCGAGGGACGTCGCGATCGTCGCGGTGACCGAGCCGGGGCCGCGGTCGCTGACGGCTGTCGCCACCGCAAGCGGCGCCCGGCCGTCGGGCCCGGTCGTCACCGTCCCGGATGCCGGCAAATCCAGCGCTCCTACCCCCGTGAGCTCAACGCGGAGTGGCACTGCCGCCACGGGGTTCCCGTAGGCATCGACAACCAAGGTGGCGAGCCGCAGCCGCATTCCGGCGTGGACGGCCGCGCGCTCGGGCGTGAGCAAGGTCCGCGCTGCATCCTGTGGAGTCGGCGGGGCGTAGGTGAGCGTCGCTTCGCCACTCAGGTAGTCCACGGTCGTCAGAATCTGCTGGACGCCAGGCGCGGTCGAGGTGACCAGCGCAAAGGCAATACCGGCGCGATCCGTCAGTGCCTGGTAGGTCGCGCCGACCTCAGGATCGCCATCACCGGCGGGACCGACGGCGCCGACCGATACGGCGAACGTCACCACCCGGCCGGCGAGTGGCTCGCCGATGGCATTGCTGATCCGGGCACAGACGGCCGTGTCGCGGGCAATCGGGATCTCAACGATCGGCGGCGACCTGTCGCCGCACGAGGCGTCACCGACGCCGAACCCGCTCGCGTCAAGCGTGACGGCGGCTGCGTATGCAGGGCCGTCGAGATAGTCCACGGTGGCCGTGGCGGACTCGTCCTGCGCTGCGTCGATGAGCGCAATCGTGTCGCTCATCCTGCTCGACGAGGTGCCGTGGTCGCGGTAGCTGAGCGTTGCAGTGCCGTCGTTGCCGGTCGTCACGCTGCCGTGCACACCGTCGTTTCGTCCGACGACGACGTATGAGACCTGCTCTCCCGCGGCCGCTCCGGCGACCTGGACGGTGAGCGCGACCACGGAGCCCTTCGCTGCGGACTGAGCGTCAGGCGAGGCGACCAGACCGACGGTGCCGTCCCGACCAGCGCCACGCGAGGCCGCACCAGCCGACTCAGGCGAGACGATCGTCGTGGCGATGAGTGCAATGGTGGCGATTCCACGACGCACTGGAGCTCCTCGGACGAGCGGGCAAAGGAGCGGTGAACCTAACCGTGAGCTGCGCGCCGGTGATCGGCGCCGTCCACAGGGTGGGGCTCGAGCGCCATTAGGCTCCGCAGGATGGGAGTTCGTCGCGGTTCGCGCACAACGATCGCCTCGGCCGCCGCCGGGATGTGTCTGCTCGCGGGCGCGGTCGCCTGCTCGGGCTCGTCGAGTTCAGGCGGCGGCTCAGGCGGCGGTTCCGGCATCCCGACGCCCACCGGACCCCCACCCACCAGCCTCCACGGCCACACCAACGGCGGGCCGGACGGCGTGATCACTGCCCCCGCGTCGAACCCACCCAGCAGTGGCGTGCCCGGCGGCTCGGAGGTCTTCCCGAAGGTCGACCCTAAGCTGTACAGGCAGATCGTCGCCCACGTCCTCGCGATGCCCGGGGTCGCGCATTGCGCGTACTACCCACAGCTCATGGAGCTTCAGGTCTACTACGACGCAGACGCGTCGAGCTCCGACCGTGACGCGGTCTACAGCTACATCACCAAGCTGACCTAGAACCCCCAAGCAGACAGCCGCGGTCGCCGCGCCTGTCTGCAGTGCCAGAAAACCTTGCTGTCCCAGAAGCCCCAGTGGGGGGCGGCCCTTTCGGGCCGCCCCCCACTGGGGTATTTCAGATAGTGCTTGTTACTTGACCCGGTGCGACGTTGCCACCGCGTACTCCGACTGGTACTGCGTGCCGAGGTTGATCACCTTGGCGGAAACCCGCCAGGTGGCACCCTCGCGCAGACCGGAGAACGTCAGCGCTGCGTTGCCCTTCGGGCCGGTGTGCGTCTGGCCAACCAGGTGCTTGATGCCGTTCTTGAGACGGTAGATGTTCACCGTACGAGCGGCACCCAGAGCCGGGTGAGTCGAGACGTGCACCGTGATGTGGTGCTTGTGGAACGACGTGATGTTCACCGTCGGGCGCTCAACCGTGCGGGTGACACCAGCACCGGTGAAGGTGATGGCCTGGCTCTTCTCTGCGAGCTGCGTACCGCCCGGACCAGTCACCACCATCGACACCGTGGAGACACCCGGAGCGTTACAGCTGAACGTGTAGCCAACGACACCCGAGGTGTTGGTCACGAGAATCGCGGCAGCGCCACCGTTCGCAGTTCCCTGCGACGGAACACAGCTGGCCTCGTTCTGGCCACTGCGAACCGCGGTGATGATGCCCACGCCGCCGGCAGTACCGGACGTCGTACCCGTGCCGGTTCGTCCCACAACCGGGTTGTTGAACTGGTCCAGCTCCGTCGCCGTCACCGTGACAGCGGTGGAGGTCGGGACCTTGGTGGCACTCGAGCTCAGAGTGAAGCTCACAGCGCCGTTCTGGTTGTAGAAGTTCAGCGTGAGCGTGTCGGTCGCGGCAGTAGCCGTACCAGCCGTGTAGGTCCACACGCCGGCGATGTTCTGCGTGAACGTCGTCGTCGGTGCAGCCCACGACAGCACATCGGTCTGAGTGCCATCGTTCACGCCCGGGATGCCGTTGTCGTAGCCGTCGTTGAACGGGCCACCACAGTTCTGCGAGCGGTCCTCAGCCTGGTAACGCGTCTGGGAACCGAGCGCCGTGCCAACCGGGAGGTTGAGGTAAGAGCCCTCGACCGCCGTGTCGGTCTCGGTGTAGCTGCCGTCAGCGTTGGCCGTGCAGGTCTCGCTAGCCGGCTTGAAGGCACCGGTGCAAGCATCGGTCGCCGAAGAGCCACCACACTGCACGACCGAGCCAACGCCGGACTTGGTCAGCTTGACGTTGGCCGTGCCGTTCTGGTAGCTCACCAGGTTCTTGAACTGGTCAAGGACCTGCGGTGAGTACACGACGCGGTCGGTGTCCGGCACGTTGCTGGTGCCGGTGTCACTGATCTTCTGCGTGGGCCCGAAGTTGTTCTCCGTGTTGATGGAGTCCGAGTTCGGTGCAGCCAAGCCGTCGATCAGCTTGTACGACGCGGTCAGACCGTTGAGCGGCTGCTCCTGCGTCGTCCACTCGACATCGAGCGGGCACTGCGCGTAGTCCTGAGTCGGCGTACCACCCGGCTGGAACACGCTCGCGCCTGCGATGGTGCCGCACGCCTGGCCAGTCGGACGCTCTGCGGCGGTGAGCGCCAACGTGGTCAGCCACGTCGACCCGATGGAGCCAGTGGTCACCTTGGAGACCACGAGGCCGTTGTTGTCGAACAGCGTGTCCCGGCCGATGCTGATGGAGACGACGAAGTCGCCGTTCAGGTTGGTGGTGACAGTCTTCGTCTGACCAGAGTTCGTCAGGTTTCCGACCTGGCCACCCGCCGCAGCAGGGGTCGTGAACGAGCAGTTGCCGTAGACGTTGAACGGCATGGTGGTCGGGTCATCGTTCTGAGCACCCGACTCGCAGTTCGGCGTGAAGAAGCCGTGGTCGATTGCCAGCGGCACCTGGATGCCGGTGAGCGTCTCACCGGTGCAGGTCGCCTTGCCAGCGGCCGGCGTGCAGCTGCCGGTCACGTGGTAGGTGTTCTGGATCACGTCGCCGGGCTCTGCCAGCGGGCTGTTCGCGATCTGGGCGTCCGGCTTGATCAGGATGGACTGTTCCAGGTCCATACGGGCCGGAGCGATCGAACCCGGAGTGATGTCGAGCGCTTCCCGGCGGCCCGCCGTGGCAAACCCGGCAATGACAGTGCCGATGCGTGGGTACGGGAACGCCTGGGCGGCCTGGATCGCCGTCGTGATGATGACCGAGCCGTTGTGGGCCGGGGCGGACGCGTTGCTCGTGTCGCCGGGGTTGTTGTCCACGACGTTGATGATGCAGTCACCCGTCGAGTTGGTCGTGCACTCGAACGACGTCGGCGTCAACGCCGGGGCGCCGACGATGAACGCGTCGCCGCTCGGGCTGGTGATCGTGACGTCCAGCACGCGGCCGGCCTGGTCGGACGTGCCGACGTGGCCGGTTCCGTAGTGGACGGTGATCGGGATCTGCGTGCCCACCTGGCCCTGCGTCCGGCAGTTGGTGTTAGCCGGCGTGGGCGGGTTGGCAGCGATGTCGTAGTCGGTCTGCGGGCAGCCCGGGAAGGTCAGGTTGTTGAAGTTGACCGATCCGGTACCGGTGTTGCTGCCGGAGTCAGACGCAGCGATGCCCGCCGACTCAGCAGCGGTGTCGTACACGTTGACCGAATCGCCAGCCGGCACCGTGACGCTCTGACCAGAGCCGGTCCAGCCCTCGCCACCAGTCGGGGCCGGGATGTACGCCGAGCCGCTCACCTGGAAGTTGACGGTTCCGGTAGCAGCGCCACCGAAACTCACGGTCTCGACGAAGTTGCCGCCCGGGTCGTTAGCGGGCGAAGCTGAGGTCCTCACAGCCTGCGACACGGTGTTCGCACCGTCGCCGGTGCCAATGGAACTGACGACGGTAAAAGTAATGGTGCCAGCGGCACTCGCTGTACCGATGGCGAAGGGCGCACTCAGGGCTGTGCCGGCGACTATCGCCAGCGTGCCCAGGCGCGCCAGCGCCTTGGTCGATCGATTCATCGGGGTCCTTTCGTGACCTCGTTCGGCGGAGTCCGGCCCGCCCTATGGACTCGGAGCGGGAGCTCGACGCTCCCGATCACGTTCTTACGTATTGCTCCCAGCTCGTCAGGACCTACGAAGAGACCCCTTCAGAGGTAGTGAACGAACGGCCAGCTGCCTGGTCGTCCCCAGACTTGTCGGATATTTCTAACATGCCGGGCGTCGCCGCCTGGCCACCGGGCGCTGGCCCGGAGCTTGTGTCGCCCCCGTTTGTGACACCGCTGCCTTCGCCGCTACCTGTGCCGACCGGTGTGGTACCCGCGGTCGGGAACGGGAACGGCGCCGTGGCTGTCGACGGCGCGGGTGGGGCGGTGCTGAGCACGATGCTCTCCGACAGCACGCTTGCCAGGTCCGGCGTCAGGACCAGGTGAACCGACATCGACGTCAGCGGGAAGGCGTTGGTCGATGCGTCAGGAGTCGCGCCGGCAACCACGCTCACCTCGACCGAGCCGTCGGCCGCAGTCGATACCGACGCAGCTGAACCGGTCAGATCGGGCGTTTCGACCACATTCCCGACCACGAACGTCGGGGTGACCGTCACTGTGTCGCCTCCATTGGTCGAGGATGCGGACACCGACTGCGCGAGGTTGAACGTCCCGGCGCTCGTGTCCGCTACGAAACTCGAGGCGGAGGTCACGGTCGCGCCGCCATCACGAGTGCCTGTCACCACGCTCTGAACCAATGGCGTGCCGTTGACCTGGAGCGGCCCGCTCAGCTTGAGGTGGCTGCGGGCGGCACCGAAGGTCCCCGCAGGCGAGTTGGCGTTGCCCTTGATGGGCGCGTGCTGCGTCGGTACGACGCTCGGCTGAGTTGGCGCGTCGACGACAGCGGCGTGCTTCGTCGCTCGCAGGGGCAGCTGGTGAAGCGAGACGGGATGGCGGGGGTGCGCGCGCTTGGAGCCGGCGTTGCCAGGAATGGCGGAGACCCCGCGGCCGATCGTCGCGTTCGCGGCCGAGGTCGGCGCGGGTCGGCCCTCGAGAGCGCGCATCCCGACGGCCGCAACGATCGCGCCGACGACGATCACGATGAACACGTTGGCGCCGCGCATCAGAGCCTCACCGGCGCGACGGTTCGCGATCGACACGATCTCGGCACCGGTGAGATCGACACCGGGCTCCACCGACGTGCCGACCAGGAGGCGGCGCAGCGCCCGGCGAGCCCGGAACAGGAGGTGCTTGACGCTCTCCTCGGGGATCTCGAGCTCAGCGGCGATCTGAGTAAGCGGCTTCTCCTCGATCTCGCGCTTGACCAGTGCAGCCCGATGCAGCGGCGAGAGCCGGGCAAGCGCCTCTCGCACGATCGCGGCGTCCTCGGCGCGCAGCACCGGGTCGTTTTCGCTGTCGTCGACGGCGAGCTCACCAACCGGCGCGGCTTCCAGGTCGACCAGCATCGGGCGACGGCGGTCGGCGCGGTAGCGGTCGATGCAGAGATTCGTCAGGGTGCGGCGTGCGAACGCGATCGCTTGGAGCTCGGTCTCGATCTCACCGATCGCAAGGAACAGTCGCAAGAACGTTTCCTGCACGACCTCGTCGACGTCGCGCTGGTCGCGCAGGAAGCGACGCGCGTGTGCGGCGAGGCCGCTGCGATGCCGTACATAGAGGCTCGAAACGTCGGTCGCCGAGGTGAGCTGGCGGTCGGGCTGCGCCTCGGGAAGGTCGGCGAAGACATCACCTAGGACGGCCTCGTCGACAGCTGCTGCGAGGTCGCCATCGGGCGCAGCGCGGGTCAGCGGCACCTCGGGCGGGATCGGCGTCACCGTGTTGACGCGCACCGGGGCGACAACGTCGGGCCCCTCAGGGCCTCGCTCGTCGTCCACGCGCCCAGCCGCCACCGACGCTGCCCCTTCGATCTCGTTCCCGCACGATCTCGTGCGCGCGCTCGCGCAAGCCTAACCGTCGTACTTGTCTCCAACGCCCGAATGAGGTCCCGGTCGTCGTCGCCGCCGCAGCGGGATTGTGGCCCGCTGCATCGGGCTCGAAACCTGCGGCCCATGATGGCCACCAGCCACGACAATCGGGAGAGCGGATGACCAGCGAGGTACGTTACGAGACGGTCGGCGCCGTCGCCACCATCACCCTGGATCGCACCAGCGCGCTCAACGCCCTGACCGTTGCGGTCAAGCTCGACCTGCTTGCCGCGCTGCGCCGCGCCGGCGATGACCCGGCGGTTCGCGCCGTGGTGCTGACCGGCGCCGGTCGGGCGTTCTGCGTCGGGCAAGACCTCCGCGAGCACCTGGACGGCCTCGAGACGGGAGCGCTGGACCTTCCGACCGTGACTGAGCACTACAACCCGATAGTCGAAGCGATCGCCACTCTGCCGAAACCGGTCATTGCGGCAGTTAATGGGACAGCTGCCGGGGCCGGCGCGGCGCTCGCGTTCGCGTGCGACCTCCGGATCGCCGCCTCGGACGCTGCTTTTCTCATGGCATTCGCGCGGGTAGGACTCGGGCCGGACAGCGGTGCCTCATGGACCCTGCAGCGGCTGGTCGGCAGCGGACGCGCCGCAGCGATGCTGATGCTCGCCGAGCCGGTGGCCGCGCATCAGGCACTGGAGATGGGCTTGGTCAGTGTGGTGGTGCCCGCCGAGGACCTGCTCACCACCGCGGCAGAGCTCGCCGCGCGCTTGGCGGCTGGCCCGACCGTCGCATATGCGGCGATCAAGGAGACGCTGAGCTTCGCAGCGTCTCACTCTCTCGTAGAGAGTCTGGCCAAAGAGGCGGCGGCACAAGCCCGCTGCGGCCATACCGAGGACCACCGGAACGCCGTCGACGCGTTCCTGGCAAAGCAACCGGCAACGTTCACCGGCCGATAGCACTACCTAGCGGGCAATGCACCCGAGGAGATGGTCGTTGACGAGGCCGGTCGCCTGCATCAAGGCATAGGCCGTGGTTGGCCCGACGAAGCGGACGCCATGACTCTTCAGCGACTTCGCCAGCGCAGTCGACTCGGGAGTCTTGGCAGGCAGGTCGTCGAGAGTTCGAGGCGCGCGACGCCGGCCGGTCGGCGCGAACCCGCTGACGAACTCGAGCAGCCCGCCGGGCAGGTCGCCGACCGCGCAGGCATTGGCGATGGTTGCCTCGATCTTCATTCGATTGCGCACGATGCCGGCGTCGGACAGCAGCCGCTCGACGTCTGATTCGTCGTACGTCGCGACGACGGGGATCGAAAAGTCGGCAAAGGCCGCCCGAAACGCCGGACGCTTCCGCAGCACGATCAGCCACGACAGGCCGGACTGGAAGCCCTCGAGCGACATCCGCTCGAACATCGCATCGTCGCTGGCAAGCGGGCGACCCCACTCCTCGTCGTGGTAGGCGACGTAGTCCGGGGTGGACAGACCCCACGGACAGCGCAGCTTCCCGTCCTCACCCTTGACCGGGCCGCGAGCCATCGCGATCGCTCAGCCCTCGCTGTCGGCCGGCTCGGGCTCCGAGTCGGCAAGCGGCTCGGCCGGGTCGATGCCCTCAGCCTCCGCGAGCGACTCGTGGATCCGGGTGAGCGCGGCGTCGACGTCGTCCATGCGATAGCCGCGTAGCCCGATCCGGAACCGCAGGCCAGGGATGTCAGCCGCCCGGATCGGTACGTCGGGCAAGCCGGGATCGAGCCGATCCAGCGGCTCGTCCGACATCGGATGCTCGGTTACCGCGAGCAACACGGCGATTCCGGTCAGCACAGCGATGCCGATGACCACCGCGACGATGACGCCCACACCTACATCTTCTACGCCGAGACCTACGTTTTGCCTCTCTCAGCTGGTGCGGAGACGCGCAATACGTTGGGCTCGGTGGTTAGAAGGCGGCTTCGTCGGCGGCGCGGAGGCGCTCGGCCAGCGTGGCGAGCAGGCGGTGGGCGATCGCGGGCACCTCGTCGATGACCTGCCAGAACTCGCGGGTCGGCAGCACCAGCGCCTTGACCGCGCTCGTCGAGGTGACCGTCGCGCTTCGCGGACCACCGTCGAGCAGCGACATCTCGCCGATGAAGGCGCCGGCACCGACCTTGGCGATCTCGACGCCGCCACGGTCGATCGTCGCTTCGCCCGCGACGATCATGATCAGCTCGCGACCGACGTCACCCTCACGGCACATCAGCTGGCCGGCCGAGTAGTCGGCCTGGGTGGCGGCGCGGTCGATGTGACGCAGCTCATCCTTCGTACAGCCCCGGAACAGCGGGATCCGGCTGAGCAGGTCGAGCGGTGTCTCTCGATCTCTCATTGGTTGACCCCTCCCGATCGCGGCAAGCCGGTCGCGCCACGCAGGCGTGTGACGCGTCTCTACCATGCGGAAGTGCCGTCCGTCACCGACCACCTGCGCTGGGGCAGTCGTGCGTTTGCGCCTGCCGACCTCGCGGTGATGGCGATCGTGAACGCCACCCCCGACTCGTTCTATGACCGTGGTCGCACCTTCGGCACGGACAAGGCATTGGAAAGAGTGGCGCAGGTGCTCGACGAGGGTGCCGACATCGTCGATATCGGGGGCGTCAAGGCGGCACCGGGAGGCACGGTCGACGCCGCCGAGGAGCTGGAGCGAGTGCTTCCGGTCGTCGAGGGCACGCGGGCTCGCCACCCGGACGCGGTGATCAGCGTCGACACGTGGCGTGCCGAGGTTGCTGACGTGGTCTGTCGGGCCGGTGCCGACGTGATCAACGACGCCTGGGGCGGCGTCGATCCCGACCTTGCCGCGGTCGCGGCCCGGCATGGGGTGGGCCTGGTCTGCACCCACGCCGGTCGGCAAACGCCGCGGACCAGGCCGCATCGGATCTGGTACGACGACATCGTCGGCGAGACGACGGCATACCTCGTCGACCTGGCGGAGTCGGCGGTCGCCGCCGGCGTACGGCGCGACGGAATCGTGATCGACCCAGCGCACGACTTCGGCAAGAACAGCCGCCACTCGCTACAGCTGACTCGCGCGACCGACGTGCTGCGAGCGACCGGCTGGCCGGTGCTGATGTCGATGTCGCGCAAGGACTTCGTCGGCGAGGTGCTCGACCTGCCTCCCGACGACCGGCTGGAAGGCACTCTCGCGGCAACCGCGGTAGCAGCCTGGCTCGGCGCCCAGATCTTCCGGGCCCACGATGTGACCGCAACCCGACGGGTACTCGCCACCGTGTCGGCGATCCGTGGTGACCGCGACCTGGCCCTCGGGCGACGGGCGCTGGCGTGACCGGCTCCACACCGACGGCCGTGGGGTTCATCCCAGCCGCGCCGTTGCTCGTGCCTCAGGTCGCCGGCGGCTCAGCAAGCCTTGACGACGAGCTGCGCGATGCCTGTCGAGACGTCGCTCGGCGACTGAGCGAGTCAGCAGACGAGATCGTCGTTGCCGCAGCGGTGGGTGACGGCGGTAGGTGGACCGACGAGGCGACGTGGGGATTCGAAGGCTTCGGCGTCGACCGGAGACCTGCAGATGCTCGACCTCGGGTTCCATGGCAGCTCGGGATCGGCGGGTGGCTGCTGGACGACGTCGGGTGGAAGGGGCCTCGCCGGTACGTCGACATCGCGCCCGAGCATTCGGCCGATGTCGACCTCAGCGCCCGGTCGGCCGTCCTCGTCGTGGGTGACGCGTCGGCGCGGCGGAATGAGAAGGCTCCCGGTCATCTCGACGACCGTGCAGCGCCCTTCGATGCCGCGATCGCCCGCGCAGTCGCGACCGGCGACGTCACCGCGCTCGGCAGCCTGGATGCGCCGCTCGCCGCGGAGCTGATGTGCACCGGTGCCCAGGCCTGGCGGTGGCTCGCAACGGCGATCGGCGGGCAGCGCGTGGTAGCGGCCGAGCTGCTCGCTGACACCGCGCCGTACGGCGTCGGGTATCTCGTCGGTTACTGGCGACTAGCGCAGTGAGCTCAGCGGCGGGCGCTCCGCCGTGTCGATCTCGTGGTGCTGCAGCGCGACGGACCCTTCGAGTCGTTGCGGCTGCCAGAGCTCGCGGGCCGCATCAAGATCGGCGGGAAGTCGGGAGTCAGCACGCAGCCGATCGACCGCGGTCAGCATCACTTCACTCGCCATCCGGCCGAGCGACGGCAGGTCGGAGTGACGATGCCAACGTCGGCGTAGGTCGACCTGGGCAATGGCATCGAGGCCCGCCACCGTGTAGGTATCGATCAACAACCCGAGGTCCACGCCGTACCCGCAGCGGAACGGCAGCTCGCGAAGCAGCGCGGTACGTGCGGCGTACTCACCAGCGAGCGGCTGGAGGACCCCGCCCAGCTCCGGCCAGAACGCGGACAGCCACGGACGCGCCATCAGCTCAGTCACGCGGCCGCCGCCGTTGCTCGGCACAGCCGGGTCGGTCGGCGGACGGTCGTATGCCGCCTTAACGAACTGCACCGACTCGTCATCGAGCAACGGGCCGAGCAGCGCCACCACGAAGCGCGCATCGAACGACTGCAGATCGGCGTCGACAAACACGACGACGTCGGCGGTCGTCGCTGCGAGCCCGCGCCACATGGCCTCGCCCTTTCCGGACCTGGGCGGGAAGTCGGACAGCACCTCGTCCAGCGCGACGACGCGTGCGCCGCTTTCGGCAGCAACCCTGGCCGTGGAGTCTTGGGACCCGCTGTCGACGACGATGACCTCATCGACGAGTGCCTGCGTCGCGCCGGTGAGCTCGTCGCGGATTGCTCCGACGATCTCGCCGACTGTCGCCTCTTCGTTGCGAGCCGGCAAGACGACCGCGACGGTGGTGCCGGATTTGGCCTCGAGCACACGCTGCAACGGCCAGTCATCGACGTCCGACGTACGACGGGAGAACCAGCCGGTTACCCGCTCGTTCGAGCCGTGAGCCGACGCTTCGGACACCGAACGACCGTACACGAGCAACCTTTACCGAAGGTTTCCCAAGGTCGCTCGAGGGACCCCGATCGACGCGCGGTAGAGAATGGTGTGGTGAGCCAGGGTCACGACCTCATCGACACCTCGGAGATGTATCTCCGGACCGTGCTCGAGCTCGAGGAAGAGGGTGTGGTCCCGCTGCGCGCGCGTATCGCCGAGCGCCTCGACCAGAGCCCGCCGACGGTCTCGCAGACGATCGCCCGGATGGAACGAGACGGGCTGCTCACCGTTACTCCGGATCGCAGGATCGACCTTACGGACAAGGGCCGATCGGTGGCGACGCGCGTCATGCGCAAGCACCGCCTCGCTGAGTGCCTGCTCGTACAGATCATCGGCTTGGACTGGCAGCTGGTGCACGAAGAGGCATGCCGCTGGGAGCACGTGATCAGCGAGACCGTCGAGCGACGGCTGCTCGAGATCCTCGGTCACCCGACAGAGTCGCCGTACGGCAACCCGATCCCAGGCCTCGCCGAGCTCGGCGATGACGACTCCGACGAGTTCCTCGGCGGAATGATGGCCCTGACCGAGCTTCCGAAGGACACGACGACCGTCGTCGTACGACGGATCGGCGAACCGATTCAGTCCGACACCAAGCTGATGACCCGGCTACGTCGTGCCGGTCTGCGGCCGAACGCGCCGGTCGCTGTGGACCTCCTCGACGGCAAGGTGCATCTCGGCGAAGGCTCCAGATCGGTGACGCTCGAGGATGCAATCGCCTCGCACGTCTTCGTCACATCACCGGCCTGACCGGGTAGCGATCACCGAGAGTCGCGGGCGACCTTCAGCGCGGCGGCGATGATCGGGACCTGCAACGGGAGCCGCGCAATCGCGCCGGCCTTCAACAGCTTGTTGCGCATCGTCTTGACGGCGTAGATGTTCGCGGGGAAGACACCGACGAACAACGCCGCGCTTGCGAGCGCGCCTTGGCGTCGGGTCTGGGGAACCGCCAGCAGAGCGGCACACCCGAGCTCCGCCACACCGCTCACTACGACGATCCGGCGGGCACTGCCGAGCTGGGGAGGCACGATTCGCTCATACGGCTTGGGCATCACCAGATGCAGGACGCCGGAGACGCCGAGCAGACCGATGAGACCGGCGAGACGTCGTTCACGCAGCTGACTGGTGGCCATGCGTCATCCAACACCACGTAGGCATCACGCCTTCGCCGTCGTGGCTACGTTCCCGCTGATCGCGATGGCAGTGACCCCGGTTCGCGCGGAAACGACTCGCGCCGCGATATGACCGATGCAACGCTTCCCCCATGACCACGCAGATCGGGATCGTGTTGTTCGACGGAGTCGAGGAGCTCGACGCGGTCGGGCCGTGGGAGGTACTCGCCGCCTGGTCGCACTTCTTCCCCGATGACGGCGTCGCTGTGAGCTGCCTCGCTCCACTGGGTGGGACCGTCGCCGCGGCAAAGGGCATGACCCTGACCGCCCATCACTCCTTCGCCGACGCTCCGCCGTACGACGTGCTGTTGCATCCCGGCGGGCGTGGGACACGGCCGCTGATGAAGGACGTGGCGCACCTCGAGTGGGTCAAGGCGCAACGAGCATCGGTACCGCTGATGACAAGTGTGTGCACCGGCTCACTCGTCTACGCCGCGGCCGGTCTGCTGCGCGGCCGACCCGCCACGACGCATTGGGGATCACTGGAACTGCTGCAAGAGACCGACCCGACGATCGAGGTCCGCCCGGACGACCGGTACGTCGACGACGGCGACATCGTGACGTCATCGGGAGTGTCGGCCGGCATCGACATGGCGTTGCATCTCGTCCGCCGCATGGCCGGCGAGGTGCGCGCCCGTGAGGTCCGTCGCTACATCCAGTACGACCCCGAGCCGCCCGTCTAGGGCTCCACGAGTGGAAGCTCGACCCGGAAGGTCGCGCCCTCGCCTGGCTTCGACTCCACCGACACATGCCCACCGTGCGCGGCAACGAGGCCGGCGACGATCGACAAGCCCAGGCCACTGCCACCGGAGCTCCGGGCCCGCGACACATCCGCTCGGTAGAAGCGCTCGAAGACCCGCTCCGCGTCCTCGGCGGACAGCCCCGGGCCGGTATCGGAGACCGCAATGGCGGCAATCCGCCGTGCCGTGTCGATCGACACCTCGACCGTGACGGCCGCGCCATGCGGGGTGTGGGTCAGTGCGTTTGCCATCAGGTTGTTGACGACCTGGCGCAGCCTTGCGGCATCGCCGATGACGACCGGCGGACTGGCCACATCTGCCTGCAGCTCGATCGAACGATCCGGCGCAGCCCTTCGGCTGTCCTCGACGACGTCGTGCGCGATCTCGAGCAGATCCACTGGCTCCTGCTCGATCGGCCGCTCCTGGTCGAGCCGAGCAAGCAACAGCAGGTCGTCGACAAGCAGCCCCATGCGCATCGCCTCGTCCTCGATGCGGCCCATCGTCCGGTCGAGATCCGAGGCGTCGGTCGCGCCCATTCGGTGCAGCTCGGCGAATCCACGGATCGAGGTCAAGGGCGTCCGTAGCTCGTGACTCGCATCGGCAACCAGCTGGCGCATCCGTTCCTCGGACGCCTTCGCCTGCTGCTGTGACTCGCGTTCGTGGGCGAACGCGGACTCGATCCGGCCGAGCATCACGTTGAGGGCGTTGGAGAGCTGACCGACTTCGGTACGGGGATGGTGGTCGGGAACTCGCCGTGAGAGATCGCCGGCGGCGATGGCGGCGGCAGTTCGCTCGACCGCCACGAGCGGCGCGAGCGAGCGCCGGATCAACAGGTAGCCCCCGCCGCCCATGAGGACGAGAATCGCGGCGCCGATCAGCACCTCGATGAGAATCAGGTGGTCGACGGTGTGGTCGATGTCCGACAACGATGTCGCGATCTCGGCGACCCCGGTGCCGTCGCCGGTCTCCACGGCGACCACCCGCCAGGACCCGTGGTGGTCCGCAGACGGCACGGTAAACGGCAGTCCGTCCACGACCGGCTTGGAGGTCATGGTCAGCGCGGGGAGCACTGGCGGCGACTGGCTGGTCAGCGGGGCGGCGTCCGGCCCACCGCTCGGGGCACCGTCCGAGTCGTAGATCCGCACGTAGTACGGGCTCGGAAGTCGATTCGATGTGGCGGTTGTCGTGGTCGGCTCGGAGCTTCCCGGGAACGGCCCGCCTGTTGGACCGCCGTCACCCGCGCCAAGTCGGAAGCGAAAGCCATCGGCAATGCCGTGCGCCGCGACGCGCAGCTGATCATCGGCGCGCCCGACCAGGTAGGAGTGAAGCGACGCCGTGGTGGCCACGGCCGCACCCGACAGGCCGACCGCGGCGAGTGCGAGCACCATCACGAGCAGCTTCAGGCGCAACGACAGTCGGCTGACCATCACTCCCTCGGCATCCGCAGGACGTAGCCGACGCTGCGGATCGTGTGCAGCAGGCGCGGCTGCGTCGTGTCGACCTTGCGGCGCAGATAGGACACGTATGACTCAACGACGTTTGCGTCACCGTCGAAGTCGTAGTGCCACACGTGATCGAGGATCTGCGCCTTGCTCAACACCCGCTGCGGATTTTGCAGGAAGTACCGCAGCAGCTTGTACTCCGTGGGCGACAGCGTGACTGGCTTGCCGGCCTTCAGCACCTCGTGCGAGGAGTCGTCGAGCTCGAGATCGCCGTACCGCAAGACCGACGTCGCCCGAAGCGCCTCGCCACCACCGTGTGCACGGCGCAGCACGGCACGGATCCGGGCAATCGCCTCCTCGAGGCTGAACGGCTTGGTGATGTAGTCGTCCGCGCCAAGTGTCAGTCCGGTGATCTTCGCCTCGGTCGCGTCCTTCGCGGTCAGGAACAGCACCGGGATGCGTTGCTGGCTCTCGCGCATTCGGCGCACCACCTCGAAGCCGTCGATGCCCGGCATCATCACGTCGAGCACGACTAGGTCCGGCTGATACGACGCGATCATGGTGAGCGCTTGCTGGCCGTTGGTCGCGGTGACGACCTCGAAGCCGGCAAACCGCAGGCTGGCGGAGAGCAGCTCCACGATGTTCGGCTCGTCGTCTACGACGAGCAGTCGAGCCTCCGCAGCCTCTGTGTCCTTCGCGGATGTCATCGACGTACCTCCGATCTCGGCCGTCAAGGTGTCACTCTCTCAGCCTGCTGGTCCGCCGAAGGTGACCGTGCCGGTCTGGCCGGTACCGCCGGACAAGCGGCGCGCGAACGCTCCACTTCCGCCTCCGGGAAAGGTGAAGCTGCCGCCGCCAAAGGTCACACTCGAGTTGGAGCTGGAACTCGGCACGGAGGCATTCAGGTCAGCGAGCACTACTCGGTCTCCGGCCGTCAGCCCCGAGTCGATCTCGGTGAGGGCGGCGCCGACGGCTCCCACTGTCACCGTCTTGCGGGTCAGCTTGCCGTTGCGCAGCAGCTCGACGTATGCCGTAGTGCCGCTGTAGTGCACTGCGGACGTCGGGACCGCGAGGACGTCCTCGACCGAGGCGATGACGAGGGTTACCGACGCTGCAGCGCCGGCGACGACGTTTGTGCCGAGGGGCATCGTGATCGTCACGGGGAAGGTCACCGATCCGGTCGAGGAGTCGATGCCCGCCGCGTTGACCGACACGACGTGTCCGGTGAGAGCCTTCGAGGAGCCGTCAGCCACCACGTTGGCAGTCATGCCGACCTTGACGTGGCGAATCTCGGTGGCCGACAAGTCGATCGTCGTCTGCTCCTGACGGGAGCCGACGATCACGAACGCCGGTGAGGTCGACGACGCGCTCACCTGGTCACCGTGTGCCACCGTCACCGCGGCGACCCGGCCGGCGATCGTCGCCCGCAACGTGCCCAGATCAAGACTCGCCAGATCGGTGTCGACGGTCGACAGCGCCTGGTCGATCGACGCCTGGTCGAGCGCGATGTCCGCCGCGCTGACGGTCGTCGAACCACGAGATCCCGACTGCTTGGCCGATGAGCCAGTCGACGACTTCGACGGTTGCACCGCGGCGTCGGACATCGACGAGAGGATCTTGGTGAGTGCGGTTTCGGCCTGGGACACCTGCTGCTCGTCGCGGTCGACGTCCTCCTGCGACGCGAGGAGCGCCGCGCCGGCGGTCGTGCAGGCGTCGCCCGAGGATGCATTGTTCGTCGGGGTCGGCGTGGGAGCGGGCGTCGACGACGCGGTCGACGACGCGGTCGGCGTTGCTGTCACGGTCGGGGCGTCGGCAGTTGAGCACGCCTCGTTGGCAGCGCTGAGCCCCTGGGCCGCGAGGCCAAGGGCTGTGTCCGTAGCTTGCTGCGCAGCGCGAACCTCTGCCTGAGCTTGTGCGAGTGACCCACCCCCCGCATGCCCAGACGGCGGAGAGGTCAGTACGACGTGCGGCTGCGCGGCCTGAAACGTCGGCGTCGAGCCGCCTGATGTCGGACTCGACGAGACGCTCTGACCAGTCTCGTCGGCCGACATCCGGTTGCGGGCCGAGGCGAGTGTCGAGCGCGCTGCCCGCAGCTCGCTGCGAAGCTCGGTGCGATCGAGCTGTGCCAGAAGCTGACCCGCGCGCACTTGCTGTCCGGTGGTGACGCTGACGTGTGCCACGGTGCCACTGACCTGGAACGACTCATCGGCATGCGAGACCGGACTGACAGTCCCCGTCGCCGCGAGGGTCTGCATCACCGTGTCGTCGCTCGCGATAGCCGTGCGATAGGTCGCACCCGAGCCGCGGGTGAGACCCCACGCGGTCCCCGCGCCTGCCAGCACGATGACGACGGTGCCCACGCTCACGACCCGCACGCGCCGCCGCGATCGCGGCCGCCATTTGTCTGTTGTCTCAGGCACCGCCGGGACCTCCGGGGAAGCCTCCCGAGCGAACGAAGCCCCCGAACTGGCGAGGCACAGGGCAGGCGCCGTTTACCGGCGAGCTGATCGACACGGACTGGGCATCGAGCACGCCACTCACGTCGTCGCTGCCAATCGCGTTGACACACAGGCCCTTCTTCACGTCCGTCGCCGACCCGGTGCTCGTCGCGTCGTACATCGTCGAAGCGGTTGTCTTCACGGTGATGGTCGTGCCTGACCCGAAGCTCGACTTGACCGTGAACGACGATCCGCCAATCGCGGTGATCGTGCCGAAGGCGCCACCGACGCCGCCGCCACCGAAGCGACCGCGGAATGAACCCGATCCGCCCGGGAAGGCCGACGATGTCGGGACGGGGCGCGACGTGCCGCCTTCTCCGAAACCGCCAGCGGGTGGCGTGAAGCTGCCGCCGCCCGGGAACCCGCCCTGGCCGCCGGGGAAGCCCCCCTGGCCGCCGGTCACCTGCTGACAGCCAGAGGTGCTTGTCACGGTGACCGACGTCGCGGTGACGTCGGTCGGGAAGGTCGGGGTTGCACCCGGAGTCGGCCTACCTGCGCCGCCGGTACCGGTGTTGGTCGAGGACACCATGACGCAATCGCCCTTCGCCAACGACGAACGAGTCGTCGAAGCGGTCGACGTGAAGCGTGTGGTCGAGCTGAAGTCGACGGTCTGCGGACCGCTGGTCTCCTGCACCGCGGCACTCGACGCGCTCGCAGCCAGCACCTTGCCAGCCACCGATGAGAACGACGTCGACGAGCCGGTACCGGTCGTTGCGGACACCGATGAGGGTGACGACCCGCCGCAGGCGGTCAGGGCGACGGCAAGGGTCGCGCCACCGGCGACGTACGTCGCGAGGCGCGCCGTACGGCGGGAAGTTGGTGCTGACACTGTCGCTCCACTCATGAGGGCTACTCGGTTCATTGGGCCGGGCTATTCGGTGCGAAGTGCGTCGATGGGGGCGAGTCGGGCGGCCCGCGTTGCTGGATAGACCCCGAATCCGAGGGCCAGGGCGACTGCGACGACGATCGCGCCGGCGGCCGCCAGGGGCGAGATCGAGATGGGGTCGGAGATGAAGTGCGGCAGGACTTCCGCGCCGACGACGCCGAGCAGCACGCCGAGGACCCCACCGGAGAAGCCGAGCACCGACGCCTCGAACAGGAACTGACGGCGGATCGCCTTCGGCGTCGCGCCGAGTGCCTTGCGCAGACCGATCTCACGGATCCGCTCGGTGACTGAGACCAGCATGATGTTCATCACGCCGATGCCTCCGACAAGCAGCGAGATGGCGGCGATGCCGGCAAGCAGCACGGTCAGCGTCTTGCTGACACTCGTGGCCGTCGAGATCAGATTCTTCTGCGACGTGATCGTGAAGTCGGCGTCGGTGGCGGCAGTGATGTCGTGCAACGCGAGGAGCTCAGCATCCGCCTCCTGGTAGGCCGCCGAGATCGTGTGACCGCTGGTCGCCTCGACATAGATGTCACTGACTGCGTTGCGCGAGTCGCCACCGATGACTCGCGACGCGGCGGTCGTGATCGGGATGATCGCCGTGTCGTCCTGGTCCTGCGTCGAGGACGAGCCACTGCCGACCGAGTCCAAGACCCCGACCACCTGGAAGGGGACCGAGCCGATCGTCACGGTCTGCCCGACCGGATCGCGGACGCCGAACAGCTCCGAGGAGGTGTCGGCGCCGAGGACGACAACCGCTGCCGAGCTCGCGACGTCGTCGTTGGTGATGAAGCGACCGGACTCGACCGAACGCGCGCGAACCTGCAGCCAGCTCGGGGTCGCGCCGACGACGGACGTGGTCCAGTTCGTGCTGCCCGCGGCCAGCTCTTCCTCAGTCGAGCTGGTCGGCGCGACGTCTTCGATATCCGGCGCCGCCTGCTTCGAACCGAGAGCATCAGCATCCTGCGTGGTCAGGGTCGACGCCGTACCGAATCCGCCACGTACGCCGGAGCTGCTCGTCGTACTTCCAGGGGTGACGATCAGCAGGTTGCTGCCGAGCGAGCTGATCTCACCTTTGACCTGCTGCTGTGCGCCCTCACCGAGACCGACGGTCAGCATCACCGCAGCGATGCCGATGAGGATGCCGAGCATCGTCAGCAACGAGCGCAGCCGATGGGACCGAACGGCATCGAGCCCGGTCCGGGCGGTCTCGAGCCAGTTCACTGGAGCTCGCCGTCTCGGATGTGGACCGAGAGCTGCGCCGTGGCCGCAACCTCGGAGTCGTGAGTGATCAGGATGATCGTGCGACCGGCCCGGTGCATGTCGTGGAAGAGCTCCAAGACATCGGCGGACGATGCCGAATCGAGGTTGCCGGTCGGTTCGTCGGCGAGCACCAGGTCCGGGTCGGTGACGATCGCGCGGGCGATTGCGACCCGCTGCTGCTGGCCTCCCGAGAGCTCGCCCGGCTTGTGATCGAGTCGGTCGTCGAGTCCGACCTTCGCCAGCGCAGTCGCCGCCCGCTCGTGACGCTCGTCCGGCCGGACACCGGCGTACGTCAGCGGGAGCTCGACGTTGCGAAGCGCGGTGAGGGAGGGGAGCAGGTTGAACTGCTGAAAGACGAAGCCGATGCGGCGGTTGCGCACCTCGGCGAGCCGCCGCTCGTCCATGTGCGAGACGTCCTCGCCGCCGATCCGGTACTCCCCGGACGTCGGCACATCGAGACATCCGAGGATGTTCATCAACGTCGACTTGCCGGACCCGGACGGCCCGACGATCGCGACGAGGTCACCCTCGGCGATCGAGAGCGAAATGCCGCGCAGCGCCTCGACCTCGAGTGATCCTGAGCGGTAGGTCTTGCGCACATCGGTCAGGGCGAGGACCGGCGAGGTCGGCACGGCCGCCAGGGCCGAGGTCACCCGCCACCACCGAACGACGGAAGGCCACCGCTGCCACTGAAGCTGGGCGCGCCACCGCCGCCGAAGCCAGTGCTACCGCTGCCGCCGAAGCCACGGGTGAAGGTGCCCCCGGAGCCGCCGCCGGTCGTACCGAGTCTTGCGAAGGTCGGGATCGTGACGACGACCTGGTCACCCGCCACCAGCCCCGACTTCACCGCCGTCTGCTGGCCGTAGGTCTGCCCGACGGTGATGGTGCGAGTCTGCGTCCCACTGCCGGTCTTGACCTTCACCGTCGCGGTCGACCCGTTGTAGGTAATCGCGAGGGTTGGAATCGCAAGGACGTTGACTGCCTTGCTCGTCGTGATCGCCAGTGTTGCGCTCGACCCGGCGTACACACCTGACGGATGTCCGGTCAGCGCGATCGTGATCGGGAAGCTGACGACTCCGGACGAACTGGTAGGGACCGTGGTCACCGAGGTCACCGTGCCCGCGACGGCGGCGATCGCCCCCTCAGGAGTGACCGCTACAGCCTGACCCTTCTTTACCTCGCTGACCTCGGTGTCGTCGACCGTCGCATTGACGACGAACGTCCGCGTCGACTGGATCGACACCTGCGACGAGGAACTCCCACTCTGCGCCTCACCGTCGCCGCCAGCGCTCACCTGCTGACCGACCGAGAGGTTTACGGCTGTCACGGTGCCGCCGAAGGTTGCCTTCAGGTTTGCGTCGGCGAGATCGAGGCTCGCCGAGTGCAGCGATGATCGCGCTGCGACCAGCGCGGCCTCGTCGGCGGTCTGCTGCGCCGAACCCGAGGTGTCCGCACTGACCTTGTCAGCGTCGGCTGCGACGGTTGCCTCGGCCGCCGCCCGCTGCTCGACCAATGCAGCCGTGCCGACGGCGGCGAGCGTCTGGCTCTTCTTGACGACGTCGCCGATCTTGACGCGAACCCTCGTCACGCGTCCCGACACCGCAAAGTCCAGATCGGCCTGCTTGGCTGGCTCGACGGTCCCCGACGCCGAGACGGTCTGCACGATCGTCGTCAACTTCGCGGCAACCAGATCGGTCGTTGCGCCGGTCGACTTGCTGCTCCACGGCTGGGTGGCGGCGAGCGCCGATCCACCACCGAGCAGGGCCAGCACGACGACACCGATGATCACCCGACCACGGGTCAAACGAGGGACAGCTCTTCGCACGGCTTACGGCTCCCTTTGGCGGTTGAGCGACAGCCTGGGCGGGAGCCCTTAGCGATGCGTGAGAGGAACCTGTGAGTTACCTGGCAGATCTCGTGGACTAGATGTGTTGCGGGCCGTACGCGAGCGTGAGGAACTCGGCGCGGGTTCGAGCGTCGTCGCGTAGCCGGCCGAGCAACGTTGACGTCACCGTCGACGCGCCGCGGGCAGCCACCCCGCGGACGGTCATGCAGGTGTGCTCGGCACGGAGCACGATGCCGACGCCCTTCGGTGCGAGGTTGTCCTCGAGCCAGTGAGCGATCTGGGTGGTCATCCGCTCCTGAACCTGCGGTCGACGAGCGAACAGCTCGACGACACGCGCGAGCTTGGACAGCCCGAGGATTCGCTCACCCGGCAGGTAGGCGACGACGGCCGTCCCGATGAACGGCAGCAGGTGGTGTTCGCAGAGCGATGTGAACGGGATGTCCCGTGCGATCACCATCTCGTCGTACCCCTCGTCGTTGGGGAACGTCGTCATCGAGAACTCGCGCGGGGTCAGCAGCTCGGCGTACGCCCGCGCGATGCGACCCGGCGTGCCCGCTAGTGGCCCTTCTCCGTGCGCGATGCCGAGGGCGTCGAGCAGCGCGCCCGCGGCGACCTCCGCTGCCTGGAGATCGATGGAGCTCTCGCTGTTCACGGCATCGACCGTAGATCGAGCGCGGCTGACTAGTCATACCGAGTGCCCAAAAATGGTCGCATTTGGTCTGGGAGAGGCCGTTACTTTTCTCGATAGTTCCCAATGAAATGAACAGCAGGCTGCGCAATCACGCTGACGGCGGGATGACGCTGGTCGAGATTCTGGTCGCAGTCCTGATCGTCACCGTCGGTGCGTTGGCCTTGCTCGGCGGGCTCGCCACCGACGTCAAGCAGCAAGGTCTGGAGAAGACGCAGACCACCGCCCTTCACCTCGCCGACAGCGCGATCGAGTCGGCGAAGTCCACGTCTTACGGCTCGCTGGTGGGGCAGGCCGGCACGACGACGGTGACGACCCCCGTCAACGGCGTCGGCTACACGGAGACCAAGACCTTCCAGGTCTGTTCGCCGACCGATACGCCGAACGTCTGCACCACCCCTGGCGCCGGCGCAGTTTCTACCGTTCACGCCAACGTCTCGGTGAGTTGGAAGTACGCCGGCAAGTCCCACACCGTGCACGTCGCGCAAAGCCTCAGTGACGACAGCGCCCTGACGGTCAGCAGCTCGACGAGCCCACTGGGCAGCTGCGGCGGCGCAGGCACGACGCTTGTGGTCGGGCATCTCGCGCTCACGCCGAGCGCGGTGACTGTCAGCGCCGCGGGCGTGCCGTCCAACAGCGTCACCGCGACCCTTACCGAGACCGGCTTGTCGAACGCGACGTGTGTTCCGTTGACCTGGAGCGACGACAACGGTTCGCATCAGATCACGATGACCGGCACCGGTGGAACCTTCACCGTCACGATTCCCGCCGCCTCTATCAAGAAGGCGACTCCCACCAGCGGCGGTTCGATCGTGTTCACCGCGACCGTGCCTGGCAGTCAAGCCGTCCCCACCACGTCCCTCACCCTGATCGGTGCCCCGGCGTTTTCCGGAAACTGCTCGGTGTCCGTCGTCGGCCTCGGACTCAACGTGATCACGCTCCTGCCGCTTACCCGCAACACCTTGCTGGGCGCCGGACTCACCTGCACGACCGTGAACCTGGCGAGCACCGACTCGGTCATCGCGTCGTACCAGAGCGGCACCGGCACGAAGAACATCACGATGACGAGCTCGAACGGGACCACGTGGACGGCCACGCTGCCCTCGGGATCCGCAATGGTGAAGACCGGGCTGTCGGAAGGGTTCACCTTCAACCTCACGCGGGCGGCCGACGGCTCGACCGCGTCGCAGAACCTCACAGCGACGCTCGCATGACAACGCTCAGGCGGCCGTCGCGCGCGACCCTCGACGTCCGAGGAGAAGACGGCTTCACACTGGCCGAAGCATTGGTCATGACGGTTCTGTTCGCGATCGTCGGCACCATCGTCACTGCCGCATCGGTCAGCGGGCTGCGCCACCAGACCCAGCTGCAGGACCGCAGCAAGGTCCTCGCGCAGGCGCGCACGGCACTCGAGCGCATCGACCGCGACATCCGTTCGGCAAACCCGCTGCTTGCGGTTACGTCGACACAGTTGGTGCTGCATGTGGTCGAGCCAAAGGTCACCCGCACGGTCACCTACTCGGTAAGCAACCACAAGCTGTCTGCCAGCGAGTCCGACACGACGAGCGCTGGTGTCACCACGACATCGAGCACCGTGTTGCTGAGCAACCTCGTCAACCCGGCTAGCAATCCGATCTTCTCGGTATCCCCGATCCCGGGATACGCCGCGCCGGCCGGCAGCGGCGTCACCGCGTCGACCTGCGCGATGTCGAGCGGGTTCGACCCGGGCTGCGTAGGGACTGTCACCGTCCACGTGATGGTCCAGCCTTCGACGTTGGCCGCCCCGGTCAACGTCAGCGACAACGGCACTGACCTGAGGAACGCGCCGTGATCGGCATCCGGCGCAGGTCGCGCTACGGCGACGCCGGTTCCCAGGACCGAGGCAGCATCCTGCTCGCACTGCTCGCCATCCTCGTGCTGACGAGTGTCGTATCAGTCGGTCTCGCGACAGTGGTCGAAGGGCAGTCGCAGACCCGCCACGACGATGCATTCGCGCAGGCACTTACCGGAGCCGAGACCGGCCTCGACACGATGGTGGCCCGAATCAAGGCTGCGCCGGCCGTCAACAGCCAAGCCACGATCACAGGCACGAACACCTCGACCGGCGCGACCTATCGGACAACGGCGAGCGACGTGAACGGCGTCTGGTCGCTCGACTCGGTCGGCACTGCCAAGACACCGAGGTCGACAATCACCCGAGAGGTGCAGGAGACCGTCGCCGTCAAAGGCCTTTACGGCGTGCCGTTGTTCGGCAGCTCCGCGCTGACCCTGGGCTCCGGCTCGGGCGTCAACGAGTACGACTCCGGTGCCAACGGAGGCGCGACGACAACCACCTGCTCGCAGCTGCCCGACACCGGAATCCTCGGCCTGGTCGCAACGACGATGTGCACGCCGACCATCGCCTCGACAGGGCCGGCTGCGACCAACGGCGGACTGACGATGGTTGGCACGGACCTGGCAAAGTTCAGCGAGGTCGACGTCGACAACGCCGCGACCACGGGCTACGCCGACCCGGATGCGACGGGAACATGCATCGGCGACGCGACGTCTTGCGCCTCGACGACAGTCGTGCGGGCTGCGGACGCGCTGAACTACCCGGCGAGCACGTCGTGCTCCGCCGGCATCGGGGTGAACGCGTCAGCGATCGCCGGCTCGAACTACTTGGCGGCCGGGGCCGTCTACAAGATCCTCGGCAACCTGACCCTCAACGCCGCGGTGACCGCGAACCTCACCAACCTCGGTGCGTCGGCGATCACGCTGTGCTTCAACGGCAACCTCCTGGTGCCGTCGCTCGGCGCACTGGGAGTGACGCTGCCGTGGAACAGCTACATCAGCTCGGTGCTGCCACTGCAGTACGCGCCGCGCCCACCCTCGACCTTGATGCTGATCGACACCGCCACGTCGGCCGGCTCTTCCACGATCACCATCGGTGACGGACTCAACCCGGAGACGGTCCTGTCGGGCGTCATCTACGCCCCGAACGCGACCTGCGTCGTCAGCGGACACCTCGACCTGTACGGCGCGATGATCTGCGGCAGCATCTCGGCGCCTGGCGGCATCTCGGTGCACTACGACAAGGAGCTGTCGACGATCACCACCGAGCAGACCGTCACAGTGAGCAACTGGCGGGAGGTCCGCTAGATCATTCGGAGCAGCGGCGCTACTCCGAATGCCGAGGCTCAACGTCCAAGTCTCGGGTCGCCAATAACGCGTCTTGAGCGCGAAGGCCGCCAGGAAACGGCAAATAGCGCAGATTTCACCCTAACGGCGTACACGCGAACGGCCTCTGCGCCTCATGTGAGTGCCTCCGATGTCCGATGCTTGCTTCGTGGGCGTTTGGCATCGATATGTCCTTCGTCGCGCGGGTGTCGCCCGCGGCGACGCGGTCGACGCCGGCATGACCATCGTCGAGATCCTGATTGCGATCGTCATCCTCAGTGTCGGACTGCTCGGACTCGCCGGCGTGCTCGCCACCAGCCTCAAGGCCCAGAAGGTCGAGAACAGCCAGGTCGCTGCGAATCATCTTGCGGACAGCTGGTTCGCCTACGAGGAGTCGCTGACGCACCCTGGCACGCCCGGCTCCCTTCCAGTCGAGGGCACTGTCGGGTCCGCCACGGCCGGCGCGGTGAACACAAGCTTCACCCAGGTCGTCAACCAGCCAGCCAACCCGAAGCCGGTGGTCAGCGGGATCACCTACACCGAACTATGGACGCCGCTCATCTGCCCGGCGTCGGCGATCGACAGCGGCAGCTTCACGCTCACGACCAGCAGCTGTCGCGGAACGGGCAGTCCCGGCCCCGGGGACACTGTCTTCGGAACGTTCAAGATCACCTGGAAGGTCGGCACCTCAGCGCACCAGCTCTCGATCACCCGCAATCTTGCCGACAACACGACCTACGTCCCCGCCGCGACCAACGCAAACGGCACGAGTCCGATCGCGCTGTGCACCCGATCCGGGACAGCCACCGGCACCCTCGGCTCCATTCCCGCCACGACATCGAAGTACGTCAAGGGGTCACCAACCAACCCCGGGCCGATCGACCTCGGCGGTAGCAACAACCCGCTGACCTACACCGACAACACGACCGGCGCGACCGACCAGATCAGCGCGACCACCGGCGGCAGCTGGGTCGACTTCACCCTGAGCGAGACCGGCCTCGGGAACACGGCCGGCGGGTCCCCGTCGTGCATCCCGCTCACCTGGATCGACTCCACCAGCAGCAACGGTGGCTTCCATCAGGTCGACATGCACCTGACGTCCACGAGCTGCACGGTAGGTACGGCCTGCTCGTATAGCGCCGACATCCCTTTCTCGGAGATGACCCAGACCACCGCGAGTCCGACTTGGGACAACGAGATCGACTTCTACGCGCTGTACAACGGCACTGTCCCGCCGAGCTCGAGCGCCTGCCCAGCCTCGGCGAACTGCAGCACCAACTTCACCAAGTACCCCTTCCAGGTCGACTCCGTGCCGAGCCTGACAGCGGGCAGTTGCACGGCGAACTCAAATGGGGTGATCGGCTTGCTCGGCTTGCTCGGCTTGAACAGCGTCGAGCCCGGTACCCAGGCAACGATCTTCAAGGGTGCCGGCACCAACATGAACACAGGCACCACCGTCACGGTGACTTACCAGCAAACGTCGGGCGCTCAGGCAACGTTCACATTCATTCTGAGCAGCAACAACACGGCTTGGACGCTGACTCCGCCAAACGCGGTGACGTACAACATTTCGATCGCGAAGGGCGTGATCACACCCACAGTCAGGGCTGGCGCCCTCACCCTGGGACTTCCGGTGATTCCGTTCGCAAACTCGTTCAGCTACACGGCAACCCGTAACGATGGCAAGACCGCCACCTGTGGACCGGTCGCAACAGCGGTGTACGGCTGATGCTTGCGCGGCGCCTCGACGATCGCGGTTACACCCTCGTCGAGATGCTGGTCACGATCGTCGTGTTCACCATCGTGATGGGCTCGCTCACCGCGGTGATCATCACCGCGCTCAGACACGAGACCTCACTGAGAGACCGTGACGGGGCCTTGGCAAGCGTCCGTAACTCGATCGAGAACGTGGATCGAGACATCCGGTCGGCCAATCCGCTCTGCTACGGGACCGGCACTGAGATCGCGATGCTCGAACTCGCAACAACGAGCGGCCCGGTGATCGCCGACTACCAGGTCATCAATAGCGGAACTGCGCTGCAGTACACCGAGTACGCCGCCTCGCCTGCGACGAGCCCGAATCTGCTCCAGTCACCTCACAACATCACGTGCACCGACACCACAGTCAACGGAACTGTCGCGACGACGGCGTCGTATTACGCGAACACGCAGCTCGTGCGGCGGATCGTCATCCGCGACCTCGTGAAGACGACGTCATCGCCGGTGTTCCTGCAGTCGGGCTCGACCTACGACACTTGCCCCGCCAACGGTGCCACCGGGTCAGGCACGACGTTGAACGCCACGACCTCAGCCCTCGCTGCTGCAGTCTCGGCAATCACGGTCAATGTCTCGGACAAGCCGTCGAGCCTCTCGCAGCCGGTCTCCGCTTCCGACTGCGGCACGTACCTGACCAACTATTTGAACTCGCTGTGAAGAGGAGCCATGTCATGAGGAGCCTGATGCGCCGCGATCTGCGCGACGACCGAGGCAGCCTGATCCTGGCGCTGCTCGGCATCATCATTCTCACTACGGTCGCGAGCGTCGGGCTGACCGCAGTCGTCAACGGACAAAAGCAGACCCGGCACGACAACACCTTCACTCAGGCGCTGGACAACGCGAACAGCGGCCTCGATGCGATGGTGGCCATGATCAAGAACAATGGCCCCAGCGAAAACTCGAACCAGACGCTGACCAACACGTCGCTCTACAAGAACGTGAAGGCGGTGCCGACCTTCACCAACGACATCACCGGCAACCCGTCAAGCACGCGTTGGGCCATCACCGCGACGGGTGTGTCGACCGTGCAGGGCCACACGATCTCGCGCACGGTCACGGAGGTCGTGACGATCGCCCACACCTATCGGACCCCGGTGTATGGCGCGAACGGCCTGGCACTTGGGCAGGGCTCCAGCATCAGCGACTACAACGCCGGGGCAAACACCACGCCCGACACAGTCAACGGCCTGCTAGGCGGCTTGCTCACCACCACCGTCCCTATCCCCAACGGCACCCCCGGCGCGGCCACGGTCGGCCCATGCACGACAGCCGCAGATGGAACGAGCACAGGCACTGGGTGCCTTCAGGTTGCCGGCTCCGACTCCCAAGGGTTCTCCCAGATTGTCGAGGACAGCAACCCCGCAGCGGGCAGCCCGACCGACACCTGCACTGCGCCGTCCGGCTCCACCTCCACGCCGGCGTCTGCCTGCGGCACCTCAATGGTGGTGGCGAGCACGTCACCGCCGCCGACTATCACCACCCCGTGCGACGGCGCGACAACCGTCGGGCTCGACGGATTCCCCATCGTCTCGGTCCCGACGCCATTTCTTCAGCTAGGGCTCAACCTGGAGCCGGGCAATCTGTTCAGCTCGCCGGTTGACCTCTGCAGCCAGGTCGGCGTCGACATTCCCTCGCTGTCGACTCTGCTCGCGGGCCTCCCACTCACCACCTTGCTGGCCCTCCCAGGGTTCCCTCTCACGTCGTGCATCACGACGCTGCTGTCGGGCGGAAGCCTCGCGCAGCAGAACTGCACCCCGCCAGCCACGCCGCTTCTCGGGCTGTACGTCACCAACGGCTCGCCGATCAACATCGGAAGCGCATGCACCAACGTCGGCGCTTCCAACCAGAGCTGCCCGCCGACCATCGTCTCCGCGATCGTGGCTGACGAAGGCGGGAACTGCCAGATCAACGGCAACGTCACGCTGTTTGGCGCGCTGAACTGCAACACCATCACCTTCACGCCAGGCGCGACGCTGACAGTGGAGTACCCCAACTCGCTGTCGACGTACGACGAGGTCTCGCACGTCGACTACGTCGACAACTGGAACGAGCAGCACGGCTAGCACCTGCTAGCCGTGCGATCGCGACCGACTCAACCCTCGGCTAGGCCGGGGATCCAGCGGCGTACTTCTGCGCCGTACGGGATGTCGGCGTCGAGCTGGCACAGCACGCCGATGCTGCCCGCCGCGACGCGGTGCATCAGCAGGTACGTCGGAGGCAGGTTGAGCTTGCGGCCGAGCTGTGATGCGGGCGAGCGAGGGTCGGCGACCCGCGCCGCCTCACGACGCAGCCAGCTGCGGGTGAAGTGGAAGTGCTCGGCAGCAACGGGCTCGATCAGCGGCCGTACGTAGTCGAGCACCGCCTGCGCGTCGACCTCGAGCCCGTCGGGCACGAAGCCCTCATCGCGGAGCCCTTGCAGCACGTCCTCCGCTCGCCCCTCGAGGGCGAGGCGCCCGAGTGGACCGATTGCCGCGGGCAGGCCGTCAGGCAGCCGGTTGACGGCGCCGTAGTCGAGCACGGCGAGCTTGCCGTCGTCGGTGAGCCGGAAGTTCCCGGGATGCGGGTCGGCGTGCAGCAGGCCCGCTCGCGACGGCCCGGAGAGCAGGAAGCGCGCGAACAGCAGTCCGGCGTGGTTGCGCTGTTGCGGTGAACCATCCCGGATGATCGACGACAGCGGTGTCCCGTCGACCCACTCGGTGACGATGACGTTGCCCGCGTGCTCGACGACCTTGGGTACGACGAAGTCGACGTCGCCGTCGTACGCCGCGGCGTACTCGGCCTGTGTCTTCGCCTCGAGTTCGTAGTCGAGCTCCTCCTTGACCCGGTCCTTCAGCTCCTTGATCAGGGGCTTGACGTCCAGGCCCGGGTTGAGAACCGCGAACATCCGGGCGAAGCGCGCCAGCTGGTTGAGGTCGGAGATCAGCGCCGGCCCCGCACCGGGGTACTGCATCTTCACGGCGACCTCGCGGCCGTCATGCCACTTGGCGCGGTGCACCTGGCCGATCGAGGCGGCGGCGGCCGGCTTGTCGCTCCACTCGAGGAACAGCTCGCGCCAGTCCACGCCCAGTCCCTCGACCAGCACCGAGTGGACGGTCTTGGCCGGCATCGGAGGGGCGGCGTCCTGCAGCTTGGTGAGCGCGGCACGGTACGGCGCAGCTAGATCCTCGGGCAGCGCAGCCTCGAAGACACTCAAGGCCTGGCCGAACTTCATGGCCCCGCCCTTGAGCTCGCCGAGCACCTTGAACAGCTGCTCGGCGGTGCGCGTCTGGATCTCGGTGGCGACCATCTCCGCCGGCCGACCGCCGATCCGCTTCCCGATGCCGATGGCACTACGGCCCGCGGCGCCAAGCGGCAGGCTCGCCAGCTTCACGCTTCGCGAGATCGCCCACTTCGGGATGTCGCTCACCCCTCTATTCTCATGGACGAATCGGATGAGGAGTGAAATGGCGGACTACGAGCTCAACTACCCCGGTGGCGCCCTGCCGCTTGACGCCGTCGACGGCACCGAAGCGCCCGCGGGCCTGGCGATCGGCAGCCTGCTCGGCACGACCGGGCGCGTGACCTTCGATCCGGGTTTCGGCAACACTGCTTCGTGCAAGTCAGCCATCACCTTCATCGATGGCGACGCCGGCATCCTGCGCTACCGCGGCTACCCGATCGATGAGCTCGCGAAGTCCTCCACGTTCCTCGAGTCGGCGTACCTGCTGATCTACGGCGAGCTGCCCACTGCCAGCGAGCTGGAGGCGTTCCAGGATCGGATCGCCAAGCACACGCTGCTGCACGAGGACCTGCGCAACTTCTTCAGCGGCTTCCGTCACGACGCCCACCCGATGGCGGTCCTCAACTCCGCGGTCAGCGCGCTGTCGACGTTCTACCAGGACTCACTCGACCCGTTCGACGAAGAGCAGGTCGAGCTGTCGACGATCCGGCTGCTCGCGAAGGTCCCGACGATCGCGGCGTACGCCTTCAAGAAGGCGGCCGGCCAGCCGTTCCTCTACCCCGACAACTCCCTCGGCTACGTCGAGAACTTCATCCGGATGACCTTCGGCGTCCCAGCCGAGACCTACGAGGTCAACCCGGTCATGGCTCGCGCGCTGGACATGCTGTTCATCCTGCACGCCGACCACGAGCAGAACTGCTCG
>DATAVE010000040.1:0-7876 GCA_036267875.1 Mycobacteriales bacterium
GTGCGGGCCGAGACGGAGGACAGCGACCTCGGTCGCGAGCAGGCGAAGGTCGACGTCGACGTCGAGCAGGTTCGGGCGCGGATGACCCGCGACCAGCAGCGGCTCGACAGCGGCCAGGTCGGCTCGCCCAAGGAGCTCGAGAACCTCCAGTCGGAGATCGAGTCGCTGCATCGCCGGCAGACCGAGCTCGAGGATGCCGAGCTCGAAGTCATGGAGCAGCGCGAGACGGTGCAGAACCGGCTCAAGGAGCTGCGGGACGAGGTTGCCGCGCTCGACACCGGCCTCACCGATGTGACGAGCCGTCGAGACGCGACACTGGCGGAGATCGCAGCCGAGACGGAGAAGACGTCAGCACAGCGTGCGGAGCTTGCAGCGACGCTTCCCGGCGAGCTGCTCACGCTCTACACGAAGCTGCGCGAGTCGTCGGGCGGGGTCGGAGCGGCGGCGCTACGACGAGGCCGGTGCGAAGGGTGTCACCTTCAGCTCAACACCACCGACCTGAACCGGGTCCGCGACGCCGACCCCGAAGAGGTCGTGCGCTGCGAGGAGTGCCGGCGAATCCTGGTCCGCACCGCCGACTCCGGCCTCTAGCCCAGATGGTCGACAAGGTCGTCATCGAGGCCGATGGCGGATCGCGGGGCAACCCTGGCCCGGCGGGGTACGGCGCGGTTGTCCGTGACGCCGAGACCGGTGAAGTCCTGCGCGACGTCGCCGGCGGCATCGGCATCGCGAGCAACAACGTCGCGGAGTACCGCGGTCTGATCGCCGGCCTCGAGGCGGCTGTCGAGCTCGGCGCTCAGCATGTCGAAGTCCGGATGGACTCCAAGCTCGTCGTGATGCAGATGAGCAATCAGTGGAAGGTCAAGCACCCCGACATGCAGCAGCTGGCCAAGGAGGCGGCTGCTGTCCTTCGCCAGATCCCGTCCGCGCACTTCCAGCACATTCCGCGCGAGCTGAACTCCTACGCCGACCGGCTGGCGAACCAGGCGATGGATGACCAGGCGGCGGGCCGCGAGTGGCGGCCACGACCAGCCGGGGTGACGGCTCCGACTGCCAAGGCCGCGAAGCCGCCCAACACGCTCTACGGCTGGAGCGCCGCCGCCGGTCCCGCGACTGTTGCAACAATCCTGCGCCACGGCGAGACGCCGCTGTCGCTCGAGAAGCGCTTCAGCGGACGAGGGGATGCGGCTCTCACCGATCGGGGAGTTGCACAGGCGAAGGCTGCCGCTGAGCGGCTCGTTGGAGTCGGTCTTGATGCGATCGTCTCCTCGCCGTTACGACGTACCCGGCAGACGGCCGAGATCGTCGCGGCGCGCGTCGGCGCGGACGTCGTTGTCGAGGACGGATTCGCCGAGACCGACTTCGGTGAGTGGGAAGGCGCGACGTTCGGTGAGATCGGCAAGCGCTCGCCGGATGCTCTGCGAACCTGGCTCGCCGACCCCAATATCGCGCCGCCTGGTGGCGAGAGCATGGTGGCCACGGAGAAGCGGGTCACGGCGGCACGTGACCGCACGATCGCGGCGTACCCCGATGCGAAGGTTCTCGTGGTCACGCACGTGACGCCGATCAAGCTGATGCTGCGTGACGCCCTCGACGCCCCGCTGCACACCGTCTTCCGGATCCACATCGACCCGGCGTCGCTGTCGATGATCGATTGGCGGGCGACCGGCCCGTCCGTCGTACGGCTGGTCAACGACATCAGCCACCTCGCGGGAGTCGCAACGCCGTTCCCCGGGTAAGGACTGAGTCTTGTGGTGAGCATCCTGCTGTCAGTGACTTTTGCCTGCGGCGTTGTCATCGCGATCTCGCACGTCGTGAACCGCAAGTTCGTCGCGCCGGTCTATGACGTACTGGCAAACCTGACGGCGTTCGCGTGTGCGGTGGCCGCGTCGATCCTGCTCGGTCACTGGATCCCTGCAACGCTGTCCTCGCTGGCGATCCTGTGCTGGCTGCTGTTGGCTCAGCGCACCATCGCCGCCCGCCGCAAGTAGTAGCCGTACCGGTCTTCTGTCTCCCTCACCGGGTAGAGCCAAGCGGTGGGCTTTCTGCGGAAGTGGCGCGGCTACATGGCCGTACTTGCCGCCGCCGTTGCTTGCTACGCGGCGCTCGGCGCCGTGTTACGGGCGACGCCGACGTACGTCGGGGACAGGCTCGGCGGCGGAGCCATCGCCGTGGGGCTGGCGGTTGGTGCTCCCGCCATCACCGGCGCCGTGCTCCGACCGCTGGGTGGCCGATGGTCCGATCGACTCGGGGCGCGGCCGATGGTCATCGCGGGCGCCGTGCTGATGGCGTTCGGCGTGCTGCCGGCCTGGCAGGTCTCACTCGGCGCGTTTGTCGTGAGCCGGCTGCTCGTCGGCGCGGGCGAGGCCATGATGATGGCCGCGACGGTGCTCTGGCTGCTCCGGCTGGCGGGCGAGGAGCACCAAGGTCGCTCCCTGGGACACATCGGGCTCGCCAACTATGCCGGTCTGACGATTGGCCCGCTGCTGGTGGAGCTGGTTGGTCTGCATCGCACCGACCGGCTGTGGGTCCTCGCGTCGGTCCTGCCACTGGTGGGTGCCGCTGCTGCTGCCGTGCAACGCGACGCCCCGCGTCCGGTCGAGCACGAGGAGCCGGCGCCGATCCTCGCGATGGTGCGGCGAACCGGCCGTCCCGGGGCGGGGCTGCTGCTGGTGAACATCGGGTACGTTGCGGTGCTGTCGTTCGGCGCGACGCTGGTCGCGAGCCGCGGGCTCGGCATCGCCGCACTGATCGTTCCGGTGTTCGGTGTCGGGGTGATCGTCAGCCGGGTGGCGCTCGGCTCGTTGCCCGATCGCTTCGGCGCGGCGCGGGTGCTGGCCGTCGCGGCCTTGGTCGAGGCCGCTGGGCTGGCGGGGTTCGCGGTCTCAGGTGCCGCGCCTCTCAGCGTGGCCGCCCTGGTGGTGTTGTCGGTCGGACAGGGACTCGCGGTCCCGTCGCTCGGCGTGCTGGCCGTCGCCGACGTGCCGACGCATCAGCGAGGAGCGGCATCGGGCGCGTTCTTTGCGTGGTTCGACGCGGGCGTCGGGCTCGGCGGTCCGGCGGTGGGCGTGGTGGCGCGGCTGTCCTCGCCAGAGGCGGCAGTCGTCGCAGCCGGGGTCGCGGTAGCCGCCGTACTACCAGTCGTGTTCCTCCGCCACCGTCCCGTTCGAAGTAGCACACAACGTCGACAGCGCACGGCGCCCTCGAGCGCGGCGACGCGGTGAGGACGGTACGGAACGGGAGAGTTGTGTGCTACTTCGAACCGGGGTCAGGGCGTGATGACGTTGCTGGGGTCGGGCTTGTCGTCGCCGGGCGCCTGGCTGTAGTCGCCGAACGGTGCGTCCCGCAGCCGGGTTGCCGCTCCGACGCCGTCGCGCTCGGCGGTGGCGATGAAGGCCGCGGCATCCGGGGTGTTGCGCATCAACCCGTCGAGGATCGGACCGAGCGTCTGCGTCGCCGACAAGCCCATCTGCTCGTACGTGCTGTTGACGACCAGCTTCATCGCTGCGAGCTGCGACGAGGGGATCGATACCAGCTGCGCCGCGGTTTCGGCAACCGTCCGTTCGAGGTCGGCAAACGGGACTGACCGGTTGATCAGCCCGACCTGCGCTGCCTCGATTCCCGATAGCGGTTTGCCGGTGAGGGCATACTCCTTCGCCTTGGCCAGACCGAGCCGGTAGACCCACATGCCGGACAGATAGCAACCCCACATCCGTGAGTACGGCGTGCCGATGCGGGCGTCGTCGGAGGCGATGACGAGGTCGGCGCAAAGCGCCGTGTCGCTGCCTCCGCCGACGCACCAGCCGTGCACCTGGGCGATGACCGGCTTGGGGGAGCGCCACATCGACATGAAGCGCTGCGTCGGACCGTAGGCGCCGGCGAACACGAAGTCCTTGCCCGGGTCCCACTGTCCGTCGGTGGTGATGCTGTCGTCCCAGTGATGGAAGCCGTCACCGAAGTCGTAGCCGGCACAGAACGATCGGCCCGCACCACGTACGACGATGACCTTTACGTCGGCTTCGGCAACGGCCGCGCCGATCGCCGCCTCGAACTCCTCCGGCATCGGCGGCACGATCGTGTTGAGCCGCTCGGGGCGGTTCAGCGTGATCGTCGCGACCTGGTCGGCCACGCCATACAACAGCGTCTCGTAGGACATCCGGACCGCCCTCTTCGTCAGCGGTTGGCGGTCAGACCTTGCTGAGGATGTTCTCGCAGCTGCTGACGTCGACGCCCGCCGCCGGCTCGACCTCGAGCTCGGTGATCGTGCCGTCCTCGATCACCGCGGCATAGCGCTGCGAGCGGATGCCGAGACCGGCGACGCTGAGGTCCGTGTCGAGTCCCATGGCCTTGGTGAACTCGCCGTTGCCGTCCGCGAGCATCAGGATGCCGTCGCCAACTCCCTGTGCTTCGCCCCACGCCTCCATGACCCAGGCGTCGTTGATCGAGACGCAGGCGATCGTCGAGATGCCCTTGGCTTTGAGCTCTGCACCGTGCTCGACGTAGCCGGGCAGGTGGATCTTCGAGCAGCCGGGCGTGAAGGCGCCGGGCACCGCGAAGAGCACGACCTTGCCGCTGCCGAGCACGTCGCCGGTCTGGACGACCTCCGGCTTGCCGTCGCGCATCACCTTCACTGCGACGTCCGGGACCTTGCTTCCGACCTCGATTGCCATCGTCTGTGGTTCCTTTCGGTTGCGACTTGCATATCAGGCCCGGTGGTGGCGGCGAACGCGTGGCTGGCCGCGAGGGCCTTCATCGCCGTACGCTGATCAAGCGGACGAGTTGGTCGGACGGTCGCGTCGGTGCCTTTCGCGAGGCATCGCCGAGGAAAGTCCGGGCTCCGAAGGGCAGGGTGGTCGGTAACACCGACCCGGGGTGACCCGCGGGAAAGTGCCACAGAGAACAAACCGCCTCCGGGCTTCGGCCCGGCGGTAAGGGTGAAACGGTGGGGTAAGAGCCCACCAGCGCCCGAGGCGACTCGGGCGGCTCGGCAAACCCCACCCGGAGCAAGGTCAGACAGGAAGCGCTTGAGGGCGGCCCGCCCGAGTTTCCGGGTAGACCGCTAGAGGTCGTCGGCAACGGCGACACGAGAGAGATGACCGTCGCACCGCGCTTGCGCGGCGCACAGAACCCGGCTTACAGACCAACTCGTCCGCCACCACTCTGCAAACGTGCAGTTCAGAGGCGTCACTGCAGGTCAGGGGCTTGTACGGCGATTTCCAGTCGTGCCGCCCAGTGCCACCTGGTCACGCTCAGTGTCACACAGTTTGTGACATCGACTATTGCAGCCGAAGCCGACGTGACGGCGCACGACGGCACGTTCGTGCGAGCGAACAGCTCCGGCTATCGCGCAAACGGCGGCGGCATGGCTGATGCGTCCTCGCTCACCCCCCGGGGGGTTAGTTTGCGGTATGGCCGGTTCGCCGAGTCAGCCAGATCACGAGCTGATTCAGTTCTTCAAACAAGATCTCGCTGAAATGACCTCCGAGTACGGGCGCATTCGGGCTCGTACCGCCGAAGATCCGGGTACCGCCGGAGACGAGGGTGAGGAGATCTGGGCAGAGTTGCTCCGGAACTGGCTCCCAGAGAACTACCCGATCGTTACTAAAGGTCGAATTCTCGCGGCCAATGGCGTAGCGGGGCCGCAAGTCGATCTCCTCGTTCTTCGCCCGGGCTATCCCACGCGCCTCCTCAACAAGAAGCTGTACATGGCCGGAGGTGTCGCGGCGGCTTTCGAGTGCAAGAACACCCTCAGCGCCGGGCACGTCGCCAGCGCGTTCGCGCGGGCGGCCAGGGTTGCAGACCTAGCGGGTCCCCTCGCAGACACGCCATTCGGTCAGATAGTTCCAGCTGTTCCTTTCGGCCTTCTTGCTCACAGCCATGACTGGATGAGACCGGGAAGTCGTCCGCTAGCGAATGTCGACCGCATCCTTCAGACGCAGTTGGACTCGCTCAGTCGGCTCTCCCACGCGCCCGTCGTGATCTGCATTGCGGATACGGGCTGCTGGGACATACTACGCACCACGTACAACGGGCCAGGAATGATGGGCTGGGAAGCAACGCGCGACTTGTACGGCCTGCCGAATGCCGGGTCAGCGTCAGTGATGTACATGCGTCACACACAAGACCTCGACTTCGGCGCTGCGCCACCGAATGCCATAGCCCCAATGGTTTCGTTTCTCACAAGCCGATTGGCGCACACGGATTTCGGGATCCGCCCTCTTTCTCAGTACTTCCATTCCGCTGGGCTGTCGGGCAGCGGACGGAGCGTTGCGAGCACTACCCGCCTTGCGACCGAGACGTACACGCCGGAAGTCCTGGCGGGCTTGCCGCATCGCCTGACGAACGGCGTTTGGGGATCTGACTGGTCGGTTGCGTACATGTTCTAGTGACGCTGTCCCGGCGCACGATAAGTGCGTTCGAGCGCGGGAGAGCCGGCGTCACCGGTCGTCTTCAGCGGCCAAGTGTCCATTCTGCGCAGCTGTCTTCTTGGTGTTCGACTGTCGGTACATGGGCGTCTGCCTTGACAGAGTGGTATGGGGTACGGGCGATAATCGGCTCTGAACCGGCGAAGGAGCGCGATGAAGAACGCATCGAAGGCCCAGCCACCCAAGCCTCAGCCGAAGCCGCCTCCGCCGAACCCTGGCCTTCCCTCAAAGCACAGCGCGCCCCGGCCACCGAGACCGGGTCGGCCGACGAAGAGCCTTCAGGACCGATAACAAAAAAGACAACGGTGATAGTGATCTCTCTTGCCTAGCTCAGAGGAGCCGGACCCTCGACTTGCGCTCGCTTTCGATGAAGGAAAGCGAGCGATTAGCCAGCAGCGCGAGGACCTCGACAAGCTCCGAGGACGCGCCGTGACACTCGTGTCAGTCGCGTCTGTTTCAGCTTCAGTGCTGGGAGGCCTCGGCCTGCCCGAAGGTGGCGCGAACGCCGTGCAGCTGACCTTCTTCTCGGTTGGCCTCCTTGCTTTCACCGTTCTCGCCGCGCTGGTGTGCTGGCTGCTCAAACCGGTGGACTTGACCTTTGAGAACGATGCGTCTGTTCTCGCGGAGTACGTCTCCGGAGGTGCCTATACGTACAGCGTCGACGAGGTATACGCAGAACTCTCCAAGTACATGGCGCAGCAGTTCAAGACCAATCGAGTCGTGATGAATTGCCTGTACGAGGCCTATCAGGCAGCGATTGTCGCGTTGGGGGTGACGATCGTGTCCCTTGCGATCGCTCTCGGAGTGGGTGCCGCATGAGACGCGGCCGAAAGGCCGCGGCTAAGAAGGCGCCGACCCGCAGAGCTGCTGCCAAAAAGGCCGCGGCTAAGAAGGCGCCGGCCCGCAGAGCTGCTGCCAAAAAGGCCGCGGCTAAGAAGGCGCCGGCCCGCAAGGCCGCGGCTAAGAAGGCGCCGACCCGCAAGGCCGCGGCTAAGAAGGCGCCGACCCGCAAGGCCGCTACCAAAAAGACCGCACGTAAGAAGGCAACTCCCGATAAGCCGAAGCCGCGACCACGTGACCCAGGCCTCCCTGGACCGCACGCGCGAAGACGAGGGAAGTGAGAACCAACCGCCACCGATCGAGGCTGCGTAGTGGCAATCTTTGGATCGGCTAGAGCGTTGCGCAACCACACGCGCGTGCGCCCCGGCGGAAACCGGGGCGCACGCAGCAGGACAGCCGGGCCTGCTACTTCTTCTTGGTGGCCTTACGGCGAGCTTGGGCTAGATCGCTTCCCGCGACGCTCTTGGTGGCGGTCGCGTCCGCGGGCGTGGTGTGTGAGTTAGCCACCGCGTGATCCTTGGTTTGGACTTTAGGCAGTGATCGCGGTAAGTGTCACCTCCGGGGTCTCGGCCGTGGTGTCGGCGAGAGCGGCACGTGAGCGGGCCAGGACG
>DATAVE010000041.1:0-2604 GCA_036267875.1 Mycobacteriales bacterium
GGGACGTCAGGCGAGGCCATCACTGCCCCCGAGCCCGTGCAGCGCGCAGATCCGCTCGCGATGCCATGCCGGCGTGCCGTACCACGAGCTGTTGGCCCGGGTGCGACGCATCAGCAGGTGCAGGTCGTGCTCCCAGGTACACCCGATGCCGCCGTGGATCTGCAGGCACTGTTGCGCGATCTCTGTCGCATGGTCGCCGACGTATGACGCCACGATCGCGGTGATCTCTGCGACATCATCGGCTCGCTCGGCTACGGCACGCGTCAATGCGACCGAGGCAGCCTTGCTGGCCTCGAGGTAGAGCGTGACATCGGCCAGGATGTGCTTCAGGGCCTGGAATGAACCAATGGGCCGACCGAAGGCAACCCGTTCCTTCGCATAGCCGACAGTCATCGAGACCATGGCGTCGAGTGCCCCGACCGTCTCGGCGACGGTGAGTGTCAGCGCCACTTGCAGCTGCCGTTCCAGCGACGCTTCGCTGTCGTCCAGCGTCACTATCGCGTCGGCATCGACGACGACGTCGTCGAAGGTCACCAGAGCGGCTCGCCGCGTGAGATCGAGACAGGTGAGCGGGTGGATCTTGACGCCGGCTGCTTGGGTGGGCACCAGTAGCTGCCGCAGACGTCCGTTATCGCTCGCGCAGACCAGGATCAGCTCCGCCGTTTGGGCGTCCTGCACCACGCCTCGCTCACCGGTGAGGTGAAACCTGCCTGCGCGCTCGTCGAGGCGAAGCGACGCCCCGAGATCCCAGTGCGCAGAGCCGTCGAGCGGTGCCCAGGTCACCACGGTCTCGCCACCCGCCAGTCTGGGAAGCATCCGGCTGCGCTGCTCATCGCTCCCGAATCCGACCAGCGCATCGGCGACGACATTGATCGGCGTGAACGGGCCAGGCTGAACGAATCGCCCAAGTGTCTCGGCGACGATCGCAGCGTCGACCAAGCCGTTGCCGCTGAGGCTGCCTCCGCCGTATGCCTCGGGCACCAGCATCGCGTACCAGCCGAGCTCGGCAGACTTCCGGAGCCAGGCTTCGTCGTATCCGCGCGGATCGCTGTGCAGGTCACGCGTGCTTGCGATGGGAAGCTCGCTTTCGATGAAGCGCACCGTCGTGTCGAGGAAGAGCCGCTGATCCTCGGTCAGGTCGAGGTCCACCTACCCGGCCCTTTCCGCCACGTCCCCAGTGCGTGAGTACTCGTCCCTGAGGAGTCGCTTGAGCAGCTTGCCGGTATCGGTGCGAGGTAGCTCGTCGCGGAAGTCGACGGCCCGCGGGCACTTGAAGTGAGCCAGTCGCGAACGGCAGAACGCGATCAGCTCAGCGGCAAGCTCGGCCGAGGCTGCGGCGTCCCCAGTGACAGTGACGACCGCCAACACGGACTCGCCCCACTCATCGTCGGGCAGGCCGATCACGGCGACATCGTCGACGCACGGGTGTGTGCCCAGCACCCCCTCGACCTCGGCCGGGTAGATGTTGACCCCACCGCTGATGATCATGTCCTTCGCTCGATCGCGAAGGAACAGATACCCGTCCGCGTCGAGGTATCCGACGTCGCCCAACGTGAACGCACGCCCGCGATGGATGGACGCGGTGAGCTCCGGATCTCCTTTGTACTCGAACGTCTGGCGCGCTGATTCGAGATACACGTTGCCGACTTCTCCGGCAGGCAGCTCGTCGCCTGCGTCGTCGAGGACTCGCAGCGTCATTCCTCGTACCGCTCGGCCGACAGTGCCGGGCTTCTCGAGCCATCGGTGGGGCTTGGCGATGGTTGCGGCGCCTTCCATGCCGCCATACGTCTCCCAGATCACGGGGCCCCACCAGTCCATCATCTGGCGCTTCACCTCGACAGGGCACGGCGCGGCGGAGTGGACGATCACCTGCAAGCTGCTGACGTCGTACTGCTCTCTCGTCTTCGCAGGGAGTCGGAGCAGTCGCACGAACTGCGTCGGCACCATGTAGGCGGTCGACACCCGGTGCTCCTCGATCGCGGCAAGGGTGCGTTCTGCGTCGAACTTCTGGTGGATCACTAGGGCCTGACCGCAGTTGAGCGCGGTTTGGTAGAACGACTGGCAGCCGCCGTGATGCATTCCTGCGGTCACGAGGTGAGTGCCGTCAAACGGTTTGAACTGAAAGGCCTGGCCGAACAGCTTCATGCCGTCGGCAATTACCGACGGATCCCCGGGTGCGGGGGGCCGGTCGATCGCCTTTGGCTTGCCTGTGGTGCCTGAGGAATACGAGATCGGTACGCCGAACTGGCGGTTGTCAGGTGCGGCGACGGGCTGGCCGTTCACGAGGTCGTCGTAGCGCTCGAAGGTGGGAATGTCGCCGCCAACGCTGACGCGTAGGCGCAACGAGGAGAGGTCGTTGAACTCCGTGGTCGGGGGATGGCTGTGGTGAATCGCGATGCCGGTCGCGCCCGAATGCTCGAGGATGGCGCGAATCTCCGAGCCGGACAGCGACGGATTCAGCGCGATCCCGCGCAGGCCGGACTCTTGACAGGCCAGCTGCCAGACAACGATGTCGACGTCGTTGGGAAGGGCATAGGCAACTGCGTCACCTGCAGCAAACCCGCGCGAGCGAAGCGCATGCACCAGCTGGTGAGCCCGCTCGGC
>DATAVE010000042.1:0-58844 GCA_036267875.1 Mycobacteriales bacterium
CAGCGGCACCAGCGCCGACCGGACGCCGATCGCGCCCCAGGAGTCGGCGAAGTTCGCCGCCAGCGCGGCTCGGTACGCCGGGTTGCGCAGCGCGTCGGCCAGTTTGGTGGCCGCGGCCTTGCCGGCGTGCGCGCGGTCGGCGAGGGGTGTGGCCCGGAGCTGGATCAGGCCGACGGCGCCGGCGGCGCTGAGGGTGCCCGCATAGATGAAGAACGGCAACCGGATCGAGATGCCGTCGATGACGCCGCCGAGCACCGGTCCGGTGATGCCGCCGAGTAAAAAGCCGCCTTGCCAATAGCCCATCGCCCTGCCGCGTTGGGCGGGCGCGGTCAAGCGCACCAACAGCCCGAGTGCGGAGATCGAGAACATCGCCGAGCCGACGCCGCCGATCCCACGCAGTGCGATCAGCTCGCCGTAGCCCTGGGCGATCCCGGCAAGCACGCTGCTCACCGCGACGATGCCGATGCCCGTTGCCATCACAAGTCGCTCGCCGTAGCGGTCTACGAGCTTTCCGGCAGGAAGCGAGAACGCGATCCGCATCACCGCGAAGACGCTGATGACGGCGCCAGCCGCGGCCTTGCCTACACCGAAGTTTCGGGCAAAGACCGGCAGTGCGGGCGCGACGATGCCGAACCCGAGGGCGACGAAGAACGCCACGGCGACAAGCACCCGGATCTCACGCGGCAGCGGAAGCTGCCTGCCGTCCCCCTTGGTCATCAGGTGCGATCTGTCGCTATGCGCTGCGGCGCGCCCGGCGTCCTTGCCGGGCGCTGAGATAGTCGCTGATGACGTAGTCGCCAAGCCGGTTCGAGTCCGGGGTGAAGACGCGCCCGCCGTTGCGGGCGGCCATCGCTTTGACGAAGCGGATCAGACCGGGCTCGTTGTCCAGCATGAAGACGTTGATCGTCGCGCCGCGCCGGGTCACGCGTTCGACCTCGGCCATTGTCGCGGCGGTGGTCTCGGGATGGGTCGGCCAGTCGAACCAGGCGCTGCCGTCCGCCATGAGGTGCGCTGTCGGCTCACCGTCGGTGATGACCATGACGACCGGCTCGGCGTTGGGGTGGCGGGCAATGTGGCGGGACGCGAGGACCAGCGCGTGCTGCAGGTTGGTTCCCTGCACCATGTCCCACGACAGTCCCGGCAGGTCCTGCGGCCGCAGCACGCGGGCGTAGCGGGAGAAGCCGATGATCTCGATCGCGTCCTGCGGGTACTGGGTGGAGATGAGGGTGTGCAGCGCGAGGGCCGTTGACTTCGCCTCCGGCCAGGTGCCGCGCAGTGCCATCGAGTACGAGAGGTCGATCAACAGAGCGACCGCGGCGCCCGAGCGCCGCTCGGTCTCGGCGACCTCGAAGTCCTCGACCGCGATCCTCACCGGTGATCCGGGTCCGTTGCGCAGCACGGCGTTTCGGACGGTGCGCACGACGTCGAACGGCTGCTCGTCGCCGAACTCCCAAGCACGACTTGCTCCCGTCGGATCGCCAGCCGCACCCGCGTCGTGCATGTCGTGGTTGCCGCGGCCGCGGGCGTGAAGCCGGTGGAAGATCCGGCGCAGTGCGGTCTGGCCGATCCGGCGCATCCCCTTGGGGGTCAGACCGACCTCGCCGTCGCTGCGCTGCACGTAGCCCTGGTCTCGAAGCTCCCGCTCGATTCGCCGAAGCGCATCCAGATCGTCGACGGCGTTACGGCCGAGTGCGCGTGCGAGCAGCTCGGGATCGACGTCGTCGAGCGAGGCACCGGGGTAGTCCTGGCCGAGCATCTGCGCCAGCTCGTCGAGATCGGCGGACTCCTCGAGTGCGGTCGTGGCATCCCCGAGCCCGAGCGGGGTGTCGCCGCCCATGCGTTGTCGACCGTCCCAGTTCAGCTCCGGCCGCCGCGCCCGCAGCTGGTCCGACAGGCGTCCCATCTGACCGGCCAGGCCCGAGTCCTGCATCGCCTGCTGCATCAGCCCGGCAAGCTCTGCCTGCTGCTCGGGTGAGAGCGAGTTCATCAGTCGTTGCGCCGCCGCCGCGCGACGCGCGAGGGAGTCGACGAGCTCCTCGAGGTTTTGCGGGTTGTCCGGGAAAAAGTCGCCGTAGCTCTGCATGAACTGGTCGAACCGCTCGGACACGTCCTCGCCGCGCGCGTCCGCGTCGAGCATGTCGTTGAGCGCGCCGAGCATGTCCTTGACCCGCTGCTGGGTCTCCGGATCGCCGTTCTGGAGCGCGTCCTTCATGCCGCGGAACTGGCTGTCCAGCACCTCGCTGCGAAGCAAATCCTGGATCTCGTCGTACGCCGCGCGCGCCCCGGGACTGCGCCACTGATACTCGCTCAGCTCGCGGACGGCACGCGCGGTCTGCTGCGGCAGGGAGTCGAGCTCGGCCTCGGCCAACCGGGCGTCGTCGCTCGGATCCGGGAACAGCGCGTTCCGCTCGGACTCCAGCGCCTGATCGAGGAGTTCGCGGACTCGCTCAAGCGTCCCGTCGAGACGCCCGGCTTCGCGGGCACGCCGTTGCCGCTCGCGGACCTGTCGGAGCAGGTCGTCGAGACCTTGCCGGCCGGACAGCCCACGGCGGGTCATCGACCGGAAGGCCTCGGCGGGCGACTGCCCGTCGAGGACCGAGTCGCCGATCTGGTCGAGGGCGTCGGACAGGTCGTACGGCGGGGCGAGCGGGTCGTCCCCCCCGCGCCATTCCGCGTAGCGGGCTCTCCTCATCGCGCTCCGTAGACGGTGCGGTCGGGGAGCTCCTCCTTGGATAGCCGGCGCAGCAGGTAGAGGCCTTCGAGGGCGAACTCCAGGCCGGCGGCGGCAAGGCCAGGAGTCTCGGCGCCCTCGTCGATGCCGAGGGCAGTGAGAAGACGACCCAATCCGGGCACAGTCCCGAGCCGGGCCAGCAGATCGGTGGCAGGGACCATCTCGCCGGTCTCGACTGTCGCGCCCTCGTTGAAAAGCTCGACCAGCGGCGCCAGATCGACACCACCCAGACGGCTGCGAAAGGTGTCCGCGGTTGCCCGACGCAACATGTGCTCCAGGATGTCGGCTTCGCGTCCCTCCTCCGACGTCTCGAACTCGACCTTGCCCTGCACCGCGGGGACGATTGCCGGAAGATCCGAGACTCGCGCGACGGCAACCTCCTCGCCGACCAGGGCGGCTCGTCGTACGGCGGAGGCGGCGACCGTCTCGGCCGCGGCTACCGCGAAACGCGCGGAGACCCCGGAGCGCTGATCGACCGCGGGGGACTCGCGGACGTGGCGGGTGAACCGCGCGATCACCTCGATCAGATGATCGGGTAGCGCCGCGGACACCGCGTCGTCGCCCCAGACGATCAGCGCCTCCTGGGTCACGACGCGAAGCTCGTCGTCGAGGTCGAGCGGGTAGTGGGTTCGGACCTCGGCGCCGAAGCGGTCCTTGAGCGGGGTGATGATCCGACCGCGGTTCGTGTAGTCCTCAGGGTTCGCCGAGGCGACGAGCATCAGGTCCAGCGGCAGCCGAAGCACGTAGCCCCGGACCTGGATGTCGCGCTCCTCGAGCACGTTGAGCAACGCGACCTGGATCCGCTCGGCGAGGTCGGGTAGCTCGTTGATCGCGACGATCCCGCGATTGGTGCGCGGGACCAGGCCGTAGTGCACGGTTTCCGGGTCGCCGAGCGCGCGACCCTCGGCGACCTTGATCGGGTCGACATCGCCGATGAGGTCGCCGACCGACACGTCCGGCGTCGCGAGCTTCTCGGCGTATCGCTCGTCGCGTGGCTTCCATGAGACGGCGAGCTCCTCGCCCTGCTCTGCCGCGAGCCGCCGGCAACGGCCGCATACCGGGTAATAGGGGTGGTCGTTGATCTCGCAACCCTCGACGATCGGCGTCCACTCGTCGAGGAGCTGGACCAGAGTGCGGATCAGCCTCGTCTTGCCCTGGCCGCGCTCGCCCAGCAGAACGATGTCGTGACCGGCGAGGATCGCGCGCTCTACCTGTGGCAGCACCGTCTCGTCGAAGCCGATGATCCCCGGGAAGCGGTCGCTGCCGTCACGCATTCGCGCCAGCAGGTTGTCTCGGAGCTCGGCCTTGACGGTCTTGGCGACGTGGCCGGATGCCCGCAATGCACCAAGGGTGCGAGGGAGGTCACTCGGAGGCGTGTTGCTCGTCATCGCCTCACGTTACGACGCTGGTGCAAACTGTCGGCGTGGTCGGCGCCCGCATGCTCGCGCTCGACATCGGAGGCACCAAGGTCGCGGTTTCGTGGGTCGGACTCGACGGTGAAGTCAGTGGTCGTGCGGAGGTGCCGACCGACGCTTCGGACGGCGAGGCTCTGTGGGATTCGGTTCGCGACCTGCTCACCTCGCGGCTCGATCGCGACCCGCCGACCGCCATCGGGATCGGATGTGGCGGGCCACTGCGCCTCGACACCGGTGAGGTGTCGCCGATCAACATCACGGGCTGGCGCGACTTCCCGCTGCTCGTCCGCGTGCGCGAGCTTTTCCCGACAGCACAGGTGCGGCTGCACAACGACGCGGTCGCGATGGCGGCGGGGGAGGCATGGCTCGGTGCTGGTCGCGGTGTCAACCACTTCCTCGGGGTCGTCGTCTCGACCGGTGTCGGCGGTGGTTTGGTGATCGGTGGCCGGACGCTGGACGGCTCGACCGGCAATGCGGGACACATCGGTCACGTCGTCGTCGATCCGGACGGGCCGCCCTGTGGATGCGGCGGCGTCGGTTGCCTGGAGGCGATCGCCCGCGGCCCAGCGGTGGTGCAGCACGCCATCGACAACGGCTGGCGACCCAGTGGGATCGCGGACGGTCGCGCACTGGTCGCCGCAGCTCGAGCCGGTGACCTCACTGCCCGTGCCTCGATCGACCGCGCGGGCCTCGCGCTCGGGATAGCGCTCGCAAGTGCAGCCTCGCTTCTCGAGCTCGATCGCGTAGCTGTCGGAGGCGGCTTCGCGACCGGCGCCGGCGACCTCCTGTTCACCCCCATGCGGGAGGCCTTCGCGCGTCATGCCGGTATGGCGTACGTCGCGCGTTGCGAGATCGTGCCCGCGGCGCTGGCAGTCGACGCAGGTCTGGTCGGCGCCGCGTCCCTCGTCCGTCCAGAGACCTAGATGTTCGCCGCGCTTCGTAAGCAGGCTCGTGAGCGACTGGCGGCCGCCTCGGTTGCGATGACAGCGGCGTTGCTCAGCTTTGGTACGGCGTTGCTGCTCGAGCACGAATACCACCTGACGACAAGCACGGTGGTCCTGGCAGTCGCACTTGCGCTGACCCTCGGTCGCGCGGATCAGCGTGGCCACGAGTCACGGCTCGCTCGGCTGCTAGCCCCACTGGCCCTCCCGTTCCTGGCGGTTGCCTCGGCCGAGGTCGGAAGGCTGATGTTCACGCATCCGAACGTCGGTGACGGATCGTTCGTGGTCGGGATGACCGTCCCGATCTGGCTACGTCGGTTCGGTCCGCACGTGCGTCGCGCCGGAACGTTGTTGATGGCTGCGCTCACCGGTGTACTGATCACCCCGGCGCCTGCGGTCGCGCTGGGCAGCAACCCGCCAAGCCGGTGGTGGGCCGCCGTCGTCGCACTTGTCGCGCTCGGCTGGCTGCGGATCGTGCAGGCCGTCGCCGAGCGATTCGAGTTGGTGTCTCGACCGACGCCGGGCCGGGGGCATCCGTCGGCCGCCGTCCGACCGAAGGCGGGCGCCTGGCATCGGCGCCTCCCGGCGAGCAGCAAGATGGCCCTGCAGATGGGTGTCGCGCTTACGGCTGCATTTCTGTGCGGACGTGCTGCATTCGGCATGGAGCACTGGACCTGGGTAGTGCTGTCCGCCTACATCGTCGGCAGCGGAAACCGCGGTCGCGCAGATGTCACCCACAAGGCCGCCCTGCGCGTTGGTGGTGCCGCGATCGGAACGCTGCTCGCGACCGCCCTCTCGCACGCGTTCCCGCCTGGTGAGGACTGGTCGATCGTCGCGCTGTTCGCTGTGTTGGCTGTCGCTCTGTGGTTGCGGCCGCTCAGCTATGCCTACTGGGCGGCCGGGATGACCTCCGCGCTCGCCCTGCTCTACGACTTCTACGGCGAGACGGGAGACCACCTGCTCGCGACTCGCCTCGAGGGCATCCTGCTCGGTGCATCGCTCGCTGTGATCTCGGCGTGGGTGGTCCTGCCGATCCGCAACGTCGACGCGGTTCGCAGGCAGCTGTCCATCGCGTTCGGCGCGGTCGCGACCGTCTTGTCATCGCCGGAGGCCGAGCCCATGTTTCCCGCAGCGGACTTCGCTCGGTTCCGTGCGGCAGCCGCTGCCGCAGAGCTTGCCGCCACGTCGTTGCACTGGCTGCGCCGCCTCCCGACGCGACTGCGTACGGCATACAGCTACGCCGTCGCGAGTCGCGCGCTGTCGTCGTGCGCCGCCGAACTGGATGCCGGGCACGGCCACCGACTCGTACTCCCGACTGACGTACGTCAGGCGCTGTCTGCAGATGTCGCGGCAGCACGGCGGGCGCTCGCCGCGACGGCGAACGATGAGGAGCGTGCGCGACTCGGGGAGACGACGCAGCGAATCGCTACAGCGCTGGTTACGGGTTACCAGTAGGTCAGCACTACAGGTAGGGCTTGACCGTGAGCAGTTCGAACGCGATGTCCTTGCCGTTCGGCGCGACGTAGGAGCGCTTGTCACCGGGGGTTGCGCCGTCAAGAGCCTTGCCGAGGGGCGACTGCGATGAGTAGACCGTGAGGTCGGTGACGGCCGCCTCTTCGCGTGACCCGAGCAGGAACGTCTCTTCGTCGCCATCGGCGTACTTGATAGTGACGACCATGCCCGCTCCCGCGACGCCGCTGTTCGCGGCCGGCGGGGCGCCGACCTGCGCCTCACGCAGCAGCTGCGACAGCTGGCGGATCCGGGCCTCCATCTTGCCCTGCTCTTCTTTGGCAGCGTGGTAGCCGCCGTTCTCCTTGAGATCCCCTTCGGCGCGGGCCGCTTCGATGCGGTGGGTGATCTCGACGCGCCCGGGGCCAGACAGGTGCTCGAGCTCGGCCTCGAGCCGGTCGTAGGCGTCCTGTGTCAACCAGGTGGTGTTCGTCTCGCTCATCCGATCCAGGCTACCCAGAGTGCTCCTCACGACACTCGTGGAACGATGGAGTGGTGAGTGACGGTCCGCTTCGCCTGCTTGCCGTGCATGCGCACCCCGACGACGAGTCGAGCAAGGGCGCCGCAACGACGGCGAAGCTCGTCGCTGACGGTGTCGAGGTGCTGATCGTCAGCTGCACCGGGGGCGAGCGCGGCTCGATCCTCAACCCGGCCATGGAGCGCCCTGAGGTGATCGCCAACATGACCGAGGTCCGCAACAAGGAGATGGCGACGGCGATCGAGATTCTCGGCGCCAAGCACGAGTGGCTCGGCTTCGTCGACTCCGGCTTCCCTGAGGGCGACCCGCCGCCCCCGTTGCCTGATGGCTGCTTTGGCGCGGAGCCACTCGAGTCCGCGACTGCTCCGTTGGTGAAGATCGTCAGGGAGTTTCGCCCGCACGTCATGACGACGTACGACGAGAACGGCGGCTATCCCCACCCTGATCACGTGATGTGCCACAAGGTGAGCGTCGAGGCCTTCGAGGCTGCGGCCGATCCGGATCGCTATCCCGAGCTCGGTGAGCCGTGGCAGATCAGCAAGCTCTACTACCACATGGCGATGCACGTCGAGCGGTTCCTGGCGCTGCACGAGGCGATGCTCGAGGCTGGCATCGAGTCGCCCTACGCCGAGCGGCTCGAGCAGTGGAAGGATCGCCCAGACGTCGGGTCGCGGATCACGACCCGGGTCGAGTGCGCGGAGTACTTCCCGGTCCGCGACCGCGCGCTGCTGGCCCACGCGACGCAGGTCGACCCGACCGGTTTTTGGTTCGCCTGCCCAATGGAGATTCAGCAGAAGGTCTGGCCGACCGAGGACTACGAGCTTGCCCGCTCGGTCGTCGACACCACCGTTCCAGAGGATGATCTGTTCGCTGGCGTCAGAGACTCGGTGTCCAGGTGATCAGCGCACCGCTCGGCCTCGCAGCCACCCAGGTGCTCGCATCTGGTGACAGCGCCTTCGGAGCAGGATTTATCGCATTCAGTGTCGTAGTAGTGCTGTGCGTGGCATCGTTCTTCCTGTTCCGCTCGATGAACCGGCACCTGCGAAACGTGCCGGAGAACTTCGAGCAGCCCACTCGCGACGAGGAGCCCGGGTGATCGCACCCGCCCGCGATGCCATTGCGCACGCGGCGACCGCGGCTCGACTGCGCGTCGTCATCGCGCGCCTGGCACGGCAGCTGCGTCAGCACAGTCCCGGCGGACTGACTCCGTCGCAGTGGTCGGCGCTGGCAACTGCGGAGACGCACGGTCCGCTGCGAATCGGTGACCTTGCCGAGCGAGAAGGTGTGACGGCGCCGACCGCGACGCGTGTCGTCGCCAGCCTCGAGGAAGCCGGGTTGCTGTCGCGGGCGAGTGATCCCGCTGACCGCCGCACCTCCTACATAGCGCTCACCGACGCTGCCCGCGCCAAGCTCGAGTCGATTCGCGGTGCGCAGGCGACCGAGCTCGTCCAGCGCCTCTCCGACATGCCGCCCGGCGACGTCCAGCGGCTGCTCGACCTCTTGCCGATCCTCGAGTCGCTGCTCAGCGAGGATCGCTAGCGCTCCAACGGAGAGGCGCAATGAAGGCATCTGGACGTCGCATCGCCGTGCTCGCGGTTGTAGTCGCCGCGGCGACTCAGCTCACGCTCCTCGCCGGAGCGAACGCGGCACCAGGGCAGACGAGCCGCGCGGTCGCCGACAGCGGCGTACCGAGCTTCCAATCAGGTGAGAGTGGCTTCAACAGCGTTCTTGGGTACGGCGAGGGCCAGACGACGAGTCTCACCGATCTGGTGAAGTTCGAGGTTGCCGGCCAGGCACCGGCGACGTTCACCAACCAGGCCGCGATGTACAACGCGGTGATCACCCATCAGCCGAAGAACGATGCCGATCTCGGCAACTTCTACAAAGACTCCAGCTTCTCCGTGCCGACCGGTAGCGACGTCGGGTCGGTCGAGCACCCGACCGCAGGCGTGACGGTCATCCGTGACAAGCGCTTCAGCGTCCCGCACATCTACGCGAAGACGCGGGCCGCGGGCATGTATGCCGTCGGATACGTGACGGCACAGGACCGGCTCTTCTTGATGGACGTGCTGCGACGGATGGCCGAAGGTGAGCAGGCCGGTCTGCTCGGGCCTAGCTCCATCGGCTCGGACAGTTCGGCGATCGGCCAGTTCGATCTCTCGCCCGCCGAGCTGACTCGCGAGATCGATGCGGTGGCCAAGCAGGAGGGCAAGGCCGGACAGCAGGCCCTCGCGGACATCAAGCAGTACGTCGCCGGGATCAACGGCTACATCAACGCCACGAAGACCAACCCGACGCTGCTTCCCGCGGAGTACGTCGCACTGGGCGCGACGCCGCGGCCGTGGACGCTCGCCGACACCGCGGCGGAGGGGTACCTGCTGATCGCGCAGTTCACCGTCGCCGGCGACGGCGAGCAGTTCCAGTCCGACATCCTCGACGCGCTCCAGAAGCGGCTCGGCGCGAGCAAGGGTCGTGAGGTCTTCAACGACCTGCGCCTGGAAAACGACCCCGACGCGATGACGACAACAACGCAACGATTCCCGAGCGACCACACCGGCGTTCCGCGTCGAAGCGCAAATGCCCACATCACACCGGGCTCGATCAAACCGCGCGACGCGGTGGTCAGCATCACCAAGCCGCTCGGCACGTCGAGTCAGGTCGCTCGTGGCGCGGCGATGCCGTCGTGGGCGGATCGTCTCGGACGACGTGGCCTGCAGATGCCCGATGAGGAGTCCAATGCGCTGCTCGTCGAGGGTGACCACACGAAGAGCGGCCATCCGATCGCTGCCATGGGACCGCAGGTCGGCTACTACTCGCCGGAGATCTTCGACGAGTACGAGCTCCACATGCCGGGCATCCAGGTCTCAGGTGTGGCGTTCCCAGGGGCGAGCCCTTATCCGCTGATTGGCCACACCAAGACCTTCGCCTGGACCGGTACGACGGCACTCGGCGACAACGCAGACACGTTCGCGGAGAAGCTCTGCAACCCGGATGGGTCGACGCCGAGCTTCGCCTCGACGCACTACGTCTATCGCGGGAAGTGTCGCGCCTTCGAGCAGCGAACGATCGTCGAGAAGACGCCGCTGGCGCCTACCTCGCCATCGATCCCGGAGACGGTGACGATGCGAACCGAGCGCAGCGTGCATGGTCCGGTCACGGGCTACGCACTCGCGGGGCGGCAGCCTGTGGCGTTGACCCGCGCGACGACCGTCTATCACCACGGCGTCCGCAGTCTCGTTGCGTTCGAGCTGCTGGCAGAGAACAAGGTTCACTCGCCGCGGCAGTTCATCTCGACGATGCGGCGCTACACGGGCAACGAAAACTGGTTCTACGTCTCGAAGTCGGACATCGCATGGTTCGCCAGCGGATGGTTCCAGCGGCACGCGCCACACACCAACTTGCAGCTCCCGATCTGGGGCACCGGCAAGGACGACTGGGTCGGGTTCAACCCGAAGACGTACGCGTACAAACGTCAGCCGAACTCGTTCAACGCCTACTCGATCGACCCGAAGCGGGGCTATCTAGCCTCGTGGAACAACAAGGGTGCACCGGGGATGGCTGCGTCGCCGGGCACGTGGTCGTGGGGCCAGGTGCAGCGCGTCGAGCTGCTGGCCGACCCCACCCGAGCGGCAATCCGCGCCGGGCGCAAGCTCACCCTGGCTCAGCTGGTCGGCATCTCCGGCAACGCGAGCACTCAGGATCTGCGTGCGCTGAAGGTGCTTCCCGACATGTTGCGGGTGCTGGGCGACGCGCCCGGTCACCGCGAGCGAGTGCTCGTCGCCGACCTACGAAGCTGGCTTCGTGCCGGCGCCCACCGTCGTGCGACGGGTGGGAGGTCGTACGACGACCACAGCGCCGCGGTGATGACCTTCGACGCGTGGTGGAACGACATGGTCTCGCGGATCTACGACCCAGTGATCGGTCGGTCGGTGGTCGCCGAGATCGCGGATCGCGAGGACCTGATCCACAACGAGAGGGCGGTCGCCTCAGGGTTCTTCGACGGCTGGCAGAGCCAGGTACTCGGCGTGCTGCACAAGGTGCTCGGCAAGCACGACGCGTCCAATCCCCGTGCGACCTACTGCGGCAGCGGCACTCTCGCCAGCTGTCGCGCGGTCCTGCGTCGGGCGCTGGCAGGTGCAGTCACCGGGCTGGTCAAGAGCAACGGCGGCAACCCCAGCAAGTGGCACAAGCCCGTGCTCTGCGGCACGAGCTCGCCGACCTGTGACGAGAACCTCGCCACGACCGCCGGCGCAGTCGACACGCCGCCGCAGCCGTTCGAGAACCGTGGCACGTTCCACCAGGCGGTCGAGCTCGAGTGATGGACACGCACGAGCCCTATGCCGCGGACGGCGGTCGGTACGACGCGATGACCTACCGGAGGTCGGGGCGCAGTGGCGTCGAGCTGCCGATGGTTTCGCTGGGGTTCTGGCAGAACTTCGGCGGTGATCGTCCATTCGAGACGCAGCGAGCGATTGTGCGGCGGGCGTTCGACCTCGGGATCACGCACTTCGATCTGGCCAACAACTATGGCCCGCCGTACGGCGCGGCCGAGGAAAATGCAGGTCGGCTGCTCGCACAGGACTTCGCGCCGTACCGCGATGAGCTCATCATCAGCACGAAGGCCGGCTGGGATATGTGGCCCGGCCCGTACGGCGACCACGGATCGCGGAAGTACCTGCTGGCCAGCCTCGACCAGTCACTGTCGCGCCTCGGCCTCGACTACGTCGACATCTATTACTCGCACCGGCCGGACCCAGCCACGCCGCTCGAGGAGACGATGGGCGCGCTACACGCCGCCGTCCAGCAAGGCAAGGCGCTCTACGTCGGCATCTCTTCCTACGGTCCCGAGCGGACCCGGCAGGCGGCTGCGATCCTGCGCGATCTCGGAACGCCGTTGCTGATCCATCAGCCGTCATACTCGATGCTCAACCGATGGGTCGAGCAGGGCCTGCTCGACGTGCTCGAGGACGTCGGTGCCGGCTGTATCGCTTTCACTGCTCTCGCCCAGGGACTGCTGACCGACAAGTACCTCGGCGGCGTCCCTGCGGAGTCGCGGGCGGCGGGTGAGAACGCCACGATCTGGCCGGCACTGCTGGACGCGCATCGCGAAGGGGTGCGCGCCCTCAATGAGATCGCGGTCGGCCGCGGGCAGTCACTTGCCCAGCTGGCGTTGTCCTGGGTGTTGCGCGACCCCCGCGTCACCTCTGTGGTCGTCGGCGCCAGCTCGGTCCATCAGCTCGAGGACAGCATCGCCTCGATTCAGAACACCGAGTTCACCGCGGACGAGCTCGCCGCCATCGACGCCCACGCGGTCGATGACCCGGGCCTCGACCTGTGGCGCTCGCAGTCCCAGGTCCTATGAGAGCAGTCGGCGAACCGCCGGCACAACCATTGCGTTGGATGCCTCGCCGATGCACACCGAGAAGTGGTTCTCGCCCGCCGTCCGCTCGACCGTCAGTTGCGGCAGAGTCGCGCGGAGTTCGTCGATAGCGGTCGGAGACATGATCGGAGGCGCGAAGGTTGCGGCGTCCATCGGCAGCCCGAGCGGCGCGGTGATGAGGTGCGCGGGGCAGGAGATCGCGGCGATGTCCTGCCGGAGGTAGGGATTGTCGATCGGGTCGTTGTAGGACGTCGCGTCGGCGGCCGCAGCGGAGCGCGACAGGCGATTGCGAACGCCGCCGTCAACCGGTCGGTAGCCCTCGCGCAGCGACACCTCGAGATCCGCATCCCAGATCGGCGACAAACCGGGAGACTGCTTCGCCACTCCGATGGCGAGCTCGAGGTCGGGGATCACCATGTCGAGGTGATCCAGTCCGCCCTGCAGGACGCCGTTGACGTAGTCGACCGGGTCGGTCCCCGCGGGCAGGAGATCGAGGTAACCGCCGTCGACCAGCACGAGGCCGCGCACAAGATCGGAGTGATGGGCCGCGACCTGAGTCGCGATCCAGGCACCCATCGAGGTGCCAACTACCACCACGTCCCGGCGCTGTAGCGAGCGCAGCACGGCGGCGACGTCGTCGGCGTGGCGACGCATGCCGTAGCGCGCCGGGTCCTCAGGGTTCGACGACTGCCCACGGCTGCGGCAATCGACGGCAATGACCTCGACCGAGCCGTCGAATGCCTTCGCGAGACCGGCGAAGACCAGGCGGTTGCTCGAGAATCCGTGCAGCGCGAGCACGGTCGGCGCATCAGCGCTCGTCGCCGGCCAGCGTTCGACACAGATCCGTACGTCGGGCTCGACGTCGACGAACAGGGTCTCGCTCCTGATGGTCACGCGATGAGCCTAGGTTCGAGGCTGTGACGAACCGGCTTGCAGCCTCGACCAGTCCGTATCTGCTGCAGCACAAGGACAACGCGGTCGATTGGTGGGAGTGGCAGCCCGAGCCGTTCGCGGAGGCGCGCCGCCGCGACGTGCCGGTGTTCCTCAGCGTCGGCTACGCCGCGTGCCATTGGTGCCACGTCATGGCCCACGAGTCGTTCGAGGACGCAGCGACCGCGGCGTACCTCAACGAGCACTTCGTCTCGATCAAGGTCGACCGGGAAGAGCGGCCGGATGTCGACGCGGTTTACATGGAGGCAACCCAGGCGATGACCGGCCAGGGTGGCTGGCCGATGACCGCGATGCTCACGCCGGATGGCGAGCCGTTCTACTGCGGCACGTACTTTCCGCCGACGCCTCGCCACGGCATGCCGTCGTTCCGGCAGCTACTCGAGTCGATCATCAACGCCTGGGAGTCACGTCGCGACGAGGTGCGCAGCGCCGCCGCACACATCGTCGAAGAGCTGAACCGGCGTGGCGGTGCAGCCCCGTTGCGTGGAACGGCCGTTACGCCCGAGCGGCTCGACGCTGCCGCGGCGCGGCTGTCGGAGGATCATGACGACGCCAGCGGCGGATTCGGTGGGGCGCCGAAGTTCCCGCCGTCGATGGCGCTGGAGTTCCTGCTTCGTCACGCCGCCCGAACTGGCAGCGCGCGCAGCGCGCAGCTGGTCGAGATCACCTGCGAAGCGATGGCTCGAGGCGGGATGTATGACCAGCTTGCGGGCGGGTTCGCGCGGTACTCAGTCGACGCGTTCTGGGTCGTTCCTCACTTCGAGAAGATGCTCTACGACAACGCCTTGCTGGCCCGGGTCTACGCCCACTGGTGGCGCCAGAGCGGCTCGCCGCTGGCGCGGCGGATCGCCATCGAGACCTGCGAGTGGATGCTCGCCGAGCTGCTGACCCCCGAAGGTGGGCTGGCCTCGTCGCTCGACGCGGACAGCGAAGGCGAAGAGGGCAAGTTCTACGCCTGGACGCCGGAGGAGGTCGGGCCTCGCGCGGCCGAGATCTTCGGGGTTACCGAGCAAGGGACGTTCGAGCACGGCAAGTCCGTATTGCAGCTGCTCGTGGACCCGGCCGACCCCGAGGCCTACGTCGAGGAGCGAGCCAGACTGCTCGCGATCCGCGCGACTCGTATCAGGCCTGGGCGCGATGACAAGGTCGTGGCGGCCTGGAATGGCCTGGCGATCGGCGCGCTTGCGGACTGCGGCGCGTTGTTCGGACGCGACGACCTGATCGCTGCGGCGAGCGACTGCGCGGATCTCCTGTTGCGGCTCCACCTCGACGGCGGACGGCTGCGCCGCGTGTCGCGAGATGGGGCGGCGGGCGCACCCGTCGGTGTGCTCGAGGACTACGGCGACGTCGCCGACGGATTGCTCGCGTTGCACCAGGCCTCGGGCGAGGAGCGATTTCTGTCCGCTGCTTCGGCGTTGCTCGATGTCGCGCTGACGCACTTCAGCGACGGGGACGGCGGGTTCTTCGACAGCGCTGACGATGCCGAGCAACTCGTCCGTCGTCCTCGCGACCCAACCGACGGCGCTACCCCGTCGGGCATGTCCGCGCTCGCCGGGGCGTTGCTCACCAGCGCCGCACTGACCGGAAACTCGACACACCGCGAGGCTGCCGATCAGGTCATTTCCTTGGCATCCGATCTCGTTGAACGCTTCCCGCGTTTCGCCGGCGCCTCGGCAGCAGTCGCCGAGGCGCTAGTCGCGGGGCCGCTCGAGATCGCGGTGGTCGACGCTCCCGATCTGGCTGCAGTCGCGCGGCGCGCGACCTCCCCAGGCGCGGTCGTCGTGACGGGCGGCGACTCTCCCTTGCTCGCCGATCGTCCGCCGGGCGCGGCGTACGTCTGTCATGGTTTCGTCTGTGACGCACCGATCACGGATCAGGGGAAGCTCGCGCTGCGGGTCGGAGCGATGCGTGTTCCCGCAACCGAGTCGTAACAAGCCGCTCATAACCTGCCGCTGATGGGCGACCTGTTAGGCGACTACCTTCGCCGCCAGCGCGCCACCGGTGCCTATGACGAGGTTTTCGCGCCGGATGGCGCGGCTCGCGCTGGTTACGAGGGCATCGTCGCCGTCCTCGAGTCGCTGTCCGCCGCAGACTTGATGGCCCGCGGTGGTGCGCTGTCGAGCGCGTTCACTGACGCCGGGGTGACGTTCTCGCTGTCCGGTGAGGAGCGGCCGTTTCCGCTCGATGTCGTCCCTCGCATCTTCGACGCGGCAGAGTGGGATCTCATCGAGCGCGGCGTCGCACAGCGGGTGCGAGCGCTCGAGGCGTTCCTCGCCGATGCCTACGGTCCAGGCAAGGCGTTCGCCGACCGAGTGCTGCCACGCCGGCTGGTGACGAGCTCGCGGCACTTCCATCGCGCGGCCTATGGCCTCGACCCTGCCAACGGCGTGCGGGTGCATGTCGCGGGCATCGACCTGGTTCGTGACGCAGCAGGTGAGCTACGGGTCCTCGAGGACAACCTGCGTACGCCCTCCGGTGTGAGCTACGTGCTCGAGAACCGTCGGACGGTGACGCGGGTATCGCCGGATCTGTTCGGGCCGCAGCGGGTGCTTCGGGTGTCCACCTACCCGGAGCACCTGCTCGCTGCGCTGCGCGCGGCCGCTCCTGATGTCGTCGACCCGACCGTCGTCGTCCTTACCCCGGGTGCCTACAACTCGGCGTACTTCGAACATTCGCTGCTGGCACGTCAGATGGGCGTCGAGCTCGTCGAAGGACGTGACCTGGTCTGTCGCGACGGCGGCGTCTTCCTGAGAACGACGTACGGCGAGCAGCGTGTCGACGTGATCTACCGCAGAATCGACGACGAGTTCCTCGACCCACTGCACTTTCGGCCGGATTCGGTCATCGGCTGTCCCGGAGTGATCGGTGCGGCCCGGGCCGGCTCGGTCGCCATCGCGAACGCGGTCGGCAACGGTGTCGCCGACGACAAGCTGACCTATACGTACGTGCCGGCGATGATCGACTACTACCTCGGCGAGACGCCGCTGTTGCGCAACGTCGAGACGTTCCGGCTCGAGGACGCCGAGGTGCGCGCCCACGTCCTGGACCACCTCGCCGAGCTCGTCCTCAAGCCGGTCGATGGATCCGGCGGCTACGGGCTCGTGATCGGTCCGGCGGCCGACGAGCACCAGCTTTCGACGTTGCGCAAAGAGATCGAAGCCGACCCTCGGCGCTGGATCGCCCAGCCGGTAGTGCCGCTGTCCACCTCACCGACGCTCGTCGAAGGCGAGCTGGTGCCGCGCCACGTCGACCTCCGGCCGTTCGCCGTCAACGACGGCCAGGACGTTTGGGTGATGCCGGGCGGGCTGACCCGGGTCGCGCTCGTCGAGGGCAGCCTCGTGGTCAACTCGAGTCAAGGCGGTGGGTCCAAGGACACCTGGGTCGTCAGTGACGGAATCACCCAGCTCGAGCTGCCCGGCACCGCGCCGGTACGCCAGGCCGGAGCCGCACTCAACGTCACCGTGCCGGCTACCGGTCCGCGCCTCGGACAGGCCCAACAGCAACAGCAGCAGCAAGCTGACGAGTCGATCAGCGAGGCGGCACCATGCTGAGCCGGATCGCCGAGTCGCTGTTCTGGATCGGTCGCCTCGTCGAGCGGGCCGAGGATGTCTCTCGGATGCTCGACGTGTCGGTGCACCTGCTGCTCGAAGACTGGTCCGGAAGCGACGCTGACATCTGTCGCGCACTGCTTGCCGTGGTCGGCGTCGAAGACGACTTCGGAGAGGACATCGACCCGCAGCGGCTGCTCGATCGCTTGGCGTATGACCGGGCCAGCCCGGTGTGGAGCTCGCTCGAGGGCGCTCGCGAGAACGCGCGCACCGTGCGCGAGGTCATCCCGTCCGAGATGTGGCTGTGCTTGAACACCACCTACAACGCCCTCCCCGCCCAGCGAGCTCGGGCTCGTGACGCCGGTCCGACGGCCTTCTTCAACTTCGTGAAGGAACGCTCGGCGCTGATGTCCGGGCTCGCCGACGGCACCATGAGCCATGACGACGGCTGGCGGTTCGTCGTCCTCGGGCGCAGCGTCGAACGCGCCGACATGACCGCTCGCGCGATCTCGCTGTACCAGTTCGTCGGTGATCGGGCCACGTCGGCTGGCGCGCTCCTGCGCAGCTGTGCGGCGTACGAGTCGTTTCTGCGTACCTATCGCGGTGTCCTCGATCCGTCGCGGGCGACCGCATTCTTGTTGCTCGACCGGCTGTTCCCGCGTTCGGTCTATGCCTCGTTGTCGACGGCGGAACGCAGACTTGCGGCACTGCTCCCGGCGGCCGACTCGCGACTCGGTGTCGTCGACCCTGGCCTGGTCGCGCTTGGGCGACTGCGGACCAATCTCGAGTTCACCAGCGAGGCAGAGGTGATGGACGACCTGCCGCGCCGGCTCTCGGCGATCCAGGAGACCTGCGGAGTGGTCAGCGACTCGATCGGGGAGCGCTTCTTCCGTGGGTCCTCGGCGATCGAGTGGGTGGCCGGAGGAGTGTCATGACGTGGCGACTGGAGATCGTGCACCGAACCCGCTACGACTACGAGACTCCCGTGCTGTCCTCGTACAACGAGGCGCGGGTGACGCCGACTAGCGAGGACCACCAGTCGGTCGTGAGCACGCGCTTCGCCACAGAGCCTCGGGTCGCGGTACGTCGCTATCGCGACTATTGGGGCACGCAGGTCAATGAGTTCGAGGTCATCGAAGCGCACCAGTCGCTGCTGGTCACTAGCTCGGTGGTAGTGGAGACCGAGGAGGCGCGCGAGCCCGAGAACTCGGTGTCGTGGGACGACCTCCGAGACCCCGATCTGGTCGACCGTTTCGATGAGCTGCTCGCGCCGACGACCTACACCGCCCCGGAGGCCGAGCTGACCGCGGCGGCTCGCCGGATTGCCGCGTCCTGCCCCACCCCTGCAGCCGCGGTCCTCGAGGTGTCGCGCTGGGTCAACGAAGAGATGAGCTATGTCCCTGGCGCGACCGGGGTAAAGACAGACGCCAGCGAAGCCTGGGAGGCACGACGCGGTGTCTGCCAGGACTTTGCTCATGTCGCGATCGTTGCGTTGCGCGCCCTGGGCATCCCGGCGCGTTACGTCTCGGGATATCTGCACCCGTCCAAAGATCCGGCGATCGGCGAAGAGCGCGCCGGGGAGAGCCACGCCTGGGTCGAGGCCTGGACCGGGTCGTGGTGCGGTGTCGACCCGACGAACCGCGAGTCGATCGGCCATCGCCACGTCGCGATTGCGAGGGGCCGCGACTACGGCGACGTCTCACCGGTTCGCGGCGTCCACTCCGGTGGAGGCGCTGCGACCCTGACGGTCGAGGTCGTGTCGACTCGGGTGCGCTAGGCCCGGTGTACGCCGTCAGCGCAACTGCTTCCCGCGCCTTGCCTTGCAGTGTAACTGTGTAATCACAGCACCTGAGGAGGCGCAGATGAGCTCCGATATCGAGTCCTGGTTCACGGGTCGGCTGCCGAGCGAGTGGATCGCCGGTGACCCGATCGTCACGGTCGACCGCGAGGAGATCCTGGTCGTCATCCCGATCCCGGTTCCGGACGAGTCGGGCGACGAGGTCGCCCGAGCGAGCGCCGCGGCGGGACGGCTTTCCCGGTTCCGTGAGGAGACCCGTGATCAGCGCATCAAGATCGCGCTCGAGGCCGAGCAGCGCTTCGAACGGAAGGTGAGCTGGGCCGCGCGTTGTGGCGACGCGCAGGCGACGTTCACGACGGTCTCGATGCCGGTCATGACACGGCTTCGTCAACCGGAGCGCATCGTGCTCGACACGTTGGTCGAAGCCGGCGTGGCACGCTCACGATCCGACGCGCTGGGCTGGTGCGTCCGGCTCGTCGGAGAGCACTCCGAAGAGTGGCTCGGCCAGCTCCGCGAGGCGATGCTCGAGGTGCAGCGACTGCGTGAGGCAGGTCCGGCGGCCGCCGCGAGCTGAGCGGGGTCCGGCGGCTTGCGAACGGAGCACCGGCGGTCGTAGCGGGCATACATGACGGGCGTTATGCTTAGGCCACCAGCCTGTGACCGACCGGTGTCCGTTACGTTGCGTGCACAACACCAAGCGGGAACAGCGAATGGGTAACCCGTAGGAGAGACACGCATGACGATCGCGCCACCGGTCCCGGGCCTCGACGACGCCCCGACGAGTCATGGCGGGCTGATCGAGTGGGTCCACGAGGTCGCCACACTGACGCAGCCCGACGCGGTCGTGTGGTGCGACGGCTCCGAGGAGGAGTGGGACGAGCTCACCCGACAGCTTGTCGAGGCCGGCACTCTCACCCAGCTCAACCCGGCGCTTCGTCCGAACTCCTTCTACGCGAGGTCTGACCCGGCCGACGTCGCTCGTGTGGAGAGCCGTACGTACATCTGTGCCGAGCGCGAGGAAGACGCCGGCCCGACGAACAACTGGGTCGATCCCAGCGAGATGCGCGCAACGCTCGACGGCTTGTTTGCCGGCTGCATGCGCGGCCGGACGATGTATGTCGTCCCCTTCTGCATGGGCCCCGTCGGCTCGCCGATCTCGGCGCTCGGTGTCGAGATCACCGACTCGCCGTACGTCGTCATCTCCATGAAGATCATGACTCGCATGGGCAAGGCCGCCCTCGATGCGCTCGGCGAGGACGGCTTCTTCGTCCCTGCAGTTCACTCCGTCGGGGCGCCGCTCGAGTCCGGTCAGGCCGACGTGCCGTGGCCGTGCAACACCGAGAAGTACATCGTCCACTTCCCTGAGAGCCGCGAGATCTGGTCCTACGGCTCCGGGTACGGCGGCAACGCTCTGCTCGGCAAGAAGTGCTACGCGCTTCGCATCGCGAGTGTCATGGCTCGCGACGAGGGCTGGTTCGCCGAGCACATGCTCATCCTCAAGCTCACCTCACCGGCCGGCTCCGTGCGCTACATCGCCGCGGCCTTCCCGAGCGCGTGCGGCAAGACCAACCTCGCGATGCTTCAGCCGACGCTGGCCGGCTGGAAGGCCGAGACCGTCGGCGACGACATCTGCTGGATGCGCTTCGGTGATGACGGCAGGCTCCGCGCGATCAATCCGGAGGCAGGCTTCTTCGGCGTCGCTCCCGGCACCGGCAACACCACGAACAAGAACGCGATCGACACGCTCAATGCCAACTGCATCTTCACCAACGTCGCGCTGACCGACGACGGTGACGTGTGGTGGGAAGGCCTGACGGACTCCGCTCCCGCGCACCTCATCGACTGGAAGGGCCAGGACTGGACTCCCGAGTCGAGCGAGCCCGCCGCGCACCCCAACGCCCGCTTTACCGCGCCTGCCTCGCAGTGCCCGACGATCGCCCCCGAGTGGGAGGACCCCGCCGGCGTAGCTGTCGACGCGATCCTCTTCGGTGGCCGGCGGGCGAGCAGCGTGCCGCTCGTCACCGAGGCGTTCGACTGGGAGCACGGGGTGTTCCTCGCGTCGAATGTCGCATCCGAGGGCACCGCTGCAGCCGAGAACAAGGTCGGCGAGCTGCGCCACGACCCGTTCGCGATGCTGCCGTTCTGTGGCTACAACATGGCTGACTACTTCGGTCACTGGCTCGAGACGGGCGCCTCCGCCGATCAGTCGAAGCTGCCGCGGATCTACTTCGTCAACTGGTTCCGCAAGGACAGCGACGGCAAGTACGTCTGGCCAGGGTTCGGCGAGAACAGCCGAGTGCTCAAGTGGATCAGCGAGCGACTCGACGGAAGTGCTGAGGCGCTCGACACCCCCATCGGCCGGGTGCCGAGCCGCGACTCGCTCGACGTCGAAGGTCTGGACCTCACTGACGACCAGCTCGAACTACTGCTCACCGTCGACGTCGAGGCATGGCGTGAGGAGGCCGCTCTGGTGCACCCGCACTACGGGCGCTTCGGCTCGCACACCCCGCAGGCGCTCTGGGATCAGCTCGCCGCGCTGGAGCAGCGCCTCCAGTAGCTAGTCGATCGACCAGACGACGTCGAGGGTGACGGACACCGGCTGCTTGCCCGCGCTGATCGGCACCGAGGCTGCCTTCGCGGACGTCGCGACCGAGTCGTAGAACGGCTGTGGCGGCGTCGTTGACTCTTCGCTCTCCTTGATCGACACCACGTCACCAAGGTGCTCGCCAGCCAGGCTGGCGTCCTGCTCAGCCGCATCCTTCGCCTGCGCAAAGGCCTTTGCTCGGGCGTCGTTGATCAATGACGAATCGTCGGAGATGTCGAGAGAGAGCCCGTCGATGGTGACGGAGTTTCCGGCGGAGCCTGCAACGGCCGACAGGATCGTCCCGACGTTGCTCAGCGGCTGGATGCTCACCGACAGTGACTCGCTCGCGTCGTACCCGATCACGTGTCCATGGTTGTCGTATGCCGGGTTGAGCTCGAGGTCGGTGGTCTGCAGCTCCGACCGGTGCACGCCCTTGTTGACCAACGTCGACTCGACCTGGCGCATGTCGGTCGCCGCGTCGTTCAAGGCGTCTTGAACCGACGACTGTCGGGTGTGCACGCTGAGGTTCGCGACCAGGGTGTCCGGTACGCCTTGCACCGTGCCAAGGCCACTGACGGAGATCGTCTTCGTTGCCGATGTCGATGCGACGGCTGTCCCGCCACCCGAGTCAGCGATCACGCCGACCGCAACTGCTGCGGTGAGGACGGACAACAGTGCGATGGAGATGACGCCGGCGCGAGAGGCTGTGCGGTTCATGGTCGGTCCCGTCTGTCGATGTTGTCGATCAGACGTGGCGGCCTTGTCGGCGGTTTCACTCGACACCCTCACGGCTCAGTCGGCGGAATGGCTTTGCGGCGTAACCTTCGGATCGTGAACGTGCGCGATCTCGTGTACGGCGTTTACGAACGCCGGCTGGTCGCGAGCCTGACCGGGGCGCCGAAGCCGCGGCATGTCGGAGTGATCCTCGACGGCAATCGGCGGTGGGCGAAAGCCGCGGGTGCCGATGATGTAGCGCGCGGACATCAGGCCGGCGCCGACCACATCACCGACTTGCTGAACTGGTGTGGCGACGCGGGCGTCGAGGTCGTCACGTTATGGCTCCTGTCCAACGACAACCTGGCTCGGCCTGCCGCCGAGATCGGGCAGCTGATCGCGATCATCGAAGAGACCGTGCGCGATCTGGCAGCGCCGACGCAGACCTGGCGGGTGCATCCAGTCGGCGCGCTGGACCTGCTTCCGGACTCGACGGTGCGGGTGCTCAAGGAGGCCGCCGAGGCCACCCGCGACAAGGATGGTCTGCTCGTCAACGTCGCCATCGGCTACGGCGGCCGGCGTGAGATCACCGACGCGGTTCGCAGCCTGCTCCAGGAGCATGCGTCGAAGGGAGCATCGCTGGAGGAGGTCGCCGAGGTGCTCGATGTCGAGCACATCGCGGACCACCTCTACACCCGCGGCCAGCCCGATCCGGACCTCGTGATTCGGACGTCAGGTGAACAACGGCTGTCGGGTTTTCTGCTCTGGCAGTCCGCTCATTCAGAGTTCTATTTCTGTGATGCGCTCTGGCCTGACTTCCGCCGGATCGACTTCCTGCGGGCACTTCGTTCCTATGCGTTGCGCGAGCGACGCCACGGCGTCTGAACACGTTGTTTCGCGGGCGTGTCGCAGGCCCGGTCCGGTGGGTCCGAGTCGTACGGTTCGGCCATAGCGGCTGACCGCCGGTCAGCCGAAGTTCCGGAGGCCACGTGTCCCCAGTCGCGACAAGCGCCGCGTCCGCCCCTGCAAGGAGCTCCTCAGCGAAGCGCCGCAAGTCAGCGACTGCTGACACACGCCGTGCGTTCGTTCTCGACACGAGCGTGCTGCTCGCCGATCCCTCGGCGATCATGCGCTTTGCCGAGCATGAGGTGGTCCTGCCGGTCGTCGTCATCACCGAGCTCGAAGGGAAACGCAACCATCCCGAGCTGGGGTGGTTCGCGCGTCAGTCGCTGCGGCTGCTCGATGACCTTCGGGCCAAGCACGGTCGCCTCGACGAGCCGCTTCCGGTCAACGATGCTGGCGGCACGCTTCGCGTCGAGCTAAACCACAGCGACGCCTCGGTTCTGCCGCACGGCTTCCGCCAGGGCGGCAACGACGTACGCATCCTTACCGTCGCGGGCAACCTCGCGGCCGAAGGTGTCGACGTCGTTCTCGTCAGCAAGGACATGCCGCTGCGGATCAAAGCCGCCAGCATCGGCATCGCCGTTCAGGAGTACCTCGCCGAGCAGGTCGAGTCCGGTTGGACCGGCATGGCCGAGCTGGATGTCTCCGGGGACGAGGTGGACACGCTTTACGCCGAGGAGACACTCGACATCGCTGCGGGTCGTGACCTGCCGTGCCACACCGGAGTCGTGTTGTTGTCAGAGCGTGGCAGCGCCCTGGCGCGTGTAGCGCCTGACAAGTCGCTGCGCCTGATCCGCGGCGACCGTGAGGCGTTCGGCATTCACGGTCGTAGTGCGGAGCAGCGCATCGCGCTCGATCTGCTGATGGACCCCGAGGTGGGCATCGTCTCCCTCGGCGGGCGCGCCGGCACCGGCAAGTCGGCGCTGGCACTTTGTGCCGGCCTCGACGCCGTACTCGAGAAGCGGCTGCACCGCAAGGTCGTCGTGTTCCGCCCGCTGTACGCCGTCGGCGGCCAGGACCTCGGCTATCTGCCGGGCAGCGAGTCCGAGAAGATGTCGCCGTGGGGTCAGGCGGTGTTCGACACCCTCGGCGCGCTGGTGCCCGACCACGTCGTCGACGAGGTCATCCACCGGGAGATGCTCGAGGTCCTCCCTTTGACGCACATTCGTGGCCGCAGCCTGCACGACGCCTTCGTGATCGTCGACGAAGCGCAGTCGCTAGAGCGCGGCGTCCTGCTGACCGTGCTGTCCCGGATCGGCCAGAACTCCAGAGTCGTACTGACCCATGACGTCGCACAGCGCGACAACCTGCGGGTCGGCCGCCACGACGGCGTCGCCGCGGTGATCGAGGCACTGAAGGGCCACCCGCTGTTCGCGCACGTGACCCTGACCCGCTCCGAGCGCTCCCCGATCGCGGCCCTGGTCACCGAGATGCTCGAGGACCTCGGCGTCTAGCCGCGAATCCCCGTCCATCTTCACTGTGGGCTACTTCGATTTACCTGCCGTGGGGGTAGGCCATGGCGAGTACGTCGAGGGCCTTGTCGAGCTCCGTCTCGGTGACCTTGCCGTCGCCATCCCCGACGAAGCCGAGGTCGAAGACCGCCTGCCGCACGGTGGTGCCATCGGCGACGGCCTTCTTGACCACCTTCGCCGCGTTTTCGTAGCCGATGTAGCCATTGAGCGGCGTGACGATCGAGGGCGAGGACTCGGCGTACGCCTTGCAGCGCTCGACGTCCGCGGTGGTGCCGTCGATGCAGCGGTCGGCGAGCAGCCTCGAGCAGTTCGCGATGAGCCGGATCGACTCGAGCAGGTTGCGGGCGATCACCGGGAGCATCACGTTGAGCTCGAGGTTGCCGGCAGCGCCCCCGAACGCCACAGCTGCATCGTTGCCGTAGACCTGCGCGACGATCTGGCACACCGCCTCCGGGATGACCGGGTTGACCTTGCCAGGCATGATCGAGGAGCCCGGCTGCAGGTCCGGCAGGTGGATCTCGCCGAGCCCGGCGCGCGGGCCTGAGGACATCCAGCGCAGGTCGTTCGCCAGCTTGTAGAGCCCAGCCGCGATGGTGCGCAGCTGGCCGCTCGCCTCGATCAGAGAGTCCCGCGCTCCCTGCGCCTCGAAGTGGTTACGGGCCTCTGTCAGGGGCAGGTCGAGCGTCTTCGCCAAGACGTCGATCACCTTCGCCGAGAAGCCAGCGGGGGTGTTGATGCCGGTACCGACCGCGGTGCCGCCGAGCGGCAGCTCGCCGATCCGTGGGAGCGATGCCTCGAGTCGCTCGACCCCGAAGCGCACCGCCGCGGCGTACCCGCCGAACTCCTGGCCGAGCGTGACGGGCGTCGCGTCCATGAGATGAGTGCGGCCGCTCTTCACGACGTCTGCCCATTCATCGGCCTTCCGTGACAGCGAGGCGTCGAGGTAGTGCAGCGCAGGGATCAGATCGTTGACGATCGAGCGTGCCGCGGCGATGTGGATTGCAGACGGGAAGACGTCGTTGGACGACTGAGACGCGTTGACGTGGTCGTTGGGGTGGACGTCGCGACCGAGCGCTCGGCTTGCGAGGGTTGCGATGACCTCGTTGGTGTTCATGTTGCTCGAGGTGCCCGACCCGGTCTGGTAGACGTCGATCGGGAAGGCGTCGTTGTGTTCGCCGTTCGCGACCTGATGCGCCGCCTCGACGATGACCTTCGCAATGTCTGCGTCGAGGACTCCGAGCTCGGCGTTTACCTCCGCAGCGGCCGCCTTGATCGCGCCGAGGGCGCCGATCAACGCGGGGTCGATCGTGACGCCGGACAGCGGGAAGTTCTCGACTGCGCGCTGGGTCTGGGCGCGCCAGAGCGCGTTCTTGGGGACCCGGACGTCGCCCATGGAGTCGTGTTCGATGCGGAAGTCGTCTTCGGTCATGCTGACATTCTCGCGTGTCCGCCCACGCGTCGGCCAAAGGGCCTCTAGGCGTGGTGCTCGAAGTCGATCGCGGCGTACGCCCGCAGCTTGGTCAGCTGGTGGTCGCTCTGGATCGAGCGGATCGTGCCGCTCTTCGAGCGCATGACGAGTGAGTGGGTCGTCGCGCCACCCGCGCGATAGCGGACACCCTCGAGGAGCTCGCCGTCGGTCACTCCGGTGGCGACGAAGAACACGTTGTCACCCTGGACGAGGTCGTCGGTGCTGAGCACGCGATCGAGGTCAAGGCCTGCGTCGAGTGCCTTGCGGCGCTCGTCGTCGTCACGTGGCCAGAGCTTGCCGAGGATGACGCCGCCGAGGCACTTCACGGCACAGGCGGTGATGATCCCCTCGGGGGTCCCCCCGATGCCGAGGAGCAGGTCGGCTCCGGACCCTTCGCGTACGGCGAGGATCGCACCCGCGACGTCACCGTCGGTGATGAACTTGATCCGAGCACCGGCCTCGCGTACCTCGCGGACGAGATCCTCGTGGCGCGGCCGGTCGAGAATGATCACGGTGACGTCTTCCGCCGAGCCGCCCTTGGCCTTGGCGACCGCGTTGACGTTGTGCTCGACCGGCGCCTCGATGTCGACCAGACCGGCAGCGGCCGGGCCGGTGACGAGCTTCTCCATGTAGAAGACGGCGGACGGGTCATACATCGCGCCGCGATCTGCGACCGCCATCACCGCGATTGCATTGGTCATGCCCTTGGCGCACAGCGTCGTACCGTCGATCGGGTCGACTGCGACGTCGCAGTCCGGGCCACTGCCGTCGCCGACCTCTTCGCCGTTGTAGAGCATCGGGGCTTCGTCCTTCTCGCCCTCGCCGATGACGACGACGCCGTTCATCGAGACGGTCGAGACCAGCTGACGCATCGCGTTGACAGCGGCCTGATCGGCGCCGTTCTTGTCGCCGCGACCGACCCAGCGGCCGGCTGCCATCGCCGCGGCCTCTGTCACCCGGACCAGCTCGAGCGCGAGGTTGCGGTCCGGGCGCTCGCCGCCGACTCGCAGTGCCCCCGGGACGTCCGAGTCGTTGCTCATGTCCAAATCCTGCCATTTCGCCGGGACCGGCGTCGCCTGCGGAATCGCCGGGCTGGCACAGTGAGCCTGTGACGAGCGCAAGAACTGCTTCGGAGCGCAACGCCGGCCGGGCGGGAGCCACGCGAGCCGCCTTGCTCGCAGCAGCACGAGATGCCTTCGCGGCTGGTGGCTTTACCGACGCGAACATCACCGACGTAGTCGCGCGCGCCGGAGCGAGTGTCGGCAGCCTCTATCACCACTTCGGCGGCAAAGCGGATCTCTACCTTGCGCTGTTCGAGGACTACCAGGCCCGCCAGGAGCAGCGCACCGCGGACGCGGTACGGAAGGCGCGCGCGCAGGGTGCGGTCGACCCGATGCAGCTCTGGCTGACCGGCGCGATGGCCTACCTGACCGGCTGCTGGGAGGAGCGCGACCTGGCTCGGGTGTTCCTCGACGGCGGCGGCCCACCGGGGTTCGAGCTGATCGCTCGCCGGAGATATCGAGAATGGGTGCGCGTCAACGGCATCCTGCTTCGCACCGACGACGAGCCGCTCGGCGAGACTCTGGTGACGGTGCTCACCACTGTCGTCGCTGAGGCCGGACGTGAGGTCTCGATGCAGGAGACCGAGGAGAGCGCGGTTCGCCTTGCGGCGGAGTTCGTGGAGTTGCTCGGCAGGATCGGGCACGTCACGCCTGCCGGCTCACCAGCTGCCGCGGTGGACGACGTCGTCGACGGGTAACCGCCGCGCCTGCAGGTTGCGCCGAGGTGCGTTTGCCGCTTCGTGCCCCAAGCAGACAACGCCGACGACGTCGTGGTCGTCGGGCACGTCGAACGCGGCACGAAACTGCGGGATGGCGGAGGGCGCCATTCCAATGAACAGCGCGCCGAGGCCCTCATCGACCGCCTTCAAGAGCATCAGCAGCGCGACCATGCCGGTGTCGATGTGCCAGTACGGCGCGGTCCACCGCGACTCGTCGCGGTCGGTCCACCCCTTGTCCGGCTGGGCATAGCGATCGAGGTACGCACCCTTGTTCGACAGCATGACCGCGATCACTGATGCCTTCATGACTCCGGCGCGGGTCTCGGCAGACCAGCTGGCTGTGGTCAGGTCGACAGAGGTCGCTTCCCAGAACCGCTGCCGGTCGGCGTCGTCGGTCAGGAGCAAGACCGCGTAGCCCTGAGAGAAGCCGGCTGACGGAGCACGCAGCCCGGCAGCCACAATGCGCTCGACGGTTGCGGAGTCGATCGGCCGGCCATCGAAGTGCCGAACCATCCGGCGGCGTCGAAGTACCTCGTCGAGCTCCACGTCGCCATTCCTATCCGAAGTTGTCAGACCTGCACGCCCCTATAGGCGTGTGACGGTCTGACAAGTCAGCTGTGGCGCTGCTCGTGATCGAGCAGCCACTGCTTCGTCTCGAGACCGTAGTAGTAGCCGCCGAGCGCACCGCCGGTACGAAGGATCCGGTGGCACGGCACGATCGGCGCGACCAGGTTGCGGGCGCAGGCACTGCCGGCTGCCCGCACCGCGCGGGGTCGGCCCGCACGCTCGGCGAGCTCGGCGTAGTTGATCGTCTCGCCGGCCGGCACCTCACGCATCACCTTCCAGGCGAGCTGGAAGAACTCGCCGCCCGGCTGCTCGACCGCAAGATCGTCCATCGCAGTGAGATCGCCCGCGAAGTACGCCGCGACAGCGCGGGACAAGCCGCCCAGGTCGCGCTTGGTGCGAACCTCGGGATCATCGAGGCGAGCTGCCATCTCCTCGACCGTCGCGAAGCCGGCCGCCACCGCGGCACCGTCTCGCGCGATCAGGGAGAGCGACCCGATCGGGGTCGTGATCGTCGTCGCGTCGAGGGTCATCTCACGGTCTCCTTCGTCAGGTAATCGGTCCAGAGGTGCATTGCGGCGTAGGAGCGCCACGGTCTCCATCGGTCCGCGCGGGTCGGTGTGACCACTCGCTGCAGGATCAGATCCGTGCCGGGGTAGCCATCCGGGTCTGCGAGCGCCCGCATTGCGACGTACTCAGCCGTCCACGGTCCAACGCCCGGCAGTGCGAGCAGCTGCTGTCTCGTCAGCTCGCGGTCAGCCGTCGGATCGAGTGTCAGCTCGCCTGATGCGTGGGCGACGGCTGCGCCGCGGATCGTCTTCTGTCGTCCGGCGGTCAGCCCGATCCCATCGAACGTCGCGTCGATCAGTGCATCTGCGGTTGGGAAGCGGTTCGTCAGCGACCCGACCGGTGCGTCGAGTGGTTTGCCGTACGACTGCACGAGCCGACCGGCGAAGGTATGTGCAGCGCGCAGTGAAATCTGCTGGGCCAGCACGGTACGGACCAGCAGCTCGAAACCGTCGGTCGAGCCTGGAACTCGCAACCCCGGTCGCGCGCGCACCATCGGGGCGAGGAGCTTGTCGCGGCCGAGCAGGTCGTCGACGGCGAGTGGATCGGCGTCTGCGTCGGCGAGGCGTCGGCACCTCGTCACGGCGTCCGGAAGTGCGCGTACGTCGTCGACCGCGGTGGTCAGCGTGACGCCGTCGGGCTCGATCCGCAGGGTGGCGATGGAGCCGGTTGGCAGCACGCGCCGGTACACGTTGCCGTCGAGTTCTTCGAGTCCTGGCACGAGATGGTGGCCGAGCCATTCGACAAGTGCGCCGGCGGCGTACGGCTGGCGTACGGCGAGCCGCAGGGTCAGCGCGCCGTTGCCAGGTACGTCGCGAACTGGACGGCGTCGCAGCTCCCTGGGTGGTACCCCGAAGTGCTCGCGCATCGTGTCGTTGAACTGCCTCAGACTCGCGAAGCCCGCGGCGAACGCGATCTCGCTGACCGGCAAGTCGGTCGCGTCCAGGAGCAGGCGCGCGGTCTGTGCGCGTCGGGTTCGTGCCAGCGCAAGCGGCCCGGCTCCGACCTCCGCGACGAGCACCCGATGCAGGTGCCTTTCGCTGACATGCAGCGTCTGGGCCAATGCCGGCACGCCACCACCCGCGGCGCTCGTCGCCGTGTCCAACGCGCCCGCCGCGATTGCCCGCAGGGCGCGGGCGGCAAGGTCTCCCCGGACGTCCCACTCGCGTGAGCCCGGTGCTGCCTCTGGCCGGCAACGCTTGCATGCCCGGAACCCGGCCGCGACGGCTGCCGCCGCGCACGGGTAGAAGCGGACGTTCTCTCGCTTCGGCGTCTGTGCCGGGCACGAGGGACGGCAGTAGATGCCGGTCGACGTGACCGCTGTCACAAATCGGCCATCGAAGCGCGCATCTCGGCTGGAGACCGCGAGATAGCAGCGGTCGGGGTCCTCGTGCATGTCCCCATCGTGCCCCGATCCTCCGACGAGTTCTGGCGGGTTTCGGACATCGCCGTCAGATGGCCGAGACTGGTCGGGTGGTCCCGCATGACGAGCTGCTGTCGCGCCGCGCTGACTACCCGATTCTCGGACGGTCCGTGGCGTACCTGATCAACAACTCTCTTGGCGCCATGCACCGCGATACGGCTGCGCGACTCGCTGAGTACGCCCGCCTCTGGGACAGCGAAGGCGTCGTTGCATGGTCGACGTGGTTTCCAGAGATGACTCGCGTCGCCGACCTGGTCGGCGCGGTGATCGGCGCAGATCCAGGTACGACCATCCTGCGACAGAGCGTCTCGGATGCGATGGTCGCGGTTGCCTCCTGTGTCGATCTATCTGGCGTCCGCAATCGGATCGTCACGACCGCGGCCGACTGGCCAGGCACGCACTACTTCTGGACTGAACACTGCCATCGGTACGGCGGCGAGCTGGTCGTCGTACCGTTCGAGCCGGACGGCGTCTCGATCGACGCGCAGCGAGTCGCGGACGCGATCGACGGTCGGACCTGCGCCGTCTCGGTCAGCCTGGTGCAGTTCCGTACGTCGGCGCTCCTGGATCTCTCGCCGATCCAAGACGCTGCGCGCCAGCACAGTGCACTCCTGATCGTCGATGCCTACCAAGCCGTAGGCGCGGTGCCGGTCGACCTCGCCGCCCGCGGGATCGACATCTGTGTTGGCGGATCCGTGAAGTTCCTGTGCGGTGGGCCAGGCAACGGATGGCTGTCGATCCGCCAGGACCTCGTCGAGTCGTTGCGGCCGAGTGCCGTCGGCTGGATCTCCCATCGCGAGCCGTTCGCCTTCGATTGGGAAGGGATCGAATACGCCCCCGGGATCGGTCGTTTTGCAGGAGGCACTCCAAACGTTCCGGCTGCGTATGCCGCGTCGGCCGGTTATCAGGCGATCGTCGAAGTCGGAATCAGCAGGATTCGCGAGCGCTCTCAGGCGCTGACCCAACTCGTCGTCGACGCCGCCCTGGAGCACGGCATCGACGTGAGGTCCCCGGTCGATCCGGCGGGACGCGGCGGTCACGTCACCCTCGATCCCGGGGATGCGGCGCACGTCCACGAGGAGCTCATCCGCCGCGGCTACATCGTCGACCATCGACCGGGAAGCGGCATCCGAATCGGACCGCACTTCTTCACGACTGCGGACGAGTGCAGCGCAGTGATTGACGAGATCGAGGCGATCCGCGATGGCCGATGACACCACAACCGAGGCGCCCCCGACGGGAGCAGTCGCACGCCCCAAACGGATCCCGGCCACGTTGTTCGACATGGTGCGCTCGCTCGGCGTCATGGTTGTCGTCATCGCCCTCACGCTGATCTTTGTGCCTGGGTTGCTGCACCCGAGCAAGTCGCAGCGCTTCGCGGCAGTCGGCTACTCGGACTACACCGAGGGCTTCAAGCAGGTCACCGGCATCGACGCATTGGTACCGACCGGACTCGCCGCCGGCTGGTACGCGAACTCAGGGGCCCTCACGCATAGCGGCACCGATGCCAACCTTCGGATCGGTTGGGTGACGCCCGCCAAGAACTACCTAGCGCTGGATGAGAGCAACAACTCGGCCAAGGACTTCATCTCCGACGTACTCGGGTCGGATGGTCTAAAGGTGACGGGCTACGAGCAGATCGCTGGAGCTACCTGGACAGAGTGCGCCTCGGACCAGCGGGAGAAGTCGATCGTGCGAACGTTCGACGATGGCGTCACCGTGGTGATCACGGGCAGCGGGACGAAGACTGAGCAGTCCGACTTGGCGACCGCCCTGCGCAACGCTTAGTCGTCATCGGCGTCAGCCGCAGCGTCCAGGCGAGAGCGCGCGCCGTCGAGGCGTTGCTGACAGATCTTCGCTAGGGCGTCACCGCGCTCCCACAGCGCGAGCGACTCCTCGAGTGTCGTCCCGCCCGCCTCGAGCTTGCGGACGACGTCGGCGAGTGCATCTCGCGCCTGCTCGTAGGACAGCTCTGTGTCGTCGCCGCTCACGTGTTGTCCTCCTCGGTCACAAGCTGCAGTGTGCCTGCCGCGACGCGAGCGGTGAGCCGCTCGCCCACCGCGACCTCGGCAGCGTCGCGCACCACATGGCCGTCACCTTGCTGAATCACCGCGTAGCCACGGTCAAGGGTGGCCTGCGGAGACAACGCCGCGACCTGAGCAGTCAGGCCGACGATCTCGCCGACACGCAAGGCGAGCCCTGCTTCGGTCGCCCTGGTCGCGCGGGCCTGGAGGTCGGTGACGATCCCGCCCCACGCGTCGAGGACGCCAGACGGATCGGCGAGCGCGGGTCGGGCGAGCAGACCGTCGATCCGATGCTGCTCACTGTCGAGCAAGTGCGTCACGCAGCGCCGGGCGCGCGCGATCGCCGATCTGATCCGCTCGACCTCCTCGTTGCGGTCGGGTACGACGAGCTTCGCGGCATCGGTCGGGGTCGACGCACGGCGGTCCGCGACGTGGTCGATGAGCGGTACGTCGGTCTCGTGACCGATCGCCGCGACAATCGGTGTGAACGCGGCGGCGACGGCGCGCACCAGCGTCTCGTCGGAGAACGGCAGCAGGTCCTCCATCGAGCCTCCGCCGCGGGCGATGACGATGACGTCGACCTCCGGATCGACATCTAGTCGCGCCAGCGCTTCGACGACCTCGGTGACGGCGTACGGTCCCTGCACGGCGACCGCCTCGATCCGGAACTCGACTGATGGCCACCGCCGTTGCGCGTTCTCCACGACGTCTCGTTCCGCGGCGCTCGACCGTCCGGTGATCAGTCCGATGCGCCGCGGCAGAAACGGCAGCGGGCGCTTGCGATCCGCTGCGAACAGTCCCTCGGCGGCAAGTACAGCGCGCAGCGCCTCGATGCGGGCGAGCAGTGCGCCGACCCCGACCGGGCGGATCTCCGCGGCGGCGAAGGTCAGCGAGCCGCGAGCGGCCCAGTACTCTGGGCGACCCCACACCACGATGCGCGAACCCTCGGTCAGCGGCGGGTCCAGCTCGTCGATCAGCTTGGCCTTGCAGCTCACCCGCAGCGACATCTCGACCGCCGTGTCGCGCAACACGAGGAAGCCGGTGGCCTGACCCGGCCGGTGGGTCACTTCCGTCACCTGCCCCTCGACCCAGACCCGTCCCAGCCGGCCGATCCAGTCCGTGAGCGCCTTGGCGACGGTGCGCACCGCGACCGGCGACTCCGCGCTGGATTCGATGGGCACGACGGTCAACCTACGATGAAGCAGTGACCGCTGACGCTGTTCCCCACGCTGGACGGCGGGTGCTGCTGGCCGCACCACGTGGTTATTGCGCCGGTGTGGACCGCGCGGTACAGACCGTCGAGCGTGCGTTGGAGCAGTACGGCGCTCCGGTCTACGTCCGCAAACAGATCGTGCACAACTCCCATGTCGTCGCCGGCCTCGAGGCCAAGGGCGCGGTCTTCGTCGATGAGACCGATGAAGTGCCCGAGGGCGCAGTCGTCGTGTTCTCGGCTCACGGGGTTGCTCCTGTGGTCCACGAAGAGGCGACTCGTCGCAACCTTCACACGATCGACGCGACCTGCCCACTGGTGACGAAGGTTCACGGTGAGGCGCGCCGGTTCGCGCGCGAAGACGTCGACATCCTGCTGATCGGCCACGAGGGCCACGAGGAGGTCATCGGGACGACGGGCGAGGCGCCCGAGCGGACTCACCTCGTGTCAGGACCTGGCGACGTGGACACGATCGAGGTGCGCGACCCGGAGCGGGTGGCGTGGTTGTCGCAGACCACCTTGTCGGTCGACGAGACCCTTACAACAGTCGCCGCGTTGCGGGAGCGCTTCCCGAACCTCATCGATCCGCCGAGCGACGACATCTGTTACGCGACGCAGAACCGCCAGGTTGCGGTCAAGCAGATCGCGCAGGACTCTGACCTTGTCCTCGTTGTCGGCTCGACCAACTCGTCGAACTCCGTGCGGTTGGTCGAGGTCGCACTCGATGCCGGCGCCCGGTCGTCCTACCTCGTGGACGACGTGAGCCACATCGATCCCGCTTGGCTCGATGGCGTGTCGACCGTTGGTGTCACCAGTGGCGCATCGGTGCCCGAGGCGCTGGTCGCTGACGTGCTGGCCTGGCTGGCCGAACGCGGGTACGGCGAGGTCACTGAGGTCACTGCCGCAGAGGAGCGACTGGTCTTCGCACTGCCTCGCGAGTTGCGTCACGCCGGTCCCGCAGGTGGCGCTGCCTCTACGGCGTGATCCCGCTCCCGAGCGGCTGGGTGTAGCCGAGCATGCTGAACCCGCCTGCCGACATGCAGACATGCCAGCCGCCTGGGACCTCGTGGACGACGACCACCGTGTACGGGCTCGGTGCTCCGGTCACCGGGTACAGCTGACCCGAGACCTGAACGGCCGGCAGGTTCACCGGACCGATTGACTGGTGGACCGTCGCGACCGAGCTCTCCGTCCAGCGGTCGAGGCCGAGCCCCAACTGCTCGAGTGCGACATTGCCGGCAGCCGCCATGTCACTCTCGTCGATCTGGGCGCGATCATCCCGGCACAGGGAGTCGTAGACCCCGGCCCAGTTGCGATGTGACACGTCACTGAGGGTCTTGTCGAGGGCACCTCTCGCGGCACCCGGGTTCGATGTGAACAGGTAGTGCCATCCGATATTGCCGAGAACGATGTCGGCGACCAGGAACAGCACCAGGAACTTCGGGCGCTCGAGCCACCATTTCAGGTACTTCTGCCACCACTTCTGCTTCTTGGGTGGCTTGTGTTTCGGGACGAGCTCGGCCATCGCCCAGGCGAGGGTGTCGCGCCCTTCGATCGATGGCTTGTGACCGCCCGTGTTGATCCCGGCGAACGGATCACGCCCCTGGATCGGGTCGAACGGCTCGCTCACTCAACGAGTATCGGCAGTACGCGACCCCGGTCTTAGGAGTTGTGCCTCTTACGAGCCGGTACGCCAGTCATCTGCCCGGTCCGGCGTGATGTTGATGCCGTAGTCCTCGAGGCGGTCGAGATCGTCGACGACCGAGGTGACGGCGCGGATGGTGCGATCGACCTCTACGGATTCGACGAGCTCGGCTCTGGCGAGCGGACGGACGGTCTCCTCGATGCCCGTGAGCTCCTTGATCGGCTCATCGACGATCTCGAGGTCGTTGAGCTTGCGTGCGCTCGACAGGACATTGCGCTCCAAGGAGCCGACGGACTCGTTGTAGACCTTTACCGCGGAAGTGAGGGAGTTGCCGAGCTTGCTCATGTGGCCGCCGAACTTGCCGAGCCGCTGGTAGAGCTCCTTGCCGAGGTCGAAGACGGCCTGGGCGTTCTTCGCGAGCGCCTCCTGCTGCCAGACATATGCGACAGTGCGGAGCACCGAGATCAACGTCGTGGGCGACGCGATGTGGACCTTCTTGTCGAAGGCGTAGTCGAGTAGCGCCGGGTCTTGGTCAAGAGCCGCGGCGAGGAACGAATCGCCGGGCACGAAGAGCACCACGAACTCCGGGGCAGGGGAGAGCTGAGCCCAGTAGGCCTTTGCGGCGAGTGCGTCGACGTGTTGGCGCAGGTGACGGGCATGCGCGGCGAGCCGCTCGTCACGTACTGCGCCGTCGCCCGCCTCGTAGGCCTCGAGATATGCCGCGAGGGTCACCTTCGAGTCGATGACGATGTTCTTTCCGCCCACGAGTCGGATGATCATGTCGGGGCGCAGCACGCCGTCACTGGTCGCCAGCGTCTCCTGCTCGACGAAGTCGCACCGATCAGTCATGCCGGCAAGCTCGACGCAACGCTTGAGCTGCAGCTCGCCCCATCGTCCTCGGGCTTGTGGCTTGCGTAGCGCGCCGACCAGCGAGGCCGTCTCCGACCGCAGCTGTTCGCCGGCGACGCGTACGAAGCCGATCTGCTCTGTGAGAGCTGCCTGAGCTTCGCCGCGCTTTTGCTCGATCTCTCGGAGCTGCGTCTCGACCTTCGCCAGTGTCTCGTTAAGCGGCTTGCCGGCCAGCCGGAATCGGTCGTCGGCGAGGTTGAGCAGCTGCTGGTGCGTCGCTTGCAGGGTCTCGTTGGACATCCGCGCGAACGACTGGGTGAGCTGCGCTTCGACCTGCTCCTGGCTCTTCAGCAGCGTCTGAGCCTCGACGAGTCGCGCGGACGTGACTTGCAGTTGCTGGCTCGCGACGTCGCGTTCGGCGCGAAGCTGGTCACGCTCGGCGCGGACGCTGTCACGCTCGGCAACCGCCGCGGCGCGCTCGGTCTGCGCCGTCGCCGTGGCCTCGGAGACGCGACTGCGAGTGGCCGCACGTGCCACACCGGCACCGATGAAAGCACCGGCAAGCAGAGTGGCAGTAGCGACTGCTGCGACGTCCATGTCCGAATCGTGTCGCGCCCGACCGACAATTTCCCCGACCGACGCGCGTTCGCGGCGTACCTGACAATGGATGCGTGGGACTTTCGATCGGAATCGTCGGGCTGCCGAACGTCGGAAAGTCGACGCTGTTCAACGCGTTGACCGAGAACGACGTGCTGGCGGCGAACTATCCGTTCGCCACGATCGACCCCAACGTCGGCATCGTGAACGTTCCGGATGAGCGGCTCGACGTTCTGGGAAAGCTGTTCGACAGCGCCAAGCTCGTCCCGGCCACCGTGACCTTCGTCGACATCGCGGGCATCGTGCGCGGGGCTAGTGAGGGTCAGGGCCTCGGCAACAAGTTCTTGTCTCACATCCGCGAGGCCGATGCGATCTGTCAGGTGGTGCGCGCGTTCGTTGACCCCGATGTGACGCACGTCGACGGGAGGGTGGAGCCGTCGGAGGACATCGCGACGATCAACACCGAGCTCGTGCTCGCGGACCTGCAGACCCTCGATTCGCGGATCGCCCGCGTGGAGCGGGAAGCGCGGATGAAGCCAGAGAAGCGTGCTGAGCTCGCAGCGCTCCAGGCCGCACGCGCCGTCCTCGATGACGGCCGGCCGGTGTCCAGCGACCCTTCGCTGGACCGAGAGGCGCTGCGCGAGTCGTTCCTGCTCACCGACAAGCCCTTCATCTACGTCTTCAACGTCGACGACACCGATCTGTCCGACGAAGGTCTGCGCAGCAAGCTCGCAGACCTGGTCGCGCCGGCGCCGGCGCTGTTCGTCAGCGCCAAGCTCGAGTCCGAGCTGATCGGGCTCGACGCTTCCGACGCGGCGGAGCTGCTCGCCGAGTACGGCCAGCCTGAGTCGGGCCTGGCGACGCTCGCCCGAGTCGGCTTCGAGACGCTCGGCCTGCAGACGTACCTGACGGCGGGTCCGAAAGAGTCGCGCGCCTGGACGATCCACAAGGGCGACACCGCTCCGGAGGCCGCCGGGGTGATCCACACCGACTTCCAGAAGGGCTTCATCAAGGCCGAGATCGTGTCCTACGACGACCTCATAGCCGCCGGCTCGATCGCCGCAGCGCGCTCAGCGGGTAAGGCTCGCATCGAGGGCAAGGACTACGTCATGGCCGACGGCGACGTCGTGGAGTTCCGCTTCAACGTTTGAGTTGTCAGACTCTGAGCACGCTTGGGTGTGCTGAGAGCCTGACAGCTCGCACCAACCGTCAAAGGATGCCGCGCGTCGATATGACGTGAGGATCGGACGGTCGGTGCTGGCGGTCGCGCTGATATCTGGCTGTGCCGGCACGTCAGCAGCACCCGTCAGCCGTCACAGTGAGTCGCAACTGCCCGGCACGCTCACCACGCAGGTCGCTGACTCGCAGTGTCCGCACGGGCTGGGGATCGGCGTCGACACGGCCGAGTGGATCTCGCGCGCCGCAAGCCAGGGGAAGGACTTCCCGACGTTGGCCGTGGCCATGCTGGCCAACGGCGACACGCTGGCGGTCGCGTCGGGAGCGCCGACCCCTCGTACGGCGATCGTGGCCGAGTTCCGAACGCCGTGTGAGCTGAACCCGGACTTCGGTCGGGGTGGGGCAACCCAGTTGGCGTTCGGTCGGCAAGGGGTAAGCATCTCCGCCGTTCTCCCCATGGCCGATGGCGGCGCACTCATCGCTGGCAGCACCAGCGAGTCCAACGCGCACTGGCTGGTCGGCAGGCTGACGGCCGACGGCCAGCCTGACGCGGCCTTCGGGCACGACGGGTGGGCATCCTTGCCGTGGGGCTATACGGCTACGGCACTCGCGCAGATGCCCAACGGTGACATCGTCGTCGGCGGCGACGGGAACGAGAACGGCAGCTCGTACACCAGTGAGCTCACCTCTGACGGCGGCCTTGTACGCAGCTTCGGTGTCGCGGGACGCACCCGCATGCCCCCATGGCACGACGGGGGTGTCCAGGGGGTCTGGGTCGAGCCGAGCGGCAACATTCTGGCCATCGTCGGGGGCGGGAACTCGGGCTGCTGGGGTGTGATCGCCGTAGAGCTCACTCCCACGGGGGAGCGTGTCTCGGGCTTCGCCCGCCGCTTCCAGCGGGGGCTGCATCAGGCGGTCCCGACGGCTGGCGCCAGATTTCCGTTCATCGTCTTCGTGGGTGATATCGCGGTGGAACCCGACGGTTTCCACCTGATCGGTACGGCGCAGAACACCTGTGTGGACAACGGGCTCCCGCGGCCTAATCCGACTCAACGGATCAGAGATGTTGCGTTCGGCTACGACGGCAGCCTCGACACCTCATTCGGCGAGAATGGCGTGACCAGCTTCCCCGCTCCCATCGCCGATGCGGCGTGGGCATTTCCGCAGGCCGATGGCGACACGCTTCTCGTGACCAGCCCCGACGCCAGCGACCGCAACCACGTCGGCAGGAAGGGGTACGCAGACCTGCTCGTCTATCGGCTCACGCACTCTGGCGCCCTCGACACGACGTACGCCCACGATGGGGTGGCCGACCTCTCCTTCCCTGACAACGCTGACAACTGCGCCTCGGACGAGGTTGGTGCCCAGCCAGTGAGCAATGGCCGCCAAGTGGAGATCGCCACGACCACAGCGTCTGGGAACGCCATAGTCCTCAGTCCGGTCCCGTCGTCGACGGGTTGAGCTTGCGGACGTAGAGGACCCGTTGCGAATCCCGACCCGTCAGCACCCACTGCGGGTCGTCCGCGAGGTCGCGGACGACGCCGTCGCTCGGTTTCGCGAGCACGCAGGTGGCGCCGAAGGCGGCTAGCCCTGCGACGCCCTGGCGACCAGCAAGAAGGTCTTGTTCGCGGCTGAGTAGTGCCTTTCCGTACAAGACATTGCGGCCATCCTGCGACACCTGAACCGCCGGCCATCGGAGCAGGCTGATCCAACCGCCGTCGCCGTATTCGTTGAGCAGCTGGCAGTTGGCTGGGATCGCGTCGACGAGCTGTGCCGATGGAAAGTTGGTCGAGGTCGGCTCGCCCGCACGGGTCAGCTGTAGGACCCCGACGAACGCCAGGATCAGTCCGACGGCGGTGGCCCCGACGTTGAGGAGGATCCGGTGGGTGGTCACCCGAGCCTGGACTTGTTCGCTACGTACGGCGGCAATCGCTGCCACGATCCCGATCAGCAGCAGCGGCGCGATGAACCTGACCACGAAGATCGACGCGAAGGCCGAGGTCAGCGCGGCGCCGAACCAGATGTCCGCCAGCACCTCGAGCGACGTTCCGCGCTCCCGACGCCAGATATGTGCGACCACTAGCAGCAGGACCAGCCCGAAGCCCCCTTCGACGAGGACGGCGGGCGTTGCGTGCCAGATCGAGTCCCACTCTGTAATGACGCCCGCTGATGCAGCGCGCGTCTTCTCGCTGTTGGAGATCACCGTCCACCCAGACGGGCCGACCAGACTGCCGAGCAAGACGAGCACGGGTCCGGTCGCGATCCGGGACGCCGTACGAAGGTTCAGGGCTCGGTTTCGAAGCAGGGTGAGACCACGCAGCGCTGCGGCCCCACTCGCGATTGCGACGCCACTGAGTGCGGCCTCGTGCACGTTGACCCACACGACCTGGAGCCCCAGCAGCGCAGCTGCCCAGACACAGACGGCGCGGCCGCGGGCAGTGAACAGGCGCGCCAGGAGAAGTAGCTCGAGCAGCTGCATGGCGTAGGAGATCGTCTGCGCTCTCGCTGACACCCAGACCAACAGCAGCGGGCAGAGGAACAACCCCACCCAGTACGCGTCGCGGGCGGATCCCTGGAATGCCCGAACCGCCAAGAGCACGACGGCGCCGAGCAGGAGGATCGTGGCGGCGAGCAGAATCTGCAGTCCCACCACTCCGTCCGCGCGATACGCGAGCCACAGCGCCACGTCGTAGCCCCACTCGTTCGGATGCCATGCCACGCCGGCGCGAGTCCACGACAGGTTGTCGTGCAGGTGGGTGCTGTGCTGGGCGACGATCCGTTGGCCGGTGCGAACCCCCCAAAACGTGTCGCCCTCTGCAAACACACTGATCCGGGCCAGCGCGAGCGCCGCGAACGGCACGAGGCCCAGGACGCAGCGGCGCAACCGCGGTGACCACTCAGACATTGGGGGAGTATGCCGCCGGACCCGCCCGGTCAAGATGTCGGACCCGGGTCATGGGGTAGCGCAATCCGTCTACCCCTCGTACGATGTCGGGATGACCCGATCAAGTGCGTTGCTGCGCGAGGTACGTCACCGCGCAGGCTTGTCGCAGCCCGAGCTCGCGCGTCGCAGCGGTATCGCCTCGACGATGATCAGCGCGTACGAGAACGGTCGCCGGGTGCCCGGCGGCGATGCTCTGATCCGGCTGATCGAGGCATGCGGCGGATCGCTCGACACCGTGACGACGGTCGATCGCGGCCGTGACGCGGCGAAGCAGCTCGAGCAGGTCTCTGCGCTTGCGATGGCGTTGCCGCGGCGTGAGGCCGGGCCGCTGGAGTTCCCGTCGTTTCGGCGGTTGAAGGCTCGATGACGACGTCGCCGTTGATCGTCCTGGAGCGGGCGGTAGACGTGCATCGCCGCCTGGATCGCGCCGGCGTCCCCCATGCAATCGGTGGTGCGCTGGCATTGGCGTACCACGTCTCGCAGGCCCGTGCGACGAATGACATCGATCTCAACGTCAGCGCAAATCCGAAGCAGCCACAGCGGGTACTCGAGCTGCTTCCGCCCGATGTCCCGTGGACGGAGTCGGACGTCGCCGCTGTCCGACGCGATGGTCAGGTCCGGCTGCGCTGGCCGGTCCCCGACGGCGGGCCCGCGATTCCGCTCGACCTGTTCTTCCCGCAGCACGCGCTGCATCACGCGGTCGATGCACGTGCGGAGCTCGTCCCGATGCTGGACGCGAGTGTGCCGATCCTGTCGGCAACGGACCTGCTGGTCTTCAAGGCGCTGTTCGATCGACGCAAGGACTGGGCTGACATCGAGGAGCTACTTCGGTTCGGCAAGCCCGACTTGAACGAGGCACGACGTTGGCTGGTCAAGATCGTCGGCGCCGAGGATCGGCGGCTGGCGACCCTGGCTGAGGTTGCCGATGACGTGGCTCGATCCGGGTAGAGCATCGCTGGATATCGTTCGCGCATGCCCCGGATCGGACAAGCGTGATGCTCGAAGGAAAATCGGTTCTGGTTATCGGGGTTGGCCCCGGTCTCGGCAAGGAGATCGCCCGAGTCGCGCACCTCGACGGCGCGAGCGTCTTCCTCGCTGCGCGCCGCGAGGACAGTCTCCGTGCGACTGCTGAGGAGCTCGACCCGTCCGGCGGGCGCGTCGGCTATCGCGCCACCGACATCACCGACCCCGCCCAACTGTCGCAGCTGATGGATGCTGTCGCCGAGAGATTCGGCAAGCTCGACGGGCTCGCGATCTGCGCGAGCTTCGACGCCGGCATGGGTGGCATCGAGGCCACGAGCGACAAGCAGTGGCGGGACACCTTCGAGGTCAATGTCTTCGCAACGGCGGCCACAGTGCGCGCGGCTTTCCCCCTGCTCAAGGAACAGGGCGGCTCGGTCGTCTTCGTCGGATCACAGCAGTGGATCTATCCGGCACGTGACGTGCAACAGCTCGCGTACGGCTCGTCGAAGGGAGCTGGCGTCTCGATGATGTACGCCCTCGCACCCGAGCTGGGGGCGCACAAGATCCGCGTCAACACCGTCGTACCGAGCTGGATGTGGGGACCGAACGTCGGCATGTACGTCGACTGGCAGTCCGGTGTGCAAGGCCGACCCAAGGATGAGATCCGCGCGGACCTTGATGCCAAGTTCGCGCTCGGTGAGATGGCGACCGATCGAGACGTTGCTGAGGCGGTCGGCTTCTTCCTGTCCGACCGAGCCCGAAGCATCACCGGGCAGTCGCTCCTGGTCAACGCCGGAGAGCTCGCCCGCTAGTCGGTTTCGATCCGCAGGGTGTTGATGAAGGTCGCGAGCATTCCGTAGTGACCGGCGAGCAGCAGGAACTCGATCGCGTCTCGCTCTGAGAGGAAGTGCCGCAGGTCCGCCCACGTCCCGTCGTCGAGATTGCGCGTCGCATGCAGTTCGTCGGTTGCGGCGAGCAGCGCCCGCTCGCGAGGCGACCAGCCTTCAAGCGTGTCGCTCGTCGCACGCGAGATCTCCTCGGCCGACAGACCGGACTGTTTGCCGAGTCGCTGGTGATGGTGCAGCTCGTAGTCGCAGCCGTTGTGCCAGGCGGTCCGAAGGATCACCAGCTCGGTGTCGCGCCGGGGCAGCTTGCCTCGCGGCATCAGCCGGGCTGCGAAGAACAGCCATCCTCGAAACAGCGAGCCGTGCCGCGCCATGGTGGTGAACAGATTCGGCAGACCCTTCACGCGGGCGGCCTTAGCGCCCGCAGCGATCATCGTCCAGTTGGCGACACCGATCTCGTTGCGTTCGCCGGGTGCGATTCGTGGGGTGGTCATGAGTCGGTCTTCATTGCGCGGTACGCCCCCGCGTTAGCGATCCGCATGAAGAGGTTGTAGACGTGCGGCATCGAGTGCTTCACGACGTAGAGCAGCCGGATGTCACCTGAGGTGAAGACCAGGTATCGCTTGGCGATGACGCCCCGGATGATCGCGTCGGCGGCCTGCTCCGACGTCACTGCGTGCTTGCGGAACCGTCCGAGCACCTTCTGGAAGCGCTTGCCCGAAGTGTCGACGCCGGCCACCTCGACCGTCTCGCCCAGCGGAGTGTCGACGCCGCCCGGGCACACGAGAGTGACAGCGATCTTGTGACGCCGCAGGTCGAAGCGCAGCACCTCGGACAGTCCGCGAAGACCAAACTTGCTCGCGCTGTAGGCGCCGTGCCACGGAAGTCCGAACAGCCCCGCCGCCGACGACACGTTGACCAGATGGCCGCCTCGACCGACGTCGACCATCTTCGGCAGGAAGCTCTCGATGACGTGGATCGGACCCATCAGGTTGACGTCGATCACGGATCGCCACTGCTCGTGGCTCATCTGCTCGACGGTGCCCCAGATCGCGATTCCCGCAACGTTCATCACGATGTCGGCCGCGACTGCTTGCTCATGGACAGCGGCGGCGAAGCCGCGTACTTCGTCGATCTCGCGCACGTCGAGCGCACGTACGACGCCGACTCGCCCGCCCCCGCCGCGGATCGATCCTGCGACCTCCTCGAGCAGCGGCGAGTTGCGATCGGTGAGGTGGACGATCGCGCCGCGCTCGGCAGCCGCGGTCGCCACTGCGCGGCCGATGCCACTCGCCGCGCCGGTGACCACAACGTGCTTGCCATCGAAAGCTGGGTGCGGGTTCATCTCATCCGTCCATGTGAAAGGTGAACATCTTGGCGGCCACGATGCGGGCACCGATCGCCTCGTCCGAGGAGTCGATCCACTCTTCGAACGAGCGGCCCTGGATCGGCAGGTAGTGGTCGAGCATCGCCTGCCTGAGCGCCGGGCCGTGCACCGGTTCGGAGAACTCGAACAGCTCGGCGCGGCCGTGCACGCTCACCTGCAGTGACTCACCGGGCAGATACACGCCGCTGATCGCGGGTCTGGCCCGGAGATGCTGCATCCGGACGGAGTTGCGGCCCGAGCTGAAGTACCAAGTCCCGTGAAGCAGGTAGCCGTCGACGGCGCCTGCGAGTGGTCGCCCGTCGGCGGTGACGCTCGCAACGGTGAGCAGCCGCATGCCGGTCAGGCGCTCGCAAAGCTGTGCCGCAGTCAGGCGCCGCTCGCTGCTGATGATCTCGGTTAGATGTGGGCCGCCGGCTGCTGCACTGTCATCAAGCAGCTGCTGGAGTCCGGCAAGCTCCTCGGGCGTCTCGTGCACGGCCGGGACGCTAACCGATGACCGGCCGCTCCAGCAGGTCAGACCGGCGCGGCGACCAGCTCATCGACCCGGTGGGCGTACTCCACGTCGAGTGCGGTCACGCCGCCAGCGGAGTGAGTCGACATGACGATCGTGACGTCATCGCCAGCGATGTCGAGCTCAGGGTCGTGGTCCATCTCGCGGGCAATCCGCTCCATCTCTTCCAGCAGGGCGGGCTGCGCTACGGAGCTCACCGTGACCGTTCGCTGGATTGCCGATCGATCGCCGTGCCATCCCTGCAGCCCGTTGAGCGCCTTGCCCAGGGCCTCGTCGTCCAGCAGCTCCGCCATGGCTCCTCCTCGTCAAAGGGTCGTCACCCTTCGACATAGCCTGCCAGCGTGCCGATCAACCCTCCCGCGCGCCGCATGCTGCTCGTCCACGCTCATCCCGACGACGAGACGATCGGGACCGGCGCGACAATGGCGAGGTACGCCGCGGCCGGCGACGGCGTCACGCTCGTCACCTGCACCCTCGGTGAAGAGGGCGAGATCCTGGTGCCCGAGCTGGCCCACCTCGCCAGCGACCGCGACGACGGGCTCGGCGAGCATCGCATCGGCGAGCTGGCAGCGGCCATGGGTGCACTGGGCATCACCGACCACCGGTTCCTCGGCGGCGCCGGCAGGTGGCGCGACTCGGGCATGGTCGGTACGCCGACCAGCGACAACCCGGTTTGCTTTTGGCGGGCTGACCTCGACGAGGCGGTCGGCGAGCTCGTCAAGGTCGTCCGAGAGGTACGCCCGCAGGTCGTCATCTCCTACGACGCGAACGGCGGCTACGGGCACCCCGACCACATCCAGGCCCATCGCGTAACGGTCGGTGCGTTCGAGGCCGCTGGCGATCCGCGGCGCTACCCGCAAGCCGGTGAGCCCTGGGCGCCGACGAAGCTCTACCAAACCGCGCTCCCTCGCTCGCTCATGGTGATGGCCTTCGAGGCACTCAGGGCGCTCGGTGAGGAGGCGCCATTCGGCGTGACGTCGCCGGACGACATGAACATGGGGGTGCCCGACGACCAGGTCACGACAGTGATCGACGCTCGGGACTTCCTGCCCGCGAAGATCGACGCGATGCGGGCGTACCCAACGCAGATTGCCGTCGATGGCCACTTCTTCGCGTTGTCCAACGACATCGGACAGGGTGCATTCGGCATCGAGCACTACACCATGGTCGCGGGGCCTGATCTGGCCGACGGGGAGCAGGAAGCGGACCTGTTCGCCGGCGTCGCCTGAACGCCCGACCGCCCTTCGACTACTCCGGATGGACTAACTCCCGCTACTCCGGTTTGGCTAACGGTAGTTGCGGACACAACTCCCTTGCCGGGGGCTCGAGGAGATCCGCATGACAGTCGCTGACGCGTCCCCGCTTTTCCAGACCGATGGCCTGATCTCGGTCGGTGGCGCCGATGTCGGCCACGACCGGGAGACGCTGCGCCTTCGCCGGTTGTGGCGACTGGCAGCGTGGGTCGGCGTCCCGGCGGCGCTGCTGTGGTGGCGGATTGGTGCGGGACGGCCGATCGACTTCTTCCGAGCCCGGCACGTCGACTGGCTGGTCGTGGCTCCCGTCGCGTTCTTCGTCCTGTTGATCGTCGGGTACGCCGCGATGCTCCTGGTCTCGCGCCGCTCCCCCCACTCCACCTTCCGCCCGGAGCAGATCGACGTACGCCTGGCCGACGTCGTGGGGATCCAGCCGGTCAAGGAGGAGGTCGTCCGCTCGATGAACCTCTTCCTGTCGTCCCGCACGTTTTCGGCGGAGATGGGCGGCCGGGCTCGCCGCGGTCTGCTGTTCGAGGGAGCCCCCGGCACGGGGAAGACCCACATCGCGAAGGCAATGGCCGCCGAGGCGGGAGTGCCCTTTCTATACGTCTCCGGTACGTCGTTTCAGTCGATGTTCTATGGCGCGACCGCCGGCAAGATCCGCTCGTACTTCAAAGCGCTCCGCAAGGCCGCCTTGTCGACGGGTGGCGCGATCGGCTTCATCGAGGAGATCGACGCGATCGGAGGTGTACGCAACGGCATGGCGATGACGCCGCGGTCCTCCGTCGAGTCGCAACTGGGGATGTGCGGGTCGGTGACGTCGTTCCCGTCGACGCTCTCGAGTAGCGGACCGCAGCAGAGCGCCGCGTCGCCTGGCGTCGTCACCAACAGCTACATCAGCGAGGGTAACGGCGGCGTCGTCAACGAGCTGCTCGTGCAGATGCAGTCCTTTGACGAGCCGTTCGGCCTCGCTCGGCTGTGGAACTCATTGGCCAACGGGCTCAACCTGTTGCTGCCGGCGAACCGCCAGATCTCCCGGCCCCCCGCGAAGCGGGCCAACATCCTGCTGATCGCGGCGACCAATCGTGCCGACTCACTCGACCCCGCGTTGATGCGGCCCGGCCGCTTCGACCGGATCCTGCACTTCGACCTGCCCGACCAGGCGGGTCGGCGAGCCTTGTTCGACCATTTCCTGTCTCGCAAGTCCCACGACGAGGAGCTGGACTCCGACGAGCGGCGCGACGCGCTGGCGAGCGTCACGCACGGCTACACCCCGGTCCGGATCGAGCAGCTCCTCGATGAGGCGCTGGTCAACGCGGTTCGACGCGGGGCGCGGCAGATGGGCTGGCGTGACGTCGAGTCCGCTCGTCTGACACTCGAGGTGGGGCTGGGTCAGCCCGTTGGCTATACCGCGCACGAGAAGCGCCTCATCGCGACCCATGAGGCAGGCCACGCGACGGCGGCGTACCTCGTCGCGCCATCGCGACGACTCGAGATCCTGTCGATCATCAAGCGGCGCGATGCCCTGGGCATGCTCGGGCACAGCGATGCGCACGAGGTCTACACCCGCTCGCGTACCGAGATGGTCGCGCTGATCCAGGTCGCGCTCGCCGGACAGTGCGCGGAGGAGATCTTTTTCGGCGACGTCTCTACCGGGCCGGCCGGCGACCTGCTCTACGCCACGAACGTGGCTGCGCAGATGGTTGGTGCGACCGGTATGACGGGCACGCTGGTCTCGTTCGCGGCGATCCAAGGCACTGCCTTCAGCGACACCAACATCGTGGGCCGGGTGCTGGGAGACGTCCAGGGGCGGGAGCGGGTCGAGGAACTGCTGCAAGAGCAGAAGGCGGTAGTCAAGGCACAGCTCGAGGCGAACACCTCTTTGGTGGAGGCGTTGCGCGACGCGCTGCTCGACCGCGACGAGCTCATCGGCCGGGAGATCACTGACGTGCTGGAGGCCGCCCGGGCGACCAAGGTCGCCAGCGACGGCGACCTGCTGGCCGACGCGGGGTAGCCCACTCCTACGCTCGTCCCGTGCGGGATGGTCGGAGGGAGAACCGCGCGGCCGTGCTTGGCCTGGCCCTCGTCACCTATGTCGTGCTGTTTGCGCTCGGTGTGCTGACTGGTGTGGTCGGCACGTTCCTGGTTCCTGAGCGGATCGGGTCGTTCGGCTACCTCTCGACCATCCTCGGTGTGGGCGGCAACCTCGTGGTGGGCCTGCTCGGCGGGATTGGCACAGCGACCCGGAGGGGCGCGTTCGCGCCCTTTCTCGGCTGGTTCGTCGCGGTCGGCCTGCTGGTCACCGAGCCAATCGTGTCCAAAGGCGGGGACATCGTGATCCCCGGCAGGCTCGGCAATGCTCCAGGTGTCGTGCATGCCGGTGTGGCATTCATGGCTGCCGGCGTCGTAGCGGCGGTGCTGCCGATTGTGATCACTTCCCGCTACACCGAGCGGGCGAAGACGCCGAAGTCCCTCTTGTGAACGAGACACGGCTGGGCACGCTCGGCGATGAGCCGGCGCAGGACGAGGTCGCTGCTGCCACCGATGCGATCGTCGCGCGGCTCGGCGGCGGAAGGTTCGCGGTCGAGCTGTCGAGCGTGGCCGAGGTCGGCCGTGCACCTGGGATCACTCGGGTACCCGGGCTGCCGCCCTGGCTTGCCGGCGTTGCGAACTGGCGCGGACGGATCCTTCCGGTGCTCGACATCCGCGGTCTGCTCGGCGCCGACCCGGCGCCGCTCGACAACAGCGCGAGGCTGCTGGTCCTCGTCGAAGGCTCGATCGTCGTCGGCATGCTGGTCGACGGCGTCGAGGGGACGACGATGCTCGGTAGCGACGTCGCCGCATTCCCGCCTGTCAGCGCACCCAATGGGGCAGGTCTGCTCAGCGGTCAGGTGCCTCGTGAGGATGGACCGATCGCGGTGCTCGATGTTGCAGCAGTGCTTCGGCTACGCGAGAGTCTGCCGCGCGGTCGCCGCACGGCCTGATACGTACGCCGGATAGGGAGACGAGGGTCGGTGGACTACAGCAAGCGACTCAGCCAAGTCGCGGCTGGCTCGACATGGGGCGGGATCGTGCTTGCCATCGTCGGCGCGATCGTGCTGCACCGGCATCCTGCGGCCGGCATTCACGTGCATCTGCGAGCCGTGTACTACTGGGAGGGCCTCGGGGTCCTCAACGCTCTGCTGATGACTGCGCTGCCTTCGTTGGTCCGCAGCAACGCGCACGTCCGCAGGCGGATCACCATCTACCGCGCGCTCATGCTGGTCTCCACGATCGTCTCGGTGAGTGGCGCTGTCGCGATTACCGGCGGCCTGCGCGGCCCGTTCTGGATCCTTTACCTGCCCGCGCTGCTGTTCGCGGCGACGACGTTGCGGCAGTGGCAGAGCGTGCTGCTGGGGGTCGTGACCTCAGGCGCCCTCGTCATCGCTGCCGTGATCGCCCACAGTGTCGACTCCTCCACCGTTGCGTGGCTCGTCCTCGTGCTGCCGGTCTTCCCGGCGCTGACCTGGTTCAACGGCGCGTTGTCGCAGTCGATCTGGGCAATGCGGGCGATGGCGCGAGCCGAGCGCGATGAGCTCCAGTCGCGGGTCGGCGACCTGTCGCAGGTGTTGTCGAAGGCAGCCGAAGGTGATCTCACGGTCCAGCTCGCGGGGGCTGATGCGGATCACGAGGCCCTCGAGCTGCTGTCAGGCGCCTTCTCGTACACGCTGACGAACCTGCGGACCCTCGTCACCCAGATCCGAAGTGGAGGCGAGCAGATCGGTGCAGCCGCGGGGGAGCTGTTGGCCACCGCTGAGGACCACGCTGCCTCAGCGTCCCAACAGTCCTCCGCGGTCACGCAGACGACGTCGACCATCGAGGAGCTGGCGGCCACCGCTGCTCAGATCGCCGAGACTTCCGAGGCGGTGGCGCGGTACGCCGCGGAGACGTTGCGGCATGCCGATGGTGGACGTGAGGCGGTTCAGTCCAGCGTCGACGCAATGGACGCCATCGCCACGCGGGTCGACTCGATCGCTGCTCGCGCGCTGTCACTCGGCGGGAAGAGCCAGGAGATCGGGCGCATCCTCGAGGTCATCAACGACCTCGCCGACCAGACGAACCTGCTCGCCCTCAACGCGGCGATCGAGGCCGCGCGCGCAGGGGAGCACGGTCGAGGCTTCGCCGTCGTAGCGGCTGAGGTCCGCAAGCTCGCGGAGCGCGCACAGGAGTCAACCGGCCAGATCGCATCGATCGTCGCAGAGATCCAGGCAGAGACGAACGCGACGATCATCGCCAGCGAGGAAGGCTCGAAGGAGGTGCGCACCGGATCCGAGCTGGCCCGCGAGGTGGTGGATGCGCTCGAGCGGATCTCCGGCATGGTTGACGAAACAACGACTGCTGCGAAGGAGATCTCGATCGCCACCCAGCAGCAACGGTCCGCGTCCGATCAGGTCGTCTCAGCCATGACGCAGGTCGCTGATGTCTCCAAGCAGTACGCCATCGGCTCCAAGCAGGCCGCGACCTCGGCGGCCGAGCTGAACAACCTGGCCGCCGAGCTCCGCGCGTCGATCGCGGCGTTCAAGGTCGGGGTCTAGGGCCAGTCTCTTGGTGACGCCGATCTCTACGGCGCTGCCGGTCGACATCGAGCGCCGGCTTGCCGCGCTTGTGGGGATCACGCCGGTCGTCGAGGAGTCCTACGACGCCGATCCGCTCGTGCCGGCGGCGTACGGCGACTACGCCTCGGATCAGTTCCGCCGTCGCGTCCTGTCGGTCGCGCAGCAGGTGGCCTTGGGCGGGCTGCTCCTGCTCGCCGCCTGTGCGGTGGTCGCCGAGCGAGTCGACTCGAAGTCACTGGTCGTGCACTCGATCCCCCTGATGATCTGGGGGCTTGCGGCGGCTTTGTCCGCCGTTACCGCCGCGGGAATGGTCACCGACCCGAATGTGTCGAGTCAGCTGAGCCCGGCGAGGCGCCGCGCTTTCGGCGGCGTACTGATGATTGCCCTCCTGGTGTCGCTCACGGGCGTCGTGACGAACGCCGACGGGGTCGCCGGCCCGGCCTGGGTCTTGTTCCTGCCGCTCGTGGTGGTCACCGGTTCGGTCCTCGGGGCGACAACCGGGCTCGGCGTCGGGGCGCTGGCGGCGGGTGGCATCTACGCGGCAGCCGGGTTCTCGCACACGCTCAACGACGCCGGCGTAGGCCAGCTCATCGTGATCCTCCCCGCGTGCCCATTGTTCGGTTGGGCCGCAGGCGGGCTCGCCGCGATGGCCCACGAGGCGGTAGCCACGGCAGTTCGGCAGCGTGCCGGCCTGACCGACGACGTCTCGCGGCTGTCGGGATTGCTGAAGACCGTCGCGACCGGTGACCTATCGCGGGTGCCGACGCTAGAGAACCCGGCAGACCAGGGCACCGCCGCCCTCGCGGTCGTGTTCGCCGACACCGTGTTGTCGCTGCGCCGGCTGGTGCGCCAGATGTCGGACATGGCCGATCAGATTGCTGGCAGCGCGATCGACCTGGCCCATACGGCGGAGGTACATGTCGGCACGGTCGAGCAGCAGGCCTCGGCTGTCGCCGAGACCACGAGCACGATCGAGCAGCTCGCCACGACTGCGACGACGATCGCAAGTACGGCACTTTTGGTGTCTCGCTACGCCGGCAACGCCCGCCGCGATGTCGACCTGGGCATCGGCTCGGTGCATCAGGCGAGTGACTCGATGGGTGTCATCCGCCGCCGGGTTGCGGAGCTCGGGGTACGCACCGGGCGCCTGGACGAGCGCGTGACCCGTATCGCGGCCACCACAAGGCTGATCGACGAGCTGGCGCGCCGTACGACGATGCTCGCCGTCAACGCCTCGATCGAGGCTGCATGGGCGGGTGACCACGGCGAGGGATTCGCGGCGGTTGCCCTGGAGATCGCCGGATTGGCGGCGAAGGCGCGCGATGCGACCGCAGACATTGCCCGGATCGTCGCCGAGCTCGAGGTCGAGGTCGAGGCGACCGCGCTGGTCAGCCGGGAGGGCATCGAGGCCGTCGAGATCGGTCTCGACCGCCAGACAGAGGTCGAGGATGCACTCGCGGTCATCAGCGACCGAGTCGACGACACCGCGCAGGCCGCGGAGCGGATCACCGACGCGACCAAGCAGCAGCGAGTCGCAAGCGATGCCGTCGTCCACGCGATGCGGGAGATGACAGGCACCAGTGAGGGGGCGACCACCGCGACGCGCAGCCACGCCGCTTCCGCCGGCCGGTTGCGGGACTTGATGGAATCTCTTCGCAAGACGGTCGGAAGGTTCAGGCTGGAGTAGTCCGCGCCGAAGAGATATGGATATGAGCGCGCGCATTAGGGGGCGGGATGGCCGGGTGGGCTGACGACCCGGAGCTGCTTGCGACGTTCCGCGGCGAGGTCGAGGAGCGCGTCGCGTCGCTCCAGGCCGGACTTTTGGCACTCGAGCAACATCCGTCACCCCGACAGGTGGTTGCCAGCCTGTTCCGTGACGCCCATACGGTGAAGGGCTCGGCCCGCATGATGGGCCTGCAGGAGGTCCTCGCCGTCGCTCACAACGCCGAGGACCTGCTTGGCGCCCTGCGTGACGGTCGGCTGACCGTACGGCGAGACCTCGTCGACCTGCTGCTTGCGTCCTGCGACGGCATTGCCGGCGCGCTGCCGGGCGTCGAGGAGCCGGTGCCCGAGGATCACCTGACTGCGTTGGCCACCGCGATGCAGCGCGCGTTGGCCGGCGAGGAGCCGGTTCAGGTCCCGCGCTGGGTCCCAGGTGCCACAGAGGACGACGAGGGCGTCGAGGAGAGCCGCCGCAGAGGCGCCGATTCGGTCCGAGTCACCACTGCCAAGGTCTACGAGCTGATCGATGTCATCGGCGAGGCCGAGCTCGACGCGCGTCGTCTGGAGCGGGCAAGTGCCGGCATCGATTCGATCGCCACGGACAACTCACGATGGCTACGCACGTTGCGGGAAGCGCTTCACCCCGTCGAGGTCGGCGACGAGGCTTCGTTGGCGCTCACTCGGCTCACCGCCGTCGACGACCAGCTCCTTGCCGCGTCTCGCGATCTGCGCGAGCTCGCCGAGGACTCCCACAGTCGGCTCGCCGAAGTGCGCGACGGCGCGATGGGCTTGGCGATGGTCCCGGTTCGCCGGGTGGTCGCCGGTCTGCCACGGGTCGTTCGTGACCTCGCGGCGGCAACCGGCAAGGACGTCCGGCTGGTCCTGGAAGGCCAGGACGTCGAGCTAGACAAGCAGGTGCTCGACGGCGTCTCGGATGCCCTCAAGCACCTCGTCGTCAACGCGGTCGACCACGGCTGCGAGCCTCCGGCGGAGCGAGTGGCAGCGGGCAAGCACGCGCAAGCGACCGTCACGGTGGCAGCGCGAGCCTCCGGTGGCACGGTTGTCATCGAGGTGACCGACGACGGTCTCGGCATCGACGAGGACGTCCTGCGCGCCACTGCGATCGAGCGCGGTGTGCTGCTCCCCGACTCCTTGCTCTCGGGACCCGCGCTGATGAGCGTTTTGTTCCAGCCGTCGTTCTCGACTGCCAAGGAGGTCACCGAGACCTCCGGTCGCGGCGTCGGCCTTGACGTCGTCCGAAGTGCCGTCGAGGCACTCGGCGGCCTCGTCGAGCTGCATACGAACCCCGGCTCGGGGACGACGTTCTCGCTGACCTTGCCGGTCACGCTCGGCGTGCTGCGCTGTCTCATGGCGCGCGTCGGCAACGAGCGGTTCGCGCTGCCGGTGCCGGGCGTCGTCGAGTCGTTGTCGCTGAAGAACGCCGTTGTGCATGAGCTCGCCGGCAAGCCGGTCGTGGTTCGCCACGGCGAGACGCTGCCTCTGCTCGATCTGGGTGCCGCGCTCGGCGTCTCCGGTGACAGAAACGCGATCGCGGCTGTGGTGGTGCGTCACGCCGAACGCCAGGTGGCGTGGGCGGTGGACGGTCTCGAGGGCGAGCGCGAGCTTGTCGTGAAGGACCTCGGTGCGTTCCTCGGCCGACTGCCCGTCATCAGTGGCGCGACGATCGACGGTGACGGCAGCGTCGTCTGTCTGGTCGACCTCCGCGAGCTCAGCGATGACAGCGACTCGCTCGCCGCGCCGGCGTACACCGCGATGGTCGGTGCCGGCGATGCGGCACACGCCGATGCGCAGGCTCGTCCGCGGGTCCTCGTCGTCGAGGACTCTGTCGGGGTTCGGGAGCTGGAGCGCGCGATCCTCGACAGCGCCGGCTACGAGGTCATCACGGCAGTCGACGGCACGGAGGGCGCCGCGCGGCTGCGTGACACTCCTACCGACCTCGTTCTCACCGATGTCGAGATGCCGGGCATGGACGGCTACCAGCTGACCCGCACGATTCGTCGTACCCGCGGTTGGGAGCATGTGCCGGTCGTGATCATGACGAGCCGGGTAAGCGAAGAGGACCAGCGCGCGGGGCTTGATGCCGGCGCGAGCGCGTACCTCCTCAAGACCCAGTTCGACCAGGCGCAGCTCGTCGAGACGGTGCGCCGTCTCGTCGGGCGTTAGGGAAGGCCGAGTTATGCCCACCGTGGTGATCGCGGACGACAGCCCCACGCTGCGCCGGATCCTGACCTCCGTGCTGACGAAGGAAGGCTTCGAGGTCGTCGTCGCCGAGGACGGCGTTGCCGCCGTCCAGCAGGTCTTCGCCAATATGCCGGACGCCGTTGTGCTCGACGTGCAGATGCCTCGTGTCTCTGGCTACGTCGCGGCCAGGCTGCTCAAGGACGACTGGCAGACCGCGGACATCCCGGTCATCCTGCTCACCTCGCTCGACGCGGCGAGCGATCGATATTGGGGCGCCCAGACCGGCGCTGACCGGTACTTCACCAAGGACTTCGAGGCACCGCAGCTGGTCGTCGCTGTTCGCGAGGTCATCAACGCCGCAAACGAGAGTGCGGCCGGTCGTCGTAACCTGCGGCCCGATCCGGTCGAGCTCGACGACGACGACGTGATGTCGCGGGTGTGTGACCTGCTCGATCGCAAGCTGTTCGAGACATCTGTTGCCGCGGAGGTGACCGCACTCGCGGCGACAATGACCGGTTTCGAGCAGACGGTGGCAGGAGTGCTCGAGGTGCTCCGCCGCTTCGTCGACTACGACCTCGCCTCGGTCCTGTTGCTCGAGGAGCGAACGGCATACGTCGCGGTTGCTCAGGAGACGTCGCAGGCGCAGTACTCCGACATGCTCGGCGGCGCGGTCGACGCACTCAATGCGGTCTCGGGCGCCCCGTTGTCCGTCGGCGAGCTTGAGCTTCGACTGGCGGACCCCGAGGAGCTGCTCGGTGAAGAGGACGACCGCGGCATGGCGACCTTTCTCTCGATGCCACTCAAGGGTCATGGCGGTCACGTGATCGGTCTGATTGCCTTGTCCAGCGGGCAGAAGAACGCATTCGGCGAGACGGCGCTCTCGACCTTGCGGCTGGTGGACGGCCCCGCCGCGATCGTGATCGACAACGCCCGCCTGGCCCAGGTCCGCGCCGGCGCCTAGTCGTTCCTAGCCGGTCGTTCGGCGGCGATAGAGGGCGGTGGCGAGCGGTGCAAACACCGCGATGATCGCCGCCGACCAGACCAGCGACGCCGCGACGGGGTGCTGCATCGGCCAGGTGTGAATCGCCGCGGAGGGGTTTGGGTTGCCGAGCAGGTCCCGGGCGGCCGCGGTGACCGAGCTGACCGGGTTCCAGTTCGCCACCGTCGCGAGCCAGGCGGGCATTCCCTGGGTCGGGACCATGGCGTTGGACACGATCGCCATGGGGAACAGGAAGATCAGCCCGATGCCCTGAGCGCTCTCCGGTCCCTTGCTGACCAGGCCGAGGCAGGCGCACGCCCAGGAAAGTGCGTAGGCGAACAGCAAAGGGATGGCGAATCCGCCAACAATGCTCAGCGCGCTCGCGTCAGGTCGCCAGCCGATTGCGAGGCCGGTCATGGCGACCATCGTGATGCAGAGCGCGGCGGACAGGACATCGGACAGCGAGCGGCCGACGAGCACGGCGGCTCCCCACATCGGCAGAGTGCGGAATCTGTCGATGACGCCGGTGTTGAGGTCGCTGCTCAGCCCGACGGCGGTGCCCATCGCCGAGGTCGTCAGGTTCAGCGCAATGAGCCCGGCGAGGGCGAAGTCCTTGTAGCTGCCATGCGCGATCGGGACGCCGGACCCGAAGACGTAGATGAACAACAACGTGAACAGGACGGGCTGCACTGTGGCGTCCGACAGCTGTAGTGGCTCGCGCGCGATGTGGACGACGTTGCGCCTGGTGAGGACCACGATGTCGCGCACCGCGCGTTGGAGCTTGCCGTACGTTGCTGGCGGCCGCGTCTCCACGGCGAGGGTCGCAACGCTCATGCCACACCTTCCAAGTCGTCGGCCGCTGGGGCCGCCTCGGTCGCGGGGGAGCCGGTCAACGCGAAGAACACGTCGTCGAGCGACGGCGGATGGACGGCGACGTCGTCGACCACGACCCCGGCTGTGTCGAGCGCCCTGATGACGGCGGTCGCGACGCCGGACCCGCTCCGGACGGAGGCGCGCAGCAACCGGCCGTCGGCGCTCACGTCGATCTCTCCTTCGGTGAGGAGCCTCAGCGCGCCGACTGCCGCCTCGTGCGGCTTGGTCAAGGTGACCTCCAGGCGAGCGCCGCCGGTCGCCGCCTTCAACTCGCTGGCCGTGCCGTTCGCGATGACCCTCCCGTGGTCGATGACGACGATCCGATCGGCCAGCGCATCGGCTTCGTCGAGGTACTGCGTGGTCAGCAGCAGCGTCGTACCGTCGGCAACGAGGTCGCGGACGATGTCCCACATCCGAACCCGGCTCGTCGGGTCGAGCCCGGTAGTCGGCTCATCGAGGAACAGAACCGGCGGCTGGGTGACCAGGCCCGCGGCGAGGTCCAAGCGGCGACGCATTCCGCCCGAGTAGGTCCGGAGCACGCGGTCGGCCGCCTCGGAAAGCGTGAACCGCTCGAGGAGCTCGGCGGCGCGGGTCTTGGCTGCGCTGCGCCGCAACCCGCTGAGCTCGCCGACCATGACGAGGTTCTGCCGACCGCTGAGCGCCTCGTCGAGTGTCGCGTCCTGGGCTGTGACACCGATGTTGCGGCGTACCTGGTCGGCCTCGCTGACGACGTCGAAGCCGGCAACCCGCGCCGACCCGCTGTCCGGCGTCGCGAGCGTGGTCAGGATCCGGACCGCGGTCGTCTTGCCTGCGCCGTTGGGGCCAAGTACGCCGAGCACAGTGCCACGGGGGACCGTCAGGTCGATGCCCGCGAGCGCGTGGGTTTCGCCGTAATGCTTTGTGAGGCCGGTCGCCTCGATCATGGGCTGGGTCATTGCCGCTCCGCTGTCGCGTGGTACGTCGATTTACTTGCCGGACGGTAAGGGACTTACCTGCCGACCGTCAAGTAAGATTGGGACATGCCGCGACCAGCCGCCAAAGCGCCGGGCGAACCCGACACCCGAGAGCAGATCCTCGACGTCGCGCTCGAGCTGTTCGTCGAGCGGGGCTACGACAGCACTTCTCTGCGCGAGATCGCTGAGCGGATGGGCTTCTCGAAGGCGGCGCTGTACTACCACTTCCCCAGCAAGGACGCGATCCTCATGGCGCTGCACCTTCGGGTGCACGCGCTCGGCCACGAGAGCTTCGACCGCCTCGAGCCCGACAACATCGATCCGAGTCAATGGGCGGGCCTGTTCGACGCACTCCTCGACTCCATGCTCGGCAACCGTCAGCTGTTCTTGTTGCATACCCGCGAGCAGGCGGCATTTGCCAAGGTCCATGAGGAGTCGCACGAGGAGAGCCATGCCGACCTGCAGGAGAAGCTGCAGCGCATCCTCGCCAACCCGGCCCTTCCGCTCGTGCAACGCGTACGACTGGGGTGCACGATGGCGGCGGTCATGGGCGGCATCTTCGCGACGACCGAAGCTTTCACGGACGTCGAGACGGACGAGCTTCGAGACGCGCTGCGAGGTGTCGTCCAAGACCTCGTCGGCCCCGGCGCCGTCTAGCTCGCGACGGCGATGCCTTCGTAGAGAGCGCCGAGTGGCTTCGGCATGCCGGCGCCGAAATAACGGTTGAGCTCGCGAATCGCTAGCCCACCGTCGGCGAGGATTGCGGTGATCTCCCGGTCGAGGTGACAGCCGCCGGCTATCCGCTGCTGGATCGGATCCAGGCGATGCTGCCAGCGCTGCAGACCAGGTGACTCGGCAAGGCCGTGCTCGACGAAGTGCAGCGCCCCACCCGGCCGCAGCACGCGGCGTACCTCGCGCACTGCTGCGACCGCATCCGGGATCGTGCACAACGTCCAGGTGCTGAGTACGGCGTCGACGCTCGCATCGGGAAGCGGCAGCAACTGACCGTCGAGACCGATGATCTCGACCGGAACTGGGCAATCGTCGATCCTCGAGCGCGCGATCCGCACCGCCGTCCCTGATGGGTCGACCGCCTTCACCGAAGTGACGGTGCTCGGGAGATAGGGCAGGTTGAGCCCGCTGCCGAAGCCGATCTCGAGGACGTCGCCAGCGAGCCCGGCGGTCACTCGACGCCGGATGTCGAGCGCCCTCGGATTGGACAGCAGCAGGTCGATCGCCCGCGGGAGGACGTGCGCGTCGTACCAGCCCATCTTCGCGCTCCTCCTTGTCGTGGCGTTCGTCACATTCGCGCCGAATCGTATTGACCTCTCTAACTTAGCGTCGATAAGTTATCGCCGTTATCTCTTGGGAGGGCGAGATGCTCACTGCGCTAGCGAACCGTGGGATCAGCGCGCCGAAGCGGGTACTGGGCGCCGCGGGGGTGATCCTGGTGATCGCGGTGATCTTTGGTGCGCCGGTCGCGTCTCATCTGGGCTCAGGGGGCTTCGACAACCCGAGCTCGGCGTCGACGAAGGCAAAGGATCTGCTGTCGACCCGCTTCCACACCGGCTACCCGAACCTCGTGCTCGAGCTGACCTCTACCGCGGGCGCCAACGCCGCGGCCACCAAGCAGGTCGGTCTGGCCGCGGTGAGCGCGCTGCAGCGTGACCAATACGTCGACAACGTCTCGTCGTACTGGACGGCGTCGCCCACCGTCGCTCGCGGGCTGGTGAGCAAGGACGGCACGTCCGCCCTTGTCGTGGCACGAGTGATCGGCAATGACACCCAGGCACCCGACCGCGCGGCTGCCGCCGTCAAGGAGCTGACGGGTACCCGTGACGGTGTGACGGTGAAAGCCGGAGGCATCGACACCGTCTACAGCGAGGTCAA
>DATAVE010000043.1:0-2525 GCA_036267875.1 Mycobacteriales bacterium
GCCTATGCCGCCGCCGGGGACCGTGGTGCCGGGGTGCTTGGCCGGGATCTCAGGCACAGCTAAGCCACTTCACTACGTCCAGTGTCCGCCGCGGGTAAGTGCGAGCGATGCGTGGGCCGCCGTCGACGATGCGAGCTACCAGGAAACCTGTTTCTACATACCGACTCCGCGACCGGCGGAGGGTACAAGCGCTCATCGACGATTGGACGGTGCACTCCGTTCAACCCTCACCTCCGATAGCGATGGCGGTAGCGCCGAGCGGCAGTTATGGCGCGGGCGGAGCGCGCCTCCAGGCTTCGTCCGACGCGCGCCGTAGAACCTCCGCCGCCGTATGCCCTGTGACGAAAAACCTGTCGCCGTCGTCGCCTCGAATGTCGCCCTCGAAGGTGCACGACCACGCCTCGGCGCCTTCCGCGACTCCCGACCAATACCCGAGGCTGAATTCAGGCCGGTACGCGCCGAAGAGAGTGTCGGCGGTGTTCACGAGTGCGTTGAGGGCCTCGACGATGTCGTCTCCGAGGTCAGCAGGCATGGCTCAGTTTGACTCGCGACGGCAGCGCCGAGCGGCAGTTCGGTTGGTCACCCCTCCGGAACCTGTGGCCCAGACTTACCTGCGCGCCTGAGCGCTTGCAGGTGTCGGTACTGCATCAGTTCGAGATACGCGTCGAGCGGCATCAACATCGCGTCCCACTGCTGGTCGCGGCGTTGGGAGAATTCGTCGTCGGTTTCGCTTCCGCGCTTCTGCATACGCCGGTAGGTCTTCGCCGCAGCGATCGACTGATTGATCAGGTCGCGTGCATCTCCGGCAGCTTGTGGCCGCTCGGCTTCGAAGACGCGGATGAGCCAGTGCGCATCGCGCGGCCAGCTCGGGTTGGCGATCGTGCGCACCCGGATATAGCCGAGTGAGTCCCAGACTCGACGGCTGTGCCACTTCGTGGAATCGGCGTGAGGAAGGCATTCAGGAGGTGGCTTCACGCGCACAGATTGCCCGATCGCCTGCACCAGCGCAGGGAGCGCCGAGCGGCAGTTAGGTGCGCGACGAGCCGGTGAAGACCGGCGTCCATCCCGAGGAAGCGTTCCGCGCGCTGATGAAGGTCGACCCCGACTGCGAACCCGTCGAGGACAACGACCGCGACTAGGCCGCTGCGGCTACAGCGTCCGCCGGGAGGCGGCGCTTGCGCGTGCTCTGAGCGACACCGGCGCCGAGTAACGCCACTCCGACGAGTACAACGGAGTATCCGAGTCGCCGTCGCGCGTCGGCACGGCAGGCGACGACCGGTGCACTGCTCGGCCGCGGGACCCGGATGCCCGAAACCCTCAGAAGCATGGCGCCCGCCTTGGCCAGCGCGCTCGCCTCAGACGCCGAAATGGAGTTCCCCCGTTTCTCCGGACACCTAGCTTGTGCGGCGAGGCCGCACGAAGGGGGTCCGTATGCCTGCTCCGCATCCGCCGGAGTTCCGTCGCCGGGCGGTCGAGCTCGCTCGCGAGGTCGACGAGGACGGCAACCGCAAGCATCCGGTCGCGCAGCTCGCTCGGGATCTGAAGATCTCTGAATCGTGTTTGCGGAACTGGATGACGAGCGACGAGATCGAGGTCGGTGAACGGCCGGGCCTGACGAAGAACGAACGCGAGGAACTCGTGCGGTTGCGGCGAGAGAACCGCACGTTGCGGATGGAGCGTGATCTGCTCTCTCGAGCCGCGGCCTTCTTCGCGCAGGAGAACGTGCTGCCCCGGCAGTGACGTTCGCGATCATCGACGCGGAGAAGGCCACCAACCCAGCCCTGCCGATCGCGGCGGCATGCCGGTTCTTCGGCGTGTCGACGAGCGGCTTCTATGAATGGCGTCACAGCCAGCAGGAGCCGTGTGCTCGTCGGCGGTCTGATGCGCAGTTGCGCGAGACGATCGTCGAGATCCATCGCCAATCGCGCGGCACGTATGGATCGCCGCGGGTGCACGCCGAGCTCCGCCTCGGCCTTGGTGTGCGGGTGGGTCGCAAGCGTGTCGAACGGCTCATGCGTTGCGCAGAACTACAGGGCGTGACGCGCCGCCGGCGGCGTGGCACGACCCGCCGCGATCCACACGCGGTCCCTAACGATGATCTGGTCGCCCGCCAGTTCTCGCCTCATGGCCCGAACCAGTTGTGGGTCGCGGATATCACCGAACACCCCACGGGCGAGGGGAAGGTCTATTGCGCGGTCGTGATCGACGCGTGGAACCGCCAAGTCGTCGGCCAATCGATCGCGGATCATCTCCGCGCTGAGCTCGTCGTCGACGCGCTCGACATGGCCTGCTGGAGACAGAAACCCAATGCCGGTCAGACGGTGCACCACAGCGACCACGGCACCCAATACACGTCCTGGGCGTTCGGGCAACGACTCCGCCACGCCGGCTTGTTGGGGTCGATGGGCAGCGTCGGCGACGCGCTGGACAACGCGGTCGCGGAGAGCTTCTTCGCCAGCCTGCAGACCGAGCTGCTCGACCGCCAGTCCTGGGCGACGCGCGGCCAGCTCGCGCAAGCGATCTTC
>DATAVE010000044.1:0-7711 GCA_036267875.1 Mycobacteriales bacterium
CACCAGGGCGTCGGCGCCATCGGAAAGGACCAGCAGCACGATCGTCTGTCCGGGCTTCGCCCGCTCGAGCGCGCGGGCAAGCAACAACAACGGCTGCGCGGCGCCAGGGTTTCCAACGGTCGCACTCAGCCGGTCGACGATCTTGTCGGCCGCAACGCCCGAGGTCTTTGCGGCAGCCGCGCACGCCCGCTCATGCAGCCCCGCGACAACCAGCGCATCGACCGACTCCGCACCGATCCCGGCCATGTCCAGCGCGGACTTCAACGCCTCGTTGGCAAGCGGCACGTACTTCGTCTCACCGAACCGCTCTTCCCAGAGCTTCGATCCGGCATCGCCGGGGACTCGCCAACGGTCGACGAACTCCTCGGTGACCGAGGCATACGCGCACAGCTCGGCAAGCACCGGGCCGTCGCTCTCGCTTCCGATCAGCAATGCCGCGGCCGCGTCGCCACCGGCAGCCTCATCGGGAGAACCTGGACGGCCGACTCGCACATCGCTTGCCACCGCAAGTGACGCCTTGCTCGTCTCGAACGCGCTACGAAGCGCGCCGACCGCGGATCGCACCGAGCCGACGGCGTCGTACGACGCGACAGAGCGATCGAGCCGCAACCCAGCGTGGATGGCAGTCGCGTTTGTCTTGTCGAGGTAAGTCGGACTCGTGGTCGCAAACCACACGGAGGCGGGCGCTACCTCCGCGCCCCGCACGGCGGCACGACCGGCCTCGACGGCCATGGTGGTCGAGTCCTCGTCGTACGACGCAACCGACCGAGTGCCTTTGCCGCCGCCGGTTCCCGCGATCGCGGCGATCTGAGTTCGATCGAGCCGCCGATGCGGGATGTGAACACCCCAACCAAGAACCCCACGCATGGGGCCAAGCCTACGGGTTTCTGACGCCCCGTCAGATCTTGGCCAACTCCTCATCCGTGTGGTCGAACTGTCGCTCGATGTCGCCTCGGCCGGTCTCGGCGGCGAGCTTCTCGAGCCGGCCTCCGATCAGCGGCACGGAGACCTTGATCTCGATGTCGATCACGTGATGCGACCCGCCGGCTGACGGAGACAGCACGTGGCTGCCGGAGATGTTGCCGGGCGCGCCCTGCACGTCGACGTCGTAGGTGCATCGGCGCACGCCGTCGCCCCCGGCCGCCGACCACACCTCGGTCTGGACCGTCGTCTGGCTCGGCGTGAGGACCTTCTTCGCGAAGCCCGGTAGGTCGACCGCCACCGTCCGCTTCGTCACGACCTCGCAGCCACCGTCGTCGCCGTCACTGCGATCCGCCGCAACGTCGCGGCCGCCGATCGCGACGTACTTCCGCTCGATGTAGTCGGGGTCGCTGATCAGCGCGTAGACCGTCTCGACGTCGGCGGCGTAGTCGTGCTCGATCCGCAACTTCATCGCCGGCCGCTAGTGGGTCTCTGCGTATCGCGCGAGGTTCGTGGCGAACTTGCGAATCATGCGCCCGAGAAGAAAGGACATCACCGGACCCGCGCCGGGAAAGCGACCCTCAAAGGTTGCCGCCCAGGTGATGCGACAGCCCTCGCCCTCCTTGTCGATAGACACGATCGCGCGGTAGTCGCGGATCGGCATCGGCGTGAGAATCGTGTAGGCCAGGTAGTCCGGCGCGTCGTACTCGGTGATCTGCTCGCGGGTGCCCCACGCCTTGGTGCCGAGACGACGGACTGCGCCGACCCCACCCGGCGCCGGATCGCCCTCCTGCAACCACGAACCGTGCATCACCACCGGCTTCGCCCACTTCGGCCAGCCAGGTGCGTCCGCGACGAGATCGAAGACCTTTTGCTGCGGCGCCTTGCAGCTCACCCGCACGTCATAGGTCGACGGCATTGCTCACCAGCCCTTGAAAGAGGTCTCGCGACGCTCGACGAATGCGCGAACGCCTTCCTGTGCATCCTCGCTTGTCATGACGAGCTCCTGGCCCCAAGCCTCTTCGTTGAGCGCCGTTTCGCGGTCGACGTCCATTGCGTGGTTGACGAGGCGCTTCGCAACAGCGAGTGCGCGGGTCGGCCCGGCCGCCAGTCGCGTTGCGAGATCGGTCGCCACTTCGAGGGTCTTGGCGGCGGGCACGAGCTCGGTGACAAGACCCCACTGAGAGGCGCGGGCTGCAGGGATGTCGTCGCCGAACAGATAGATCTGCTTCGCGCGCATCGGACCGACCAGCCGGCTGAGCAGGTAGGCGCCTGCCGCATCGGGCGCGATCCCGCGACGCACGAAGACCGGCACGAGCTTCGCGGCCTCTGACATCACGACGACGTCGCACGCCAAGGCAAGATGCATGCCAGCGCCTGCTGCTGTGCCGTTGATCGCCGCGACGACTGGCTTCTCGCAGTCGAGTACGGCGGTGACGACCCGCTGCCACCCCGTCGCAATGCCGCGCGCGACGTCACCCTGCGCGCGAGCGGGCGCACCCTCGGGCTTTTCCGGCGTCGGCACTGGGACCCGCAAGTCAGCCCCCGTGCAGAAGGCGCGGTCACCCGACCCGGTCAGCACCACAGCGCGTACGGCAAGGTCGGCTGTCGCCTCGGTCAACGCAGCTACAAGTGCCTCGCGCGCCTTCCAGTTCAGTGCGTTGTGCACGTCCGGCCGATCCAGCGTGATAGTCATCACGCTGCCCGTGCGCTCGACCTTGATGCCGACGTCGTCCGTCACTTGGCACTCCCAAACTGCTCGCGGAGCTTGAACTTCAGCACCTTGTTCAACGTCTCGTTGCGCGGCAGCGCATCGACGATCTCGAGCCGCTCGGGGATCTTCTGCATCATCAGCCCGGCATCACGACACCAGACCACTATCTCTTCGAGCGTGATCGCCTCGGAGCCCGCCGCCGTCTCGACGACCGCGCACACCAGCTCACCGCGCTCTTCGTCCGGTACGCCGATGACAGCGACGTCGCCGATCTTTGGGTGGTTGAAGAGCACGTCCTCGAGCTCGCGCGCGGAGATGTTCTCGCCCTTGCGGATGATCACGTCCTTGAGCCGTCCGGTCAGCCGCAGGTGACCGTCAGACCGGAGCACCCCGAGGTCGCCGGTGCGGAACCAGCCATTGGAGTCGAACGCTTCGGCGTTGACTGCCGGGTCGGTGTAGCCGACGCAGACCACCGGTCCGTGCAGGCGTACCTCGCCTTCCTCATCCGGACCGGCGATCGTCTCGTCGTCCTTGACGATGCGGATCTCGGCGCCGAGGACAGGCTTGCCGTCGGTGTAGGCAAGCTGCTCGTCGGTGTCGTGCGGCGAGCCCATCGCCATCATCGGCACCTCGGTCATGCCGTAGCCGTGAACGAGCCGGACACCCATCTCCTTGCCAATGTCGTAGAACAGCTCCGGCGGTTTCGCCGCGCCGCCGCCCGACATGATGCGCAGCGTCGGGATCACCGGCTCCCCTGGCGCCTTGCGCTGCTCTGCGAGGAACATTTGGTAGAACGCCGTGCTCCCGCCGCACATCGTCACGCCGAGCTCGCGGTAGGCAGCGACCGCGGCGGCAGGCGCGAATGCTTCGATCAGCACGGCGCCGAATCCGGCCGACAGCATCATCAGCAGGTAGTCCGGCCCGGCGATGTGCGAGTACGGAAACGCCATCGAGCCGATGTCGCTCTCCGACATGTCGAGCGCAGCGCCGAGGCCGCGACCGCCCGCCATCAGTGTCTGGTCGGTGTGCTGCACGCCCTTCGGCTCCGACGTAGTGCCAGACGTGTAATAGATCCAGCGGACCTCGGTGCCGGATGATGGTGGCGCTGGCAACGTCGTGACGTCACCCGACGGCAGGTCGGTACCGATCTCGAGGACCTCCGGTGCCGGCGACAGCTCGGCGACCAGCGCCCGGGCCATCTCGCCGAAGTCGCGGTCCTTCCATACGCCGGGGACGATGAAGAAGTCCGGCTGGCTCGCTCGCAGCACCGCGCCGACCTCGCGCTCGCGATAAAGATGGAGCACCGGGTTCTGGATCGCACCGAGTCGCGCCAGCGCCATCGACAGCACGACGCTCTCGATCCGCGTCGGCAGCTGCCAGGTGACCTTGGTACCCGGACCGATGCCCAAGGTGATCAGCCCAGCGGCGACGCGCTCGACCTCGGCGGCGAACTCGGCGAACCCGACTCTGCGTCCTTGGGTATCGAGCAGCAACGGTCGCTCATCGCCGGAGAGCTCGCCCCGCTGTCGTACCAGCTCCCAGATCGTCGGGGCCTCGAGAAGCTTGGACACGTCTCAGCCTCCGTAGACCGGTGTCGGCGCGGGCGCCTGCGCGATCAGGTCGCGCACGACCGGACCGAGTTCGGCCGGTGACCAGCGCTCGCCCTTGTCGGCGCGCGGCCCGTGCTGCCAGCCGTCGGCGACGCTCACCAGGCCACCCTCTACCTCGAAGACCCGACCCGTCACCTCACGGGACTCTGCTGACCCGAGCCAGACGACGAGCGGCGACACGTTCTCCGGTGCCATCGCGTCGAAGCCGCTCTCGGGCACCTTCATCATCTCGGGCATCGCAACCTCGGTCATCCGGGTCCGCGCGGCCGGCGCGATCGCGTTGACCGTGACGCCGTACCTCGCCAGCTCCGACGCGGCGACCAACGTCATGCCGACGATGCCCGCCTTGGCTGCGCTGTAGTTGCCCTGCCCGACGCTGCCCATCAGGCCGGCACCAGATGAGGTATTGATGATCCGCGCGTCAGGCTGCGAGCCGTTCTTGGACTGCTCGCGCCAGTAGCCGCCGGCGTGACGCAGCGTGCAGAAGTGCCCGCGCATATGCACGCGGACGACCGCGTCCCACTCCTCGATCGACATGCCGACCAGCATCCGGTCGCGCAGGAAGCCCGCGTTGTTGACGAGTACGTCGAGGGTGCCGAACTCCGAGATCGCGTTCCGCACCAACGACTCGGCGCCGTCCCAGTCGGCAATGTCGTCCGTGTTGGCGACTGCCGTGCCCCCTGCCGCGCGGATCTCGTCGACGACCGACTGCGCCGGGCCGGCCGAGCTGCCCTCGCCTTCGCGCGAAGTGCCGATGTCGTTGACGACGACGGCGGCACCTTCAGCCGCGAACGCCAACGCATGCGCGCGACCCAAGCCGCCGCCGGCGCCAGTCACGATGACGACACGGTCGTCGCAGATCCCCACTACTTGCTCCTATTCATTACGTGCACGTGACCGGTACTAGCGCAGGTAAGCAGTGTCTCTAGCGCAAATATGCTTGGCCGCCGTCGACCATCAGGGTCGAGCCGGTGACATACGCCGCATCCTCCGACAGTAGGAAGGCGACCGCGCGGCCGACGTCCTCTTCCAATCGGCCGACCCGGCCGAGCGGGATAGTGCTGACGAACTCCTCGTACTCCTTCGGAGCGAACTCCGACCACATCTCGAGCCCCGGAGACATTCCGTTCGGAATCATCGCGTTGACCCGGATGCCGTCCGGGCCCCACTCGAGCGCGGCCATCCGCGAGAGCGTGCGGATCATCTCTTTGGTGCCGGCGTAGAGGGCGAAGCCGGGCAGGTCGTTGCGGAGCGCGGACCCAGTTCCGAGGTTGACGATCGAGCCCTTGGTCGCCTTGAGCGAAGAGTGTGCCGCCTGCATGAACCACAGCGAGCCGAGGAATCCGCTCTCCCAGGTACGCCGGGCGTCCTTCTCGGTGATCTCGAGCACGGGTCCGAGCGCGACCATCTGCGCGTTGTTGACCAGCCCGTCGATCTGCCCGAACTGCTCGAGCGTCGCGGTGACCGTGGCCGAGATCTCGTCCTGCCGTCGTACGTCGCATTGCAAGGCCAGACCCGCGCCGCCGCGCTCGACGATCGTCGCGATGGTGCGTTCGACCTTCTCCAGAGTCCGGCCGGCCGCGACGATCTTCGCGCCCTCGGCCGCGGCGGCCAGCGCGATGCCCTCACCGATCCCTTGACCGGCGCCAGTCACGATGACGACCTTGTCCGCAAGGCGTCCCACGAGCACCTCCTCGGTCGGGCGGGTTCATATCTGACGACCCGTCAGATTAGTCTTGCGGCCGTGGACCTGCGCGACTCGGACGCGGAGCGCGCCTTCCGCAGTGAGCTGCGCGACTGGCTCGCGACGACGCTTCCCACCCTCGGCGAGAAGCCGCATCACACCGACTGGCCCGGCCGGCGCGAGTACGACACGGCGTGGCAGCGGCTGCTGTTCGACGCGGGCTATGCGGGCGTCAACTGGCCGACGGAGTACGGCGGCCGTGGCGCGACGCCAACCGAGCACCTGATCTTCCTCGAGGAGACCGAGCGCGCCGGTGCGCCGTACGTCGGGGTCAACTTCGTCGGCCTGCTGCACGCCGGACCCACGATCGTCACCGAGGGAACGCCCGAACAGCGCGCCGCCCACCTGCCGAAGATCCTCTCCGGTGCGGAGATCTGGTGCCAGGGCTTCAGCGAGCCGAGCGCCGGATCGGACCTCGCGTCGATGCGCACGCGCGCGGTTCGCGACGGCGACTACTACGTCGTCAACGGCCACAAGATCTGGACCTCGCACGCCCAGGTCGCCGACTACTGCGAGCTGCTGGTCCGTACCGACCCGGACGCGCCCAAGCACAAGGGCATCAGCTGGCTGATGATGTCGATGGACTCCCCCGGACTGACGGTCCGGCCGCTCGAGACCTTGCTCGGGTCGAGTGAGTTCTCCGAGGTCTTCTTCGACGACGTGCGGATCCCGGTGTCCAACCGGATGGGTGAGGAAAACGACGGCTGGCGCGTGACGATGGTGACGCTGTCCTTCGAGCGCGGCACCGCGTGGGTCGACCAGATCGTCGACTCGGTGCGACTCGTCGGCGACCTCGCGGCCATCGCCAAGAAGGTGACATCCTCTTCAGGGGTCGCATGGGACGACCGCGGGCTGCGCCGCGACATCGGCCATCTCGCCGCGGAGTTCGACGGGCTTTGGGCGCTCACCAAACGAGGCGTCACCGAGGCAGGCTCCGGCGTACCCGGCGTGAGCGCCTCGGTATTGAAGCTCCGGTACACCGAGGCGCGGCAGCGGCTGATGGATCTCGGCTCACGAGTGCTCGACCGCGCGTCGGTGTCACGGACCGACATCGCCGGCCTGCCGACCGGCGAGTGGACAACCGAGCGGCTGAACTCGCTGAACTACACCATCGCGGCCGGCACCTCGCAGATCCAGCGCAACATCATCGGCGAGCGCATCCTCGGCCTTCCCAAAGAGCAGGGCCTTCCCAAGGAGCGCAGCTAGATGTACTTCCTGCCGACCGATGAGCAACGCGAGCTGCAGCGCGGTGTGCGTGAGGTGCTCGACTCAGCGTTCCCGCTCGAGAAGCTCCCGGGCGGCTTCGACGCCGGGCTGTGGCAGACGCTGGACGAGACCGGCGTCTTCTCGCTGCGCACCGAGCTCGAGCTCGGCATGGCCGAAGCCTCGATGGTCTTCGAGGAGCTCGGCCGTGCGGCGGTGCCCGGGCCGCTGGTTGGCACCTTTCTTACTGCGGGTGTGGCCGACGGCCCCGTCACGGTCCTCGACCCGCGACACACACCGCTCGTCGTCGCCCACCTCGCCGTAGCGAAGTCGGTGCTTGTCCTCGACCCGGCCGGGCCACAGCTTGCGGCCGTACCGAGTGGGACCGGGCTGACCGAGCCAATCGATCCACTGTCGCCAATGCATGAGCTGGCCGCCGTCCCGACCGGAACGGCGTACGACGCAGCCGGCTTCTCCCAGCTCTGGCAGGAAGGCGCGTTGCTGACATCGGCACTGCAG
>DATAVE010000045.1:0-1622 GCA_036267875.1 Mycobacteriales bacterium
CGGCGCCGCGATCGCGCCGACCGAAGCCACCATCTTCGCGATGGTCGACCACGCCGCCCCCGCCGGAACCATGACCGAGGCCTTCGCCTGGCTCGCCACCGCGATGGCGGTCGGCGGCGCCATCGGAGCGGCCAGCGCCGGCATCGTCGCCGACCGCGCCGGACCCGCAGCCGCGTTCGGGCTTGCCGGCGGCGCCGGCGCACTCGCCGTGCTCACCATTGTGCTCCGGTCGCGCACCATCACGGGTCCCGGTCACTTGCCCGAGAGCGCCGCTCCCGATACCGACCCGCAGCACGGCCACCGAGCCAGCATGCCCCGGCCGGCAACCGATGTCCCGCAGCCCGCCTTCGCCGAGGTCGGCGGCCCATGACAACGCCGGTCGACCTCGCGCTTGCACTTCCACGATCTCGCTCGCGAGTCGACGAGCTCGTTGATCACGCGACCACGCGCGCTCGCCCCCCGCGGGCGCCAACCCCAAGGAGGCACCATGAATGCCAAATCGACTGCCGCCCAGACCCAGAAGCCGCTCGCGGCGGGACGCTGGCGGCTTGACCCGTCAGCCTCGACGGCGGAGTTCCGCGTCCCGCATTTCTGGGGGGCTGATCACGGTCAATCGACGGCTACCTCGAGTTCGACGACGGCCGGCAGCGTCGTATGACGCTGACGATCGATGCCGGCAGCCTTCACACGGGCATCAGCGGGCGTGACAAGCACCTGCGCTCTGGCGACTTCTTCGACACAGACGGCCACCCCGAGGTGCGCTTTCGCTCCACCAGCGTGAGCGGTATCGCCGACAACCGAGTGCGGGTCGAGGGTGAGCTCGAAGCCGCCGGCGAGCGACTGGCGATGACCCTCGAGCCGACGATCCACCAGACCAGTGACCGGCTGGAAGTCGACGTGACCACGACGATCGATCAGCGACAACTTGGCATGACGTGGAGCCCACTCGGAATGACCAGGTCCCCGGTGGCCCTCACCGTCCACGCCAGCCTGCGGCCTCAGTCGTGACCACCACGACCAGTCCGCAGACGGCTATCGCATTGACCGTGACCCCCGCGCCTTCGGAGTGTCGCTAACCGCGTCCCACGTACGGCATTGCCGTTGCCATGACAGTCATGAAGAGAACGTTGGCGTCGAGCGGAAGGCTCGCCATGTAGACGACGGCGCGCGCGACCTCTGCCACCGGAATGGTTGATTCTCGGCGGCGGGAGCCGTCGGGCTGCAGCGCGCCTGCGCCGCGCATCGAGTCCGTCATCTGTGTCGACGCGTTGCCGATGTCGATCTGTCCGCATGCGATACGAGACGCGCGACCGTCTAGCGCAGTTGCCCGCGTCAAGCCGGTCACCGCGTGCTTAGCCGCGGTGTAGGCGATGGAGTTCGGACGGGGAACGTGGGCCGAAACGGAGCCGTTGTTGATGATCCGGCCTCCGCTTGGCTGCTGGAGTCTCATGACCCGGAAGGCTTCGCGAGTGCAGAGGAAGACGCCTGTCACGTTGGTCGCCATGACGCGATCCCATTCGTCTCGTGTCACCCGCTCGAGCTCTGTGTCGGCCATGCCGATGCCCGCGTTGTTAAAGAGGACGTCGACGCGGCCGCGTTCCCTGATGGCGGTGCTGAACAAC
>DATAVE010000046.1:0-9428 GCA_036267875.1 Mycobacteriales bacterium
AATACCTCGACTACGTCGCCGCCCAGCTCAACGACCGACCCCGCGAGACCCTTGGATGGGACAGCCCAGCCGAGAGAATGCGCGCGCTACTGTTCCCGCCAACAAACGAGTCTGTTGCGACGACCGGCTGAATCCGCCCGCCGAATAGCGTGCGGATCGTTGGGCTCGGCGAGGTGGGTTCAGAAGACGGGGATAATGTCCTCGGGTTGGATGTCGCTGACGTCGACCCCGTCGATGTCGAGCTCGGGGATGGCGGGGAACTCGATGCCCCACCGGCTGACGATGGCGCGGACCTTTGCAATGGCGATGCGCCAGTTGTCGGCTTGCTGCTCATAGCTGAGGATGCCGAGCCCGGCGTCCCGCGCGATGTCGATGAGCACCCGGTGGTTGTCGAGGAAGTACGGCGGCAGGTCCCAGAACTGCGGCGGCGGCTCCCACAGGATCATCGACAGGAACACGAACCCGGCGCGCAGCTGCCGGGTGATCTGCGAGCGGTGGACGTCGGTCAGACCCGGGTATTCCTTCTCCAGGATCGTCATGCAGATCTGCAGGTGACGAGACTCGTCGCGACCGATCCGTTCGAAGACGTTTTGGAACAGCGGGTTCTGGGCGCCGGTGGCCATCATCCGGAACAGCGTCGAGGACGCGACCTCGCCCATCATGAACGAGGTGAACAGCACCGCCATCGGATGCTTGCCGAGACTCTGTGAGTACCCGGACCAGTAGCGCCCGCCGTTGTAGTAGAGCCAGCCGATGTTGTTGTGTGCGGCCTGTTCGAGGTCGGTCGTCGGAGTCCAGTTGAGCGGGCCGCCCGGCCAGAGCTTGCCGATCGCTCGCTGGCAGCACTCCTCGTGGTTCATCTCGTCGCGGGTGATCGAGAAGAAGCACTTGCGGACGGGGTCCTCTTCGTGGACCTCGAACGAGTGGATCGTCGCCCTGGCGAAGACAGCCGGCCCGCTCGCGTCGAAGTTCGCGAGCAACGCCCACCAGTACATGATCGCGAGCCGTTGTTCGCAGGTGTAGTCGTCGGGGTTGAGGTCATCCCACGGCAGATCCGACGGATTCCACAACGCGAGCTTCGACTTCTCGTAGATCGTCGCGAGCTTCTCGGTATCGACCCGCCACTCCATCGGGTAGATGTTGGGCTGCGGAATCACTGGCGCCGGCCAGAAGCCGCCGTCGGGGATGTGGACGCTCATGCCACTCACCTCACCTATTGCGAGGGTACGACTGTCAGGACGGAGTTGGATCCCGATACGTTGCAATGTCATCGCCGTACTGCGTCATCAATCGGAGCGAACATGAGCAAGTCGATCTTCGTCGTCAAGACTGCGCCGGACTCGCCGGAGGGCGCGGCTGCCTACAACGACTGGTACGACAACACCCACCTCGATGAGCTGCGCGCGGTCGAGGGCTGCACGAGTGCGCAGCGCTACCGCAGTGACGACGGCGAGACCTACCTCGCGGTCTACGAGTTCGACTGCGATGCGGACACCGCGAAGGCGCGATTCGGTGCGGCGTTCGCGAACATGGCCACGCCGGTGAACGTCCGGATTGACCCGCCGCCGTCGATGGAGTTCTTCAACATCTACGGCTGAGGGGCCCGGACCGACGGCTCGGCGACGTAGAGCAGGTTTCCGTCGTAGTCGGTGAAGCTGAACATCAGCGGCACCGACTCCAGTCGAGCGAGCCGCTCAAAGAGCGCCTTCGAACGCTCCTGGTCCGCGACGGGGATCGCGATGTTGCGGATCTCTGTGAAGAGCTGTATGTCGGTCATGCCTGGACACACGGTCGGGTACGACGAAACTCATCGCTACGGCTGCGTTGGTACGAGCCCGCCCACCTGGTTGAGGAGGCCAGACGGTGTCGGAGCGGTCACCTTGATCAGGTGCCAGCTCCCGCCGAGGTCGGACACGACGCCAACAGAGGTCGTCGCAGCGCCTGTGGTCTGGAGGACCCACGCAGGGTCCAGCGTCCCGGCCAGTGTCGAGACGCTGATGCGGTACGTCGCACCGATGGCCTCGGCCGGGATCCCGTTGACGAGGCCAACGGGGTTCCAGCCGCCCTGCCGCCACTCGTAGATCGCCATTCGCCCGGCGTCACCTGCCGTGACAGGGGTGAGTACGGCGAGCCAACGCTGCCCGTTCTTCGCGACGACGGGGCTCGCGACGACCGCCGGCAGGTCCGCCCGCTTCTCGGCCACCGCGATGGTTGAGATCAGGCCCGCGGCGGCTGCAGCTGGCGCGGCGACCGGGCCGAGCGCCGAGGCGAGGTGTTGCACGATCGTCAGCTGGGGCTTGGCGGGAGTTGTGGTGTCGTCAGCCGCCGCCGAGTCGAGCCGGGCGCCGTGCTCGGTGTTGACCCGGTGCCACCCCGTACCTGTCTTGTAGTGCAACAGCTCCATCCGCCCGCGGTTGCTGTGCGCCGCGGCGAGCGCCCACCGGCCATCGCAGGAAACGACCGCATCGGCCCCGGAGATGCCAGCGGCGTCCAGCGCCGACGCCGCCTCGCACGCCTGGATCGGCCCCGACGCGGCGACCGCGGGTCCCTGCTGCTGGAGCGGGTGGAAGCTCGGCGCGAACTGAAGCACGACAACGACGGCGGCTAGGCCGAGCGCGATCTGGGGAACGAAGCGAACCCGCGCCCAAGCCGCGCTGCGCGCGCCGGCCGGTGTCGCCGTCGTACGACGGGGGAGACGGGGGAACCTGAAGGTGCCGAGCCGGATTGGTTCTTCGATGTAGCGATAGCTGATCGAGGCGACCGTCAACGCGCTCGCGACGTCGACCGCTCCGCGGATCTCGATGTTCGGGAGCAGGCCGGAGTGGTCCCACATCTGGTAGATCGTCGCGTGGAACAGATAGGCGCCGTAGCTGATCCTGCCGAGGTAGGCGACCGGGGCAGCACCAAGCGTTCGCGACGCCAGGCTCGGTCGTGCGCTGCGGACCATGAGGTGCCCGATGAACAGCGCCGTCAGGATGCCGAAGAAGAGGTATCCGCCGCGCATCGCGCGGTAGTTGTGGAAGTGCAGCCAGCGGGCGCTGACGACGATGCCGACCGCGAGCCCGAGCGCGACCCAGGTGGAGTCGACCATTCGCCGCAGCGCCGGCGCCCACGGGCTGTGCAGGCAGATCGACACCAAGCAGCCACAGAGCAGCCCGACGCCGGCGACCGGGGTTGCGTAGGTCGCGCTGACGCCGCGGGTGCTCCACAGGACCGAGAAGTCGAGGCCGATCACGAGCAGGATCACCGCGGCCAGCGCCGCGCCAGCGGGGCCGAGCCTGGTCCAGGTACGCCGCAGAGTGAGCGGCCAGGCGAGGTAGAACTGCTCTTCGACGCTGAGCGACCAGGTCGGCGCGAGGTAGCCGAGGTTCGCGTGGTTGAACAGCAGCCAGTTCGAGCTCAGCGCGAGGACCGAGAACACCACCAGCGTCGGCTTGGTGCCGAGTGGGATCGCGTCGTCGCGCAGTCCCGCCACGGTGATCGCGACGGTCGCGAGGATGACCAGTACGGCGGCCGGGGCGAGCCGGCGTACCCGCCGGTTGCGGAACTTGCGCAGGTCGATCGTGCCGGTCTTCGTGAGCTCCGACAGCGCGAGGTGGGTGATCAGGGCGCCGGAGAGCGCGAAGAAGATCTCGAGACACATCTCACCGCCGCTGAGCCAGCGAATCAGCGTCGGCTGGAAGAAGAGCGCGCCGCCACCGAAGATGGCGAGGTGGCCGATAAGGACGGCGAGCATGCACAGCCCGCGTACGCCGTCGAGCGCGGGCATCCGCGCGGCAAACGTTTGCCGCGCTGAGTCGCGATCCGTCACCCGGCCCCGAACCCCCTACTGGGTGAAGCCCCCCGCGGGTGACATTACGCGACTGTTCGTCCTTTTGGGTGCTCCCGCGTACTTCAGATCAGGACGTGAAGAGCTCGCGAATGTCCGCCGCGGTCAGCGCGCCGCCCGCTGCCGCGCCGCCGTCGACCACCTGCGCGAACAGGTCGCGCTTGCGCTGCTGGAGCGCGACGACCTTCTCCTCGATCGTGTTGGTCGCAACGAGCCGGTAGACCATGACCGGCTTGTCCTGCCCGATCCGGTGCGCACGGTCGATCGCTTGCTCCTCGGTCGCCGGGTTCCACCACGGATCGAGCACGAAGACGTAGTCGGCGGCGGTCAGGTTGAGGCCGAACCCGCCGGCCTTGAGGCTGATGAGGAACACCGGGTCCTTGCCGTCGGTGAACTCGGCGATCGTGCTGGCACGGTCCCGGGTGCGGCCGTCGAGATAGCAGTGGCCGATGCCTTCATCGGTCAGTCGGGTGCGGATCAAGGACAGGAACCGGGTGAACTGGCTGAACACCAGCGCGCGGTGGCCTTCGGCAGCGATCTCGTGCAGCTGGTCGACCAGGACGTCGATCTTGCTCGACCGGATCTTGCCGGCGTGCTCGACGTCGACCAGCGACGCGTCGAGGCTGAGCTGGCGCAGCGTCGTCAGTGACTTCAGGATCGTCATCCGGTTGCGGTCCATGTCCTCGACGAGACGCATGACGCGCTGCCGCTCGCGGTTGAGATGGGTGTCGTAGACCCGGCGATGCTGGGCATTGAGCGTCACGTCGAGGCGCTGCTCGGTCTTCGGCGGCAGGTCGGAGGCGACGAGCTCCTTGGTACGCCGCAGCATCAGCGGACGGATTCGGCGTCGGAGCGCGTCGAGGCGCTCCGGGGCCTCGCCGCGTTCGATCGGCCGTCGGTAGAACTCGCTGAACTTCTCCGGACTGGGGAAGAGCCCCGGTGCGACGATCGACAGCATCGACCAGAGGTCCATCAGCGAGTTCTCGAGCGGCGTCCCGGTGATCGCCAGCTTGAACGGCACCGGTAGCCGCCGGGCGCACTGGTAGGTCTTCGCTTGGTGGTTCTTCACGAACTGCGCCTCGTCGAGGACGAGCCCGCACCAGCGCACCGACCGGTACGCCTCCTCGTCGAGTCGGAACAGCGTGAAGGACGTGACGACCAGGTCCACGCCCGCGACTTGCTCGGCGATTGTCGTGCCGGTCTTCCGCTCGGTCCCGGGAATCATCCGTACGTCGAGCCCCGGGCAGAACTCCGCTGCCTGGCTCGCCCACGTGGACATCACACTCGTCGGCGTCACGATCAGCAGCGGGCCGGCATCGCCGCCGAGGGTTCCCGCCTCGGAAGCCCGCGCGGCCATGGCAAGGGTCTGCACCGTCTTGCCGAGACCCATGTCGTCCGCGAGCACCCCGCCGAGTTGCAGGTCCCACAGCAGGCTGAGCCACTGGTAGCCGTCGAGTTGATAGGGCCGCAGGTCGGCGTGAAGGCCGGCCGGGGGTGGCGGCTGGGGGATCTCGGTGAGCGAGAGCAGTGCGCCGGCTGATCGTGCCCAGCGGTCGCTCTGCTGGGTGACGACGCCGAGGTTGACCAGCTCTTCCCACAGCCCGGCTTGGACAGTGGTCAGCCGCAGGTTGTCGCTGGGTTTTTCCTGGAGCGCCTTTGCTTCGTCGATCAGCTCGCGGAGTCGCACCAGCTCGGGCCGGTCGAGGCGGAACCACGTCCCGCTGTCGAGCAGCAGTCGCTCTTCGCCCATCGACATCGCCGCGAACAGCGGCGCGAACGGCACGTTCTGGCCGTCGACGGAGACAGCGACGGCGAGGTCGAACCAGTCCGGGTCGGTGGCGTCGTCTTGCAGTGCCACTGTGACGAGTGGCGCCTCGGCTGCCTCGCCGTACGCCGCAGGCTCGCCTCGTACCTCGACCTCGACATCGGGGTCGGTGGCCAGCTGGGGGAGCAGCCGCTCCGCAAGGTCAGCGGTGTGCAGTCCGCGGACCTGCGCCTGCGGGATCAACCGACGGCCTTGCAGGTCGGGAGCGGTCAGTCCGGAGACGGAGTCGAGCAGGCTCAGCCGTCTCAGCAAGGCGCGCTCGGCGTCGAGGTCGCGACTCGCATCGGGCGCGAGGCTGTCGAGAGCGACGTCGTGGGTCTGGTTGCCGACGCGATAGACGAACGACGACTCGACGGTCGCGACGTGGTCCTCGCCGAACTCGACGCGCATCGACAGTCGGGGCGGCTCGATGCGGGGGAGCTCGACGCTGAGGTCGCTCGACTCGACCTCGAGCTGGCGTTGCAGCGCGGGATAGAAGTCGGTGAGAAAGCGCGGGTAGTCCTCGGCGGGGACCGCGACGGGCGACGCGCGGAGCAGCCGCTGCACCGACTCGTCGAGCTGCGGTTGGAGCGGGATGAGGCGCAGACGTCCCGGATCGTCGATCACGCAGCCATAGGCGGGGTCGCCGATCAGGTGGGCGTCGGGCGGAAGGACCTCGCCGTTGTCGAGCCGCAGGACCGTCGTGAGCTCGACGTCGTCCTCGGCCTTGCGGTGGAGGTCGATCACCGCGTGCGCGGGTTCGGAGGCGATATGCACAGTTCCGCTGCCGGCACCGATGAGGGTGAAACCGATGCGCTCGGCGTCCGCGATCAGTCGCCATGCGGCGGGCCCGAGATCGTCGAGATGAAGGACGGTCTCGGAGTATGGCGAGTAGTAGTTCGGACGTCGGCTTCTTGCGATGGCGAGCGTCTCGATCACCCACGCGCGTTGCTCGGCCGTGATCGGGGTCGAGCTGTAGCCCTGGTAGTGCTGCTCGAGCTCGCGCCAGGACGCTCCGGTCTTGATCCAGCCGGTCTTGCCTTGCACCATCGCACGCAGCCGGATCCGCGGGTCGGGCGAGTTACGGGGCTGAACCAGCTCGAACTGCAGCGCGATCGCAATGGGTGACGATGACCCGGTCGATGTGACGACCTTGTTGAGCAGCCGCTCCCACTCCTGCGGCCAGCCCTTCTTGCCAGCGGCCGGCTTGTCCAGACTTCGGGCTGCCAGCAGCGTCGCCACGATGTGCTTGCAGTCGGTCGCCACCGGGCAACTGCAGCGACCGCCGATCCGCTCGCTGAGCCGTGCTGGGCTGGTTACCAGCGTTTGGTAGGGCGTCGGCCGATTACCGATCACCTGGGCGAGCAGGACAGAGCCCTCGCCACTCGTCTGGATGTCGCGCACCGCACCCTCGCGGGCGTAGGCGAGACCACGCGCGAACGTCTCGACACCGAACTGGGCACGAAGGGCATCGTCGGTCAGCTCGGCGACCCAGGCCGGCGCTTCGCCGATCGTGCTCATGCCCACCCGCCGTACCTGTCTCGATGCGAACCTTCAACCCTACGGCCCGCATCGGACAGCTGCCTGCGTATGCCGATACGGTCCTCACCGTACGAGCGTGGCGTGGCAGGCCGGACACATCGTGGCTTGCAGGCGAAACGGCTCAGCGCATCGGGGGCAGCTGCCGCCGTACACGGGTGGCATCAGGTACGCGATGAGAAGACCGACCGGCCCGATCAGAAAGCTGATCGCTCCCCAGACCAACTCGGTTCGATCGCGCGCATCTGCGATCTGTGCGCCGGCCCAAGCAGACAGCGCCGCGATGGCGAGGGCGACCACCACGATGACTCCGGCCATCCCGGCAGGGTAAGACACCAATGCCCTGCGGCGATGACCTGGCCGCCCGCGCACGAGCGATGAGTCTGGTCGGCCATGCGCGTCTACCTAGGCATGACAGAACATAAGACGGTGACCTCGCTGGCCCGCCGGATGTTCGCGCTCGTCGAGCCGATCGGTCTGATCCCATACGTGGCCGACGAACCCAACGAGACGATGTTCGCGCTGGGCTTCACGAACTACTGGGACACCTACTTCGCCGGACGAGCAGCGCCGCTGGGCTTGGCAACGGCGGAGGTCGTCGACGCGCTGTTCTACAACTTCGCTCCCGGCGAGGTTGCTCGCCACATCCCGAAGGTGTGGCAGACGACCACACCCGAGGCGGCGATCGCCGCTCGTCTGGATGGTTGCACGCAAGCGCTGCGGCACATCCTCGGCGATCGCGTCGAGACCGCCGACTTCGCGCGCGCTACCGAACTGTTGCTGAAGGCGGCTGTCAGTGCTCCCAGTCAAGGTCGAGCGATGTACGCCGCGCTACTCGCGCTCCCGGTGCCTGACGACGTCGTGACGCGGATGTTCCATGCCGGCGCGTTGCTGCGTGAGCACCGCGGCGACGGGCACATCATCGCGCTGATGACCGAAGGCATCGGCGGCCTCGAGGCGCACGCGCTCTACGCCCTCGGCACGGACATACCGGCAGAGAGGTTCGGCCGCATCCACCATCTGCCGGCTACACAGATCGCCGCCGTCGTCGACGGGATGCGCGACCGCGGACTGATCGGCAATGACGGTTGGCTCAGCGACGAAGGCCGGGCCGTTCGACACCGAGTCGAGGCACTGACGGACGACCTTGCGGCGAAGCCCTACGAGAGCCTCGAGCCGGCCGAGCTCGACGAGCTGATCGCCCTGCTCGGGCCGCTCGCCGACCTGCTCGTCGCAGCGCAGGACATGCCTGGCTGATCTTCGCTTTCGCGACCACCGAACACGGCGTGTCGCGCAACACGCCGATCCTGCTGGTCGCGTAGACGAAGATCAGCGCAAAAGGGCGCACGACGCCGGCGGCGAAGTGCTCCATGTTGTTCTCGAGGTCTCTCCAGCGGAGTGTTGGCGCCGCCTGCAGACGCGGCCGGCCGACCGAGATTGATGACGATTTCGCGACGACTGGTGTGGCCGGGACCTGTACGGCACGGTTCAGTTCGACGTAGCCAGCGAGTTCCAGGTCGTCGTGTCTGCACGCTCGCAGCCGATGCCGTCGGTCCGCTGGTCCTGCTCAGCAGCTATCCGCTCGCCTTAGGGTGGCGTCATGTCTCTCACCAAGCCGGTGCTGACCGGAAACAGCGGTAGCGCGCCTGCAGACCTGGTCATCGAGGATCTCGTTGTCGGTACCGGCGACGAAGCCAAGCCAGGTGACACCGTCGAGGTGCACTACGTCGGCGTGGAGTTCAGCTCAGGGTCGGAGTTCGACGCGTCCTGGAGCCGCGGCGAGACGATCGAGTTCCCGCTGCAGGGGCTGATCAAGGGCTGGCAGGACGGCATCCCCGGCATGAAGGTCGGCGGTCGGCGCCAGCTGACGATCCCGCCGGAGCAGGCCTACGGTCCGGCCGGCGGCGGTCACCGGCTGTCGGGCAAGTGCCTTGTCTTCGTGATCGACCTCATCGGCGTCAAGTAGCGAAACTTGTCAGGCTCTCAAGGCGCTACAGCCGCGTGAGAGCCTGACAACTCGCGTCCTGCGCCCGTTTAGATCGCCGTCCGGCCGGCGTCTGCCGCGATGGTGGCACCGGTGAGGTAGCTGCCGGCGTCGGTGGCGACGAACACGATCACGCGGGCGATCTCCTGCGGGTCAGCCATTCGGCCGAGGATGGTGCTCGCCGCGACTGAGGACTGGGCCTCGGCTGGCATGGCCAGGAACATGTCGGTCCCGGTCGGGCCGGGCGCGACGGTGTTGACGCGAATGCCACT
>DATAVE010000047.1:0-9256 GCA_036267875.1 Mycobacteriales bacterium
ACGTGAGGGTCGAAGAAGGTCGCATCGGAGGCAGCGACGACGATGTCTGCGTCGGCGACGAAGTGCAGCCCGCCACCTGCGCATGCGCCGTTCACGGCTGCAATGACCGGCTTGTCGATACCGAGGAACCAGGCGGTGAACCCAAGGTCCCACGCGAGTAACGAGTCGCGGTAGCGCTGCATCCCGACACCGTCCGTAGCGATCTCGACGACGTCGGCGCCCGTCTGGAAGTCGCGCCCGGCAGCAGCATTGACGATCACCCGAACGCTGGGGTCTTCGGCAAGCTCGGTCCAAGCCGCGCGTAGCTCATCGCGCATCGCGTTGTTCATCGCGTTGCGTCGGTCCGGCCGATTGAAGATCAGCCAGCCCACCGCGCCGCGCCGCTCGACGAGCAGCGTGTCATACCCCACCGAGGTCTCCCCTTCTCACGTCTGGGACAGGTAGTGGTCGACGGCCGCGTAGTGGACCGACGAGCATCCGAGCAGTTCTGCGCTGGTGCGGGCCCGCTTGAAATACAAGTGGGCGTCGTGATCCCAGGTGAATCCGATGCCGCCGTGGAGCTGAATGGTCTCGGCCGTCGCGCTCAGGCATGCCTCAGAGCAGTACGCCTTCGCAACTGACGCCATCCAAAGCAGGTCAGGGCTGGAGGTGGCCGCGGCCCGAGCTGCCGCTACGGCAGCAGACCGCGCCGACTCCACCCTGATCAGCAGATCCGCAAGCTTCTGCTTGACGATTTGAAAGCTGCCGATCGGGCGGCCGAACTGCACTCTGGTCCGGGCGTAGTCGACGGTCATGTCAAGGCACTGGGCGGCGACGCCCACCTGCTCGCACGCCAACAAGGTCTGGGCCACTGCGGTGCTCCAACGCAATTCCTCGGAGACGTCGCGCCCGCCGACCGAGGTGGCGTCGGCGCGATCGAACCGAAGGTGGGCGAGTCGTCTGGTGCCGTCGAGCGTCACCAGCGGCATGACGGAGACCGCCGCTTGACGAGGGTCGACAGCGAAGAGCTCGACGCCAACTTCAGTGCGCGCCGGCACGAGCACCACGTCCGCGGTGGCACCGTCGACCACAAAGCCGGCGCTGCCCGTTACGGCTCGTCCGCCACCTGTGATGTCGAGATGCTCGAAGCCGACCCGGCCAGACATCGAGGACGTGACGACGGTGGCAACCGTCGTGCCCCCGACGAGCGGCGGCAGGTAACGGTGATTGGACTCGGCATCGTCGATCGCGGCCAGCAACGGGATCGCCAGACCCGCGACCGAGAGCATCGGCGCACACAGCAATGCCCGGCCCGCCTCCTCGAACAGCATTCCGAGCTCGATGAGGGAAAGCCCCGCGCCGCCGTGCTCCTCGGCTGTCGCGGTGCCGGCGATGCCAAGCTCGACGCAGAGTCGCTGCCAGACCTGCGAGTCCCATCCGGCTTCGGCGTCCATCTGCTCGCGGACAGCTGAGGACGGAGACACCTGTCCCAGCACGCCCCGTGCAGTGGATCGCAGCGCCTCGAGATCCGCGAGGTCGACGCCGCCTGTCACGATCGCGCGAACCTCTCGATCGTTGCGTCGAATGCCTCTTCGAGGGTTGTCGCGCCAGCCGGTGGGTCCGGCAGCCGCACCGGTCCGTGTTCACGGCTCGGCAGCAGGATCGTCGCCGATCCGGGGGTGGTGATCTCACCGCGCTGGTTGCGGCAGGACAGCTCGATGTCGACGGCGGGCCGCTCACCTTCGGCGACGTAGCGGTTCGTGACGGTTCCGGTGATCCACTGGGCGTCGCCGACGTAGTTGAACTTGCGGAACTCGACCCGAAGCCGCCAAAGCCACGCGTCGTCGCCCATCCAGTCGGTGCACGCGTGGATCATCCAGGCCTCACGCATTCGGCCGTAGTCGTAGGTCGTTGGGTTGCCGGTCTTGCGGGCGTACGCCGGATCCCAGTGCACCCGCTGAAGAGCGTCCGGCACGCCGAGCTCGTCACGGTGGTAGAAGCGCGGAACCCGTTGCCGATTGCGGTAGGCGAGACGCAGCGGAGCAACGTTGTACATGCCCATACCCATGCCGACGTGCCAGCAGACCATGTCGGTGACTGTCAGCGGTCCCTTGACGAGAGGGCTGATCTGGTCGCCGACCGAGACGTCCTCCCACCAGCGCGACTCGGCACCCCGGGGCCCTTCAGCGTCGTAGCCGGCGTCGACCGTCGCGAGCGTCTCGTCGGTCCAAGGCTCGATGACGATCGCGTCGTACTTCTTGTTCTCGCGCGACTTCTCTCGCTCCGAGCGATACATCATTCGGTACTGCGCGCCAAGCAGGACGCCAGCCTCGGTTCGAAAAGCCTGAGCGGTCCACTCCTGGATGCCCCTCCCCCCGAACTCACTGGGCTTGTCGAGCACACCGACGAGCGCCGTACGGCGAGCGATTCGCTGGTCGATTCGAAGTGGCGCCCACCATTCACGCTCGCTCGCGCCGTAGAACGCGTGCACCCCGCGAAGCGGGTCCCCCTTCAGCTCGCTCTGAGCGGACAGTTCGGCATCGGAAAGCAGGTCCTCGCCGATCAGGCTGTCGCCACCGACCAGCGGTGGTGGCGCGATCGGCCCAGACCAGCGCGTCCCGGCCGCGTACGAAGGATCGGCCCACAGCGGGTTGTCATCGCCGTACGACCACGCGACGTGACGGAAGGCGTCTACGCCAGGGCATTGATAGTGCGGCTGCGCCGGATAGGACTGCGGCCGTCCGATTCGGGCTCGCAACGCGGCGACGCCCTCGTCGGTGATCCTGCCTGCGACCGTGTCGCTCGCCATCCAACCTGCCCTGCTATCCGGTGACACGCCTCCCGTCACGGTATCGGATAATGGATACATTGTGCAGATGAGGACCACGCGATGGAGGAGCTCGTGACAGCTCCCGAGCCGCTGATCACGGAGCGACGAGGTATCGCTGGGTGGTTAATCTTCAACCGCCCAACGGCCGGCAACGCCATGGACGCGGCCATGATGGCCGATCTCCCAGGCGCCTGGCAGTCGTTCGAGGACGATCCAGCGGTACACGTGATCATCGTCAGTGGCATCGGACGGACCTTCCAGACGGGCCTGGACATGGTCCAGCTCAGCCGGGATCCCGACGCACTGCGTGAAGCTTCACGACGCACCAAACGTGGCAACCCGCAGCTCACCGGTCTTCACCTCGGCGTGACCAAGCCGGTGATCACCGCGGTCAATGGGGTATGCGCCGGCGGCGGCCTGCACTTCGTGACAGACGCGGACATCGTCATCGCGGCAACCAACGCAACCTTCGTTGATCCGCACGTCAGCGTGGGCCAAGTCAGCGCGTTCGAGTCGGTCGGCCTGGTGAGCCGGGCGGCGTTCGGCCCGGTCGCCCGCATGGTCCTCGCCGGCGCCCACGAACGGGTCACCGCGCAACGCGCCTACGACCTCGGTTGGGTAAGCGCACTCGTCGACTCCGAGGAGCTGTGGCCCGCGGCCCAACAACTTGCCGAGCAGATCGGCGAGAACCCGCCGGAGGCACTCGCACAGTCGAAGGCGGCCCTGTGGTCGGCCCTCGAAATCGGCCGATCCGCGGCGATGGGACGCGGCCGCCAGACCGAGTCGGAGCAGCAGCTCACATGAGCAATGACCAGCTCATCTCGTGCGCGTCGCCCGACGACGTGCACAACGCGGTCGAGGCCTGGGTCCGCGCGTACCTGCCGGAGGAGTGGCAGCGCGCTGCACTCGCCGGCGGGCGCCGCGCGGTGCGAGCGGTCCGCCCCCCGGAGGAGTACCGAGCCTGGTACCCGACCTTCGCCCGGTCTGGGCTAGTAGTCGCGCAATGGCCGGTCGAGTACGGCGGTCTCGGGTGGGACCGTGCGCTCGCGCGGGCGGCTGAGAAGCTGCTCGAGCCCTACCACCTGCCGCGCCTGAACCCCCTCGGACTCAACCTCGCCGCACCTGCTCTCTTCGCACACGGGACCGAAGCACAGCGCCTCCGTTTTCTCCCAGCGATCGTGCGCAACGAGGAGGTGTGGTGTCAGCTGTTCAGCGAGCCGGGTGCTGGCAGCGATCTGGCCTCCCTGGCAACAAAAGCCGTCGCGGAGGGTGACGGCTGGCGGATCACAGGACAGAAGGTGTGGACCACTTGGGCCCATCTCGCGGACTTCGCCGTCCTGTTAGCAAGGACCGATCCGGACGTGCCGAAGCGCGATGGCATCACGTACTTCCTCATCGACATGCATCAGCCCGGCATCGAGGTGCGCCCGCTCCGCCACATCGGCGGCGAGGTCGACTTCAACGAGGTGTTTCTGGACGGTGCGCTCGTCCCCGACAGCCAGCGTGTCGGCGCGACCAACGGCGGCTGGAAGGTCGCGCGATCGACGCTCTCCGGTGAGCGTCAGATGGTGTCGGGCAGCGGCTCGGGAGGGGTCGACCGGATCGGCGGGTCTGGCACCCAGCACCTCATCGAGGTCGCCAAGGACCGCGGCAAACGCGGACTGCCCGGCGGATGGGGCGACCCGAGCATTCGAGCCGCTCTGGTGCGGCTGTGGTGCGAAGAGCAGATTCGGTCATGGACCAACGAGCGCATTCGATCCGGGCTACGTGCCGGGTTGCCTCCCGGACCGGAGAGCTCCATCGGCAAGATCCACGGCTCCGAGCTCAACCAGCGAATCCAGACGGTCGCCGTCGAGATGTTGGGACTGTCCGGAACGGCCTGGGAAGGCACCCCCGGCTCCTACGCCGAGTCGATGCCAGACCAGGTACGCGGGATGCTGCGCAGCCGCGCAAACACGATCGAAGGCGGAACGACCGAGGTGAACAAGAACATCCTCGCCGAGCGGGTGCTCGGGCTTCCCAAAGAAAACGACCCGTGGGAGGGCAAACCGTGGCGCGAGGTGCCGCGTGGATGACGGCGAGCTAACACCGATCCTGGAGGCCGTCCGCCGACTGGTGCGCGAGCGGGTCGTGCCCCTCGAAGCAAGCATCGACGAGACGGACCAGGTCCCCGACGAACTGCGGCGCGAGGCGGCCGACATGGGCTTGTTCGGCTTCGCGATACCTGAGGAGTACGGCGGCCTTGGCCTCACGATGAGCCAGGAAGCACGACTGGTGATGGAGCTCGGCTGGACCACACCGGCCTTCCGGTCGCTGTTCGGCACGAACAACGGAATCGCAGGGCACACCATCCTCGAAGGCGGTACCGAGCCGCAGAAGCGCGAGTGGCTGCCACGGATCGCAAGCGGCGAATGGACAGCGTCGTTCGCCCTCACCGAGGCCGAAGCGGGATCGGACCCAGCCGGGCTGCGAACCACCGCTCGTCGGGAGGGCGACAGCTACGTCATCAATGGCGCCAAGCGCTACATCACAAACGCCCCATCGGCCGACGTATTCATGGTCTTCGCTCGGCACGACGACGCCGAAACGCGAGACATCTCGGCGTTCCTGGTCCCGCGGAACGGTGCGGGGCTCCAGGTCGGCCCGAAGGACAAGAAGATGGGACAGCACGGGGCCTGGACGGCCGAGGTACATCTCGATGACGTCGCGGTTCCCACATCCGCCCTCATAGGTGCCGAGGGCGAGGGCTATCGGACGGCGATGCGATGCCTGGCGCACGGCCGTCTGCACATCGCCGCACTCTGCGTCGGCCTCGCCGAACGCCTGGTCGATGAGACAGTCGCCTACGCACTCGAGCGAAAGCAGTCCGGACAGCCAATCGCTGAGTTTCAACTCGTCCAAGGGCTCATCGCTGACTCACAGACCGACGCATACGCCGGTCGTGCAACGGTGCTCGCGGCGGCCGCCGCCTACGACGCGCGAACCGACGTCCGCATGGCGCCTTCGTGCGCGAAGTACTTCGCGAGCGAGATGGTCGGGCGGGTCGCGGACCGTGCCGTCCAGGTGCATGGCGGCGCCGGCTACATGCAGGGAGTCGCCGTCGAGCGCTTCTATCGCGATGCTCGCCTGTTCCGCATCTACGAAGGCACCAGCCAGGTGCAGCAAGTCGTCATCGCGCGTGAAGCGCTCAAGCGCAAGCGCGCAGGGTAGGAGAAGCGCAAATGCCAGCACGTTCGATGTCCGGCCGCCGCGTGGTGGTCGTCGGAGCATCCTCCGGGATCGGAAAGGCCATAGCCAAGGCCGCCCTCGACGACGGAGCGAGCGTCGTGCTTGCCGCACGCCGCCAAGCTCTGCTCAGCGAGGTGGCCGACAGCGCGGCTAGTGGCACTGCAACAGTCACGAGCTGCGACGTCAGTAAGGAGCACGGCTGCGACGAGCTCGTGGGCGCGGTCAAGTCGGCCATCTCGAGCATCGACCTCTTGGTTTGCGCGGTCGGAGCGGCGCCACTCGCCCTCCTCGATCACGCGACCGATGAGGACTGGGCGACGACACTCCAGACCAATCTCGTGGGCACACACCGGCTGATCCGGGCTTGTCTACCGCTGCTCGCCCCAGGCGCGATCGTCGCGGTTCTATCGTCCGAGAACGTCGGACAAGCCCGTCCCGCGCTCGGCACATACAGCGCAAGCAAAGCTGCGCTCGATCAGATGGTCGAGACATGGCGTGCCGAGCAGCCAAGAGTGCGCTTCGTTCGCGTCGTCGTCGGATCAACCATCGACACGGAGTTCGGCCGCGCCTTCACCCCCGACCTGCTCACCTGGGCATTGCCGGACTGGCAGGCTCGTGGCCTGCTACCGGAGAACGCGTTGGTGAGCGCAGATGTGAGCGAGGCCGTTGTTGGGGCTTTGGCCACGGTCCTCGCACTCCCGGGAGTGGGCCTCGAGTCGTTGACGGTCAGGCCGGCCGGCCGGGTCGCGGGAACGAGCGATGCGCCCGGCGCGATCAAGGTGGCGTGACATGAACAACAAGGTCTACATCCATGAGTTCATCGACATCACCAAGCAAAACCGCGCGCGCTACATGCAGCACATGACCGCGAACTGGAGCCCGATCGCCCAGGAGCAGCGCGGTCAGCTCTGCTACGGCGTCTGGGGGGTCGTCGGCTCGACTGGTCGTTGGCCACAGGTAGTGAACCTCTGGGAGGAGGACGGCTTAGACGGGCTCGCGGAATCGTTCAGCCTCGAGCTCGGGAGTCCCACGCTTCAAGACCCTGCGCTCGCCAAGTGGTGGGCGGCGGCGGCGGATCTACGCAGCGGAGGCTTCGATCGACTGCTCGTTCCGCACCCCGAGACCGGCACCATCGAAGCCCTCTGCGAATCAGGAGCTGGGGCGACGACGTATGCGCACGAGATCGTGCGCGTCGACCCCGGTGGGGCGATGGAGCTCTGCGACGCGGCCGTCGCGGCAACTGAGCAGGTGCATGAACGAATCGGCTGGCAGCTCATCGGCGCGTGGCGGACGGCGATGAGCGCCGATGACGAATGCGTTCTGCTGTGGGCGATCCCCGGATGGCCGCAGTGGAGTGCGGGCGAGCAGGTCCTGCTCGACACCCCCAACCTGCTGTATCCAGCCTCCGCCGCTCAAATCCGACACCGGCACCGCATCTTGCTTATCGACGCCCCCCTCGCGCCACTGCGAACCGGGCGTCAACCACACAGGGACGACCGCACCGACTGGGAGGACTAACTAGTGTCCGTAGACCCGAACAACATGATCATGATCAGCGTCGACGATCACCTCGTGGAGCCTGCGGAGCTGTTCGATGGCCGACTGCCTGCAGCGTTCAGTGACCAGGCTCCGAAGGTGGTCCGCGGTGACGACGGATCCGACGTGTGGACCTTCAACGGCGCAGTTATCCCGAACATCGGACTCAACGCCGTCGCCGGACGTCCAAAAGAGGAGTACGGCGTAGAACCGACCGCCTTCGACGAGATGCGGCGCGGCTGCTTCGACGTCCACGAGCGGATCAAGGACATGAACGCCGGAGGCGTGCTGGCCTCGATGTGCTTCCCGTCGTTCCCCGGCTTCTCCGGCCGGGTCTTCGCCGCTGCTGATGACAAGGCACTCGCCCTGTCGGTGCTGCAGGCGTACAACAACTGGCACATCGAGGAATGGTGCGGCGCCTACCCCGGCCGGTTCATCCCGATGGCCCTGCCTGTGCTCTGGGACGCCGAACTGGCGGCGCAAGAGGTACGGCGCGTGGCGGCTAAGGGATGCCACTCGGTGACATTCACCGAAAACCCCGCAGCACTCGGTTACCCGAGTTTTCACAGCGAGTCGTGGGACCCGTTCTGGAAGGCGGTCTGCGAGACCGACACGGTCGTATCGGTCCACCTCGGCTCGTCCGGGCGCCTCGCGGTGACCGCACCAGATGCCCCTATGGACGTCATGATCACGCTTCAGCCGATGAACATCTGCCAGGCAGCAGCCGACCTGCTCTGGTCTCGAGTCCCTAAGCAGTTCCCCGACATAAAGATCGCGCTGTCCGAGGGCGGGACCGGATGGATCCCTTACTTCCTCGACCGCGTCGACCGCACCTACGACATGCACCATGCGTGGACCGGCCAAGACTTCGGCGGCAAGCTGCCCAGCGAGGTGTTTCGGGAGCACTTCCTCACCTGCTTCATCACCGACCCGGTCGGCATCCAACTGCGCCACATGATCGGCTTGGACAACATGGCGTGGGAATGCGACTACCCGCACTCGGACTCCTCGTGGCCCAACGCACCCGAGGAACTTGCCGCGATGGCTGCCGACGTCCCCGACGACGAACTCGCCAAGATCACCTGGGAGAACGCTGCCCGCTGGTACTCCTTCGACCCGTTCCAGAGCCGTTCGAAAGAACAGTGCACAGTCAATGCGCTTCGTGCCGAGGCCGCAGGCCACGACGTGAGCATCCGGAGCTACGACAAGGGCCGGTTCGAACGCGGGGTAGGCGCGTCACTGGCGGATCTGAGCGCCAAGGCCACGGCGTAGGTGGACCTCGGCATTGCCGGCGCCGCCGCCCTGGTCGTCGGAGGCACGAAAGGCATGGGTCGGAGTGCGGCGATCTGCCTCGCGCAAGAGGGTGCGCGAGTCGCGGTCGTCGGACGGGATCCCGACCTAGTCGCGATGACTGCGGATGCGCTTCGCGCAGCCGGCAGCCCGGATGCTGTTGGGCTCGCCGCCGACGTCGGAAGTGACGAGGACATACGCAACGCTTTCGACATGCTGGCAACGCGCTGGGGCCCGCTCAACATCCTTATCAACACGGTCGGGCCAGACGCATCGATCGGTGGCGTCGAAGACCTCGTCGACGACGCCTGGGCGCAGGCATTCGACCTGGGCACGGTGAGCGCTGTCCGCTGCGTTCGCGGCGCCCTTCCGCTGCTACGGCGCGCCGAGTGG
>DATAVE010000048.1:0-12864 GCA_036267875.1 Mycobacteriales bacterium
ATCGTTCCTTCCTCAGATCAACGGCGTCACCAACTCCGTGCTTCGCGTCTGCGAGCAGCTCGCGCAGCGCGACCACCAGGCGATGGTGATCGCACCGGGCCCCGGTCCGCGTGAGTACGGCGGCTTCCCCGTCGTACGCACGCCGTCGGTCCCGTTCCCCGGATATCGCGCGTTTCGGCTCGGCCGACCGTACGCCGGACTGCGCGACGTCATCGGCGGCTTCGAGCCCGATCTGGTCCACCTTGCCTCGCCGATCGCACTCGGCGCGCAGGCGGCGTTCACCTCACGCAAGCTCGGCATCCCGACAGTCGCGGTCTACCAGACCGACGTGGCCGGCTTCGCCCGTCGCTATCACCTCGGCGCGACCGAGAACGCAGTGTGGAGCTGGCTGCGCTCGATCCACGAAGCGGCCGCGCGCACGCTTGCACCGAGCCGCTACAGCGTCGACCAGCTCGAGGCCGCGGGCGTGCCGCGCGTGAAGCGCTGGGCGCGCGGCGTCGACCTGCGCCGGTTCCACCCTGGCCACCGCGACGAGCTGTGGCGCCGCCGTCACATCGGTGACAAGGACCTGCTCGTCGGCTACGTCGGCCGGCTCGCGCACGAGAAGGAGATCGGCCTGCTCGCCGGCCTCCGGGACGTGCCCAACGCGCGCGTCGTGGTTGCGGGCGACGGACCTGCCCGCAAGCAGCTGGAGCGTCAGCTGCCTGGCGTGCAGTTCCTCGGCTTCCGCAGCGGCACCGAGCTGTCGAAGGTCTACGCGAGCCTCGACCTGTTCGTGCACACCGGCCCGCACGAGACGTTCTGTCAGTCCGCGCAAGAGGCGCTCGCCAGCGGCGTACCGGTCATCGCTCCGGCCGCGGGGGGCCCGCTCGACCTGGTCGACCACGGCCGCACCGGCTACCTGTTCGCCCCCGGCGACCAGGGCGACCTGGCCGACCAGGTCCGTATGGCCATCGGCGACGACGACCTGCGGCTCGAGATGGGACGGCAGGCTCGGCGCTCGGTCGAAGGCCGCAGCTGGAACGTCATCGGCAGTCAGCTCGTCCGCCACTACCGAGAGGTCCTAGCGGCATGAAGATCGCCCAGACAGCAAACTTCATCACTCCCACCTCGGGCGGGTTGCGAACCGCGTTGCGTCACCTCGCTGATGGCTACGCCGCCGAGGGCCACGAGGTCATGCAGATCGTGCCGGGCCCGGTTTACAAGGTCTCTCGCAACAACTCGCTCACCCAGGTCCAGCTGCCGGCGCCGATGGTTCCGGGCATCGGCTACCGGTTAATCCTCGACCTGCAGCGAGTGCGCGATGTGTTGAGCAGCTTCGGCCCCGACGTCCTGGAGGTGCACGACCGTACGACGCTACGCAGTCTCGGGACGTGGGCATCCTCGGCCGGGGTGCGCTCATCGGTCTTCAGCCATGAGCGACTCGACCGAGTCGTGCGGCAGTGGCTGCCACGTGCGCTGCGCCCGTACGGCATCGTCGACCGCTCCAACGCCTACCTCGCCGAGACCTTCGACACCGTGCTGTGCGCCACTGACTGGGCAGCACAGGAGTTCTACAAGGTCGGCGCCGACAACGTTCGGATCGTGCCGCTCGGCGTCGACACCGCAGCGTTCACCCCGCGGGCGTTCCCACGTGGCGACGGCAGAGTTCGGCTGATCATGGCGAGCCGGCTTTCCCGCGAGAAGCGCCCCGACCTCGCCGTCGACGCGGTCGAGGAGCTGATGCGCCGCGGCCTGCCGGTCCACCTCGACGTATGCGGTGACGGCCCGATGTTCTCCTCACTTCGGCAGACCTCCAAGGGCTTGCCCATCACCTGGCACGGACACGTCGCCGACCGCGAGACGCTCGGCAACCTGATGGCGCAGGCTGACGCCGCAATCGCACCGGGGCCGATCGAGACCTTCGGGATCGCGGCGTTGGAGGCGATGGCCTGCGGTACGCCGGCGATCGTGAACCGCAACTCGGCATTGCCGTCACTCGTCGGCACGGCCGGAAGGTCTGCACCGAGCTCCGGGTGGTGCATCGCCGACCAGGTGGAGGACCTCCTCGCCACCCCGGATACGGTGCGACGCCGCGCGGCCAGACACCAGGTCGAGGGCCTCACCTGGGACAAGACCGTCCAGGGATTCCTTGACGCACACTCGCTCGACGCGGAGCAGCTGGCGGCATGAACAAGGTGCTCGCAGCCCTCGGTGACAGCGTCACCTGCGGCGAGGGCGTCGGGCTGCGAGTCCCTGCCGGGCAGACCTGGCCGTCGTTGCTCGGCGCCGCGACTGGGCTGACACCTCAATCACTCGCGGTGGCCGGCGCGACCGTCGCCGATGTCCGCGAGAAGCAGCTGCCGAAGCTCCCACGGTGCGACGTGGCCGGCGTCCTGATCGGGCTCAACGACGTCTGCCGAGGCAGCTTCGACGAGAGCCGGTTCGAGGCCGAGATCGCAACCGTGCTGCACGGTCTGCAGTGGCGTGCCGATCGCATCCTGCTCGCAACCCTGCCGGACCCGTCGCGCTACCTGTGGGTGCCGAAGCGGGTCCGTCGGCTCGTGAGCCACCGCCTCGCGGCCGCCAACGCGGCGATCACTCGCGCCGCCGCGAGCTCCTCACACGTGCAGGTGCTCGACCTGGCCGCCGTACCCGACCTGGCGTTGCGGTGTGCCTGGTCACCTGACCGCGTGCACCCCAGTCCGTTCGGTCATGTCGCAATCGCTGCCGCGGCCACCGAGCTGCTCGGCGCGCTGCCGACGTCTGATCTCACTGTCGCCCCGCCGGCGGAACGTGCCCCCAACGCGAGCCAGGCGTGGTGGCTGATGCGCCACGGCACCGGCTACCTGGTACGCCGAGGACACACGTTCGCAAGGCCCGTGCTGGAAGGCCTGCGCCGGGCCGGCTGAGTCAGTCCCTGTGCGCCACGAGGGTGCGAAGCGGCGAGTCCTCGAGCAGCAACGACATCGGTTCCAGACCGAGGCTTTCTGCGATCCGCTCGACCGACTTCAACGTCAGGTTCCGCTCGCCGCGCTCGACGCCACCCAAGTACGTGCGGTGAACACCGATGAGGTCAGCAAGGGCCTCTTGGCTGAGCCCGCGATCCTGTCGGAAACGTCGAAGGTTCTCTCCCAGCGTTCGCTGAAGCTCGCCCTCCATCGAGTGCCACGCTGGCGGAGTGCTACTTGTAGGTCTACAGACTTATAAGTAGCATTCGCGGGTTGCGCCTGCGTACGCGCACATCGATGAGCACAACGGGGAGTGGGCGATGGCAGCAGTGCCACCGCAGCCGACGGCCGGCGAGCACTCCCCACCCGAACCAACAACAACGCCCTACTTCAGCCTGTGCGAGCAGCGCCTACGCGCAAACGCGGCACGCTTCGGTCGATGCTTCCCAGACGCCGAAGTGTTGTACGCGGTCAAGGCGAACGGCGCACCCGCAGTCTTGCAGGCACACGCCCGCGACGGCGGAAGCTTTGAGGTTGCGTCGATCGGCGAGCTTCGCCAGCTCGACGAAGTCGCGCCGAATCTTGACCCCTCCCGAATCTTGCTGGGTACGGCGGTCAAGCCGGCGGCAGCGATCGAGCAAGCCGTCGCGCGAGGACTGGATCGCTTCGCCTTCGACTCGGCTGAGGAGCTCGCAAAGCTCGCGCGATGGGCGCCTGGCGCCCGGGTCTACCTGCGGTTGGTGGTCGGTGACGGCGGCAGCGTCTTCACGATGTCGGAGAAGTTCGGAGCACGAGTCGTTGACGGCGCCGCGCTCATGTCTCAAGCCGCCGATCACGGTTTGGTTCCATGGGGACTGAGCTTCAACGTCGGATCCCAAGCTCGCGAGTCGCACGCCTGGGCTGACGCCATCGACACGATTGCCCCATTGGTCGAGCAGCTCCTCGGCGCCGGACTGAGGATCGATGCTCTGAACCTCGGAGGCGGCTTCCCCAGTGCCTACTACGGCAGTGACGCCGCCGCGCTCGAAACGATCGCCCATCACACGAGAGACGCGCTCGCGAGGCTCCCGTACGACGTACCGCATCTGCTTTTGGAGCCGGGCCGCGCACTAGTCGCCGACGCCGCCACCCTCAGCACGACCGTGATCGGACGGGCGCAACGAGGCGCGCGAACCTGGCTGTATCTCGACGCCGGTGTGTACAACGCGCTCTTCGAGACCCTCGCGTGCCAGGGCCGCGCCCGCTATCGCGTCACGTCGTCACGGCCTGCTGTCGGACCGCCCAGCGAGTTCGTTCTGGCGGGTCCGACCGGGGACGGACTGGATGTGATCGACCTCGGGGCGGCGCTTCCCCCCGACACCGATCTAGGCGATGTCCTCGTCTTCCACGAAGTCGGCGCGTACTCCGCGAGTCTGGCTTCACACTTCAACGGGTTCGATCCTGCGCCCACGATCGCCCACCCCGCCGGCGCCACCTGCGATCGATGCGAGCCAGTTCCCCAACCAAAGCGGCAGGCAACCGGAGTGGGTGCGTGAGCAACCTCTCCGCTGCGCTGCTTGGTGGCAGTGGTGCGATGCTCGGCTGGGGACTCTCGGACTTCTTCGCCAAGCGAACGATCGATGAGGTCGGCGACGTCGCGACCCTCGCATGGGGTCAGCTGGTTGGCTGCGTTCTGCTTGCTATCGGCGCGAGCGCAAGCGGGAAGCGGCTGTCCTACAGCGCCGCTCATTGGCTTGAGCTCGCCGCCTTCGGTGTCATCAGTGGCTGGTCCTATCTCGTCCTCTATCGAGGCTTCGCGAAGGGGCAGGTCAGCGTCCTCAGCCCGATCTTCGCCTCCTACGCCGGCGTGGCCGCTCTCGGCGCTGCGGTCGCCTTCGGCGAGCACCTGCCTGCATTCGTGATTGCCGGCATGCCCGTGATCTTCATCGGCATCCTCGTCATGGTCGCCGACCCCGCTGACCTCCGCCACTCGCTACGAGGTCCTGGCGCCGCGGCGGGTGTCGGTGACGTCTTGCTGGCGATGCTCGTCTTCTCGGGATGGCTCGTCCTATGGGACCACTTCCTGCGCTCCCGCTCCTGGCTGCCCGCGACCCTCGTGATGCGCGGCGTCGCGGCGGTGACCGTGATCGCAATCGCGATCGCCTCCGGTCGCTCACTGCGAGTGGCTCGCCGACTCTGGCTTCCGCTGGCGGCGGTCGGAGCGTGCGACGTCGGCGCCTACAGCGCGCTCTCCTACGGCTTCAGCCACTCGACGCTCGGCAGCGTCGTTGCCCTTCTGAGTGGCGCGTTCTCGCTGCCGACGCTCGTTCTCGCGCGGATCTTCTTGAAAGAACGGCTGACCGCACGGCAAGGTCTGGCGGCAGCTGTGATCATCGGTGGGGTAGCGCTGGTGGCGGCAGCGTGACGCGCGACACTGTTCAGTCCCGCATCGAGATCGGCTTCCCTCGCGGCCCAGAAGACTGGGCACGAGCCGAGGCCGTCTACAGCGAGCACAGTCTTCGCATTACCGATCATCCGGTCATGGAGGACTGGGGAAACGCCATACATGCAGCAGCTGGCCCAAGTAGCAGCCAGCCATGGCGGACGAGTACTTGAGCTCGGCTATGGGATGGCTATCTCGACTGCCTTCATCCAGCAGTTCGACGTGGTCTCGCACTACGTCGTCGAGTGCCATCCCGACGTCGCGGCCCGCTGCCTGATCGACCGTCGGGCAGAAGTGAACGTGGGCCGCCTCCACCTGATCACCGGCTTTTGGCAGACCGTTGCCCCACCCTTCGCGGACAGCTTGTTCGACGGCATCCTCTTCGATACCTATCCGTTGACCGAGGCTGAGGTCCACCGAAACCACTTCGACTTCTTCGAGACCGCGTATCGACTGCTACGTCCCGGCGGGCGGCTCACGTACTACTCGGATGAAGCGGACGGGTTCTCGGTCGAACACTACGGGCGCTTCCTCGCAGCCGGCTTCACGGCAGGATCCGTCGACCATCAGGTCTGCGCGGTCACCCAACCGGCCGACTGCGAGTACTGGAGTCAGCCGTCGTTCACCGTGCCAATCATCATCCGCTGAGGCCTACGGCCCGCCCACGATCGCAGCCACCACTTGGCGATATCGTCGGCGTAAGAACCGGGTCAACGCAGTGGGGGCTCACATGCTCAACGCAACTTCTCGCCGCGCACTGCTCGTCACTGGCGTTCTCGTTACGTCGCCTCTTGTGCTGGCCGGGTGTGGGAGCAGCAGCAGTGGCGGAAGCCCTGCGGCGAGCACGCCTCCCACGACCGCAGCCACCACCGACACCTCCGCGGGCGGCGCGACCTTCGACGGTGACTTCAAGGGAGTGCTGACTCTGAACCTCTGCACCGCCGGCAAGATCGGATCGGTCAAGGCGACCGTAGACGGCGACGACGCAACCGACTACCTCGGCAGCGTCTCGGCCACCGAGCTGAACTTCAAGGGCCCGCAGGGCGGCATCTACTCGACGAAGTCCGGCACCACGATCGCGTTCAAGGGCGGCACGTTCGACACGGACGGCCTCGTGCTCACGGACACCCTGATCACCCAGAAGTCGGTGACGGTGCACGGCGACCTGACTTGTCCCTAGGTCACATGGCCAGGAACGCAGCTCAGTAGGCGCCTGGCGACGCAGGCTTGCGTTGCCGACCGCCGAGCCCACCGCGACCAGCGCTGTCGCGACGACCGAATCGCGGCAACAGCACATGAAGGGCTCGAACAATGCTGCGTGAGGTAGCGCGCGTTGAGCGCAGCACCACCCACGCCACCCGGCGCGACGCGGGTCGCAGCCGCTGCGGCAAGCTGGCTCGTATCGCTGCAATCACAGTGGCAACACAGGGAGCAGCAGGTGAATCCCTCGCCGCGCATGTCTTGAGGGCAGGTGACTCGTTGAACCAACGTGGCCCTGTGGAGCTCGACGCTGCGCGTCGCCGCCTTCGCGGTCCCGCTGACCCTCGCTGTGACAGTCGCGACCCCGGGCGCGACAGCAACCGCTGCGACGACGGACACGACCTCCTCGTGCGCGAACGTGTACTTCATCGGCGCCCGCGGATCGGGCGAGGCACCAGGGTCTGACGGTCTCGGCGCCGAGGTGTCCTCGTTGGCCGCTGGCGTCGCGAGCACCTTCAGCTCGACGGGTGTGACGATGCAGACGATCGCCGACAGCTATCGCGCGGACTCGGTCAACGACTTCGTTCCGTCAGCTGCCGAGACCTCCAAGCTCGGGTCGATGGTCACGGCGGGCAACGAGTCGGGCGCGATCACCTGGTACTACGACCACAACGTCACGCCGTACCTCGCCAGCATCAAGACCGGCGTCACAGCAGGGGTCAAGGACGCGCGGCTCATCAGCTACTACTGCCCGACCAGCTTCTTGATGTTCGCCGGCTACTCGCAGGGCGCGATGGTCACGCACCAGGTCGAGTGGCGCCTCGCGAACAACTACCCGGCCATCGCCAAGCGCATCGTCGCCACGATCGTCCTCGCTGACGGCGACCGGATCCCCAACACCCAGGCCAAGCAGTTCGGTACGGCGACGAGCAGCGGCGAAGGCGTGCGCACCTGGTTGAAGGAGAACAACGGCAAGGACGTGCTGCGGCCCGCAACAACCGCGAACATCTGCAACGCCGGCGACATCGTCTGCGACTTCAACGCGCACCGCCTCTACCCCGCGCCATCGTCCGAACAAGCCGGCGCCAAGGTCCACACGAGCTACGCGAACGACCCCGCGCTCGCACAAGCAGCCACCTGGGTCGCCAACCAGGCTGTCGCAGTGATCAGTGCTGACCTGGCGCGAACGCGTCCAACAACCTAGTCGCGGCAAGGCCCGGCGTGATCTCGCCGTTGCGGACGTCAGCCTCCATGTCGTCCGCGATCTTGCGCAGGTCGTCGCGTTGGTGCAGTCGGTCGATCAGGGCGTCACGCACCAGAGCCCACATCCACGTCACGCGCTGATCGCGGCGACGACGCTCGAGCTCTCCGCTGTCGGCAAGCCGTTGGTAGTGCTGCTCGAGCTGCGCCCACACCGTATCGAGGCCATCACCGGTCTGCGCGCTGCACGTCAGGACCGGCGTCTGCCACTCATCCTCAGCCTGGCCGATCAACCGAAGCGCGCCAGAGAGCTCCCGCGCCGCCCGCTGCGCCTCAGCCGCGTGCGGGCCGTCGGCCTTGTTCACGGCAACGACATCGGCGATCTCGAGGATGCCCTTCTTGATGCCTTGCAGCTGGTCACCGCTACGTGCCAGCGCGAGCAGCAAGAAGCTGTCGGTCATCTCCGAGACGAGGGTCTCGGACTGACCCACTCCGACCGTCTCGACCAGGACGATGTCGAAACCGGCCGCACTCATCACGACGATCGACTCGCGCGTCGCGCGCGCGACGCCGCCGAGGGTGCCTGCCGTCGGCGACGGCCGGACGAATGCCTGGGGGTCCGACGCCAGTCGGCTCATCCGGGTCTTGTCGCCGAGGATGCTCCCTCCGGTCCGCGTCGACGATGGATCAACCGCGAGCACGGCGATGCGATGCCCCGCGTCGATGAGGCGACCGCCGAGCGCGTCGATGAAGGTCGACTTGCCCGCGCCTGGCACGCCGCTGATCCCGATCCGCCGTGACTCGGGCGCGTGCGGCAGCAGTGCGGTCAGGACCTCCTGGGCCAGCACGCGGTGATCAGAGCGCGTCGACTCGACCAGGGTGATCGTGCGCGCGATGACCGATCGGTCACCCGCGCGGACTCCGTCGACGTACCAATCGACACCGCCGGCCGCGGCGCCCTCGTCGGTCATGCTCCGGCGCCGGAGCGCGCCGCCAATGTCGTGAGCAGCTCATACGCCGCGTCGGGGATGACGGTGCCCGGAGCGAAGATGGCCTCGGCGCCCGCCGCCCGGAGCTCGTCGAAGTCCTGCGGCGGGATGACACCACCGACGACGATCATGATGTCGTCGCGGCCGAGCTCGGTCAGCGCGGTCTTGAGCGCAGGCACCAAAGTGAGATGCCCGGCAGCGAGAGAGTTGACGCCGACGATATGTACGTCGGCTTCGATCGCCTGCCGCGCGACCTCGTCCGGGGTCTGGAACAACGGCCCGACGTCGACGTCGAAGCCCAGATCGGCAAAAGCGCTCGCGATCACCTTCTGCCCGCGGTCGTGTCCGTCCTGTCCCATCTTGGCGACCAGGATTCGCGGGCGACGACCCTCTGTCTTCTCGAAGGCCTCGGCGGCAGCACGGGCTCGCTCGATGCTGCTCGTCGCGCCGGCCTCGCCGCGGTACACGCCGCTGATCGTACGGATCTGTCCGGTGTAGCGGCCGAACACCTTCTCCATCGCGTCAGAGATCTCACCGACACTGGCCATCGCACGCGCGGCGTTGATCGACAGCGCGAGCAGGTTGGTGTCGTCGTTGCCGTCGGAGGTCTTCGCTGCCGCCTCGGTCAACCGTCGCAGCGCGTCCTGACAAGCGGCCTCGTCGCGCTCGTCCCGCAACCGCTGCAGCTTGGCGACCTGCTGCTCGCGCACGGCGCGGTTGTCGACCTTCAGCACGTCGATGTTGTCCTCACCGACGACGACGTACTTGTTCACCCCGATGACCGGCTGCCGTCCGGAGTCGATCCGCGCCTGGGTGCGCGCCGCCGCCTCCTCGACGCGCATCTTCGGGATGCCCTCCTCGATGGCCTTGGCCATGCCACCGGCGGCCTCGACCTCCTGGATGTGCTCCCAAGCACGACGGGCCAGGTCGTAGGTCAGCCGCTCGACATAGGCACTGCCACCCCACGGGTCGATCACCCGGCAGGTGCCCGACTCCTGCTGCAGCAGCAGCTGGGTGTTGCGGGCGATGCGCGCCGAGAAGTCCGTCGGCAACGCCAGCGCCTCGTCGAGGGCGTTCGTGTGGAGCGACTGGGTGTGGCCCTGCGTCGCGGCCATCGCCTCGATGCAGGTGCGCGTGACGTTGTTGAACACGTCCTGCGCTGTGAGCGACCAGCCGGAGGTCTGGCAGTGGGTGCGCAGCGACAGGGACTTGTCGCTCTTCGGCTCGAACTGCTTCACGAGCTTCGCCCACAGCAGGCGCCCCGCGCGCATCTTGGCAACCTCCATGAAGAAGTTCATGCCGATCGCCCAGAAGAACGACAGTCGCGGCGCAAAGGCGTCGATGTCGAGGCCCGAGGCAAGACCGGCGCGCAGGTACTCGACGCCGTCGGCGAGCGTGTAGGCGAGCTCGAGGTCGGCGGTCGCTCCGGCTTCCTGGATGTGGTAGCCGGAGATCGAGATGGAGTTGAACTTCGGCATTCGTCGCGACGTGTAGCCGAAGATGTCGGAGATGATCCGCATCGAAGGCGACGGCGGATAGATATAGGTGTTGCGGACCATGAACTCTTTGAGGATGTCGTTCTGGATCGTGCCGGCGAGCTGCTCCGGCTCGACCCCCTGCTCCTCGGCCGCGACGACGTAGAGCGCGAGCACCGGAAGCACCGCGCCGTTCATCGTCATCGAGACGCTCATCTTGTCCAGCGGGATGCCGTCGAAGAGCTGGCGCATGTCGTAGATCGAGTCGATCGCGACTCCGGCCATCCCGACGTCACCGGACACGCGTGGGTGGTCGCTGTCATAGCCACGGTGGGTCGGCAGGTCGAATGCGACCGACAGTCCCTTCTGCCCGGCTGCGAGGTTGCGCCGGTAGAACGCGTTCGATGCCTCGGCCGTCGAGAAGCCGGCGTACTGGCGAATCGTCCAGGGCTGGTTGACGTACATCGTCGGATACGGACCACGCAGGTACGGCGCGATGCCCGGGTACGTCGAGAGGAAGTCCAAGCCGTCGAGATCAGCCGGCGTGTATAGCGGCTTGACCGGTATGCCTTCTGGGGTCAGCCACGGTGCCTCGTCCCCAGCCCACGCGGTGCCTGTCGGGACAGCGACATCGGCAAGGTCGGTGACGCCGAAGTCCGGAATCGTCCAGTCCGTCACGACGGCACCCCCAGCGCAGCCAGAACCTGCTCGTGCAGCGCGAGGACATCGAGGTCCCCGGCTGCTCGCTCGATGACCAACTGCGCCCCGGCCCCCCGGAGTCGCTCGACCTCAGCGTGTACGTCCTCGGGCGCTGCGTCCTCGGCAATGCCGACGACGGCGACGGCACGAGAGGCGGCGCCCGGATTGCTCGTCTCGGTGCGGATGCCGCCGCTCGCGAGTGCTGCTGTCACGGCCGACAGTCGCATGCCGCTCTGCTTCGGGTCGCCGACCTTGGCGGTGGTGACGGTCGGCGGCTCACCGTTCGCGGCAGCGTAGGCATCACTGCGGTCGCGAGACGCCTCGAAGCTCTGAGCCCACCGCAGCCTCGGCAGTCCGGCCACCGGTGCCTCGGGACGCAAGTCGCGGGCGAGCAGCGTCTCCTCGGCGTTGGGGAACTCGGTGACGCCGGTGATCGGGACGCTGCGGTGCGCCAAGGCAGTAAGCCGGGCGTCGCGCGACGTCGCGAGCTCGGCATCGAGAGCGCCGCTTCGCAATGCAGCAAGTGCGCCGCCGGCTCGCTCGATGGTCTGGAAGACCCGCCACGCCCGTCGCGCGACATCCGCGGTCAGCTGCTCGACATACCAAGAACCGCCCGCGGGATCGATCGTCCGGGCGACGTTCGACTCCTCGACGAGCAGTGCGTGCGTGTTACGTGCGACCCGGCGTGCCAGCCGGTCGCTGTAGCCGATCGCTGCGTCGAACGGCGCGACCGTGATGGCGTCGGCGCCGCCGACACCAGCCGAGAACGCCGCGAGCGTGCCCCGCAGGATGTTGTTCCACGGGTCCCGTTGGGTCTGCATCGCAGGAGAGCTGACCGCGTGCTGCAGCTGGCCGGCCGACGGACCCGTAACCCCACACGACTGCGCGACCGACGACCACGTCTGGCGCGCCGCACGCAGCTTCGCGATCGTCAGGAACTGGTCAGCCGTGGCGGCGTATCGGAACTCGAGCTCACCGAACGCCGCGTCGGCATCGAGTCCTGCAGCTCGCATCCCACGCAGATACTCCGCGCCGACGGCGAGAGAGCAGCCGATCTCCTGCGCGTCGTCGGCCCCGGCTAGATGGAATGGCAGCGCGTCGACGGTCAGCGCGCGGGCATTCGGAAACTCACGAGAGGATCGACCGGCCAGCTCGACGGCTGCCGCGAGATCGCCCGCACTGCCGCTCGCAGCTTCGAGGCCGATCGGATCAGCACCGAAGCGGACCGACAGCTCGCCGAAGCCCAGACCTCGATCGTCCGCCACCGCGAGGTAGCGATCGGCGGTCGCGACGAACTCCGGCCCGGGATCGAGCGCAACGGTGATGAGCTCGAGGAACACCGCGTCGAGGACCTCGGCGAGCGAGTCCACACCGATCGCGGACGTTCCGACACCGAGCCACAGCGAGGATGCGCCGCCCTCGAGGTCCTCGAGGATCTGATCGTGAGCGGTGGCAGCAACCGGGTGGTCGTGGCGGACGCGGACGTCCCAGCCGCCCAACGATCCGTGCGAAGTGCGACCACGGACGAAGGGCGCCTGGCCGGGCAGACCTAGGTCGGTCGCGCCCGCGGATACGTACAGCGGGGCGGTCTCGACATCCGCGAACAGCTCGGTGGTCAGCTCACGCTCAGCCACGCGCGGGTCTTCGACGCCGACAACCTTCGCGACCAACGCGAGCCACTTCTCGCGTGAGGCGGCAGGGAACTCCGCCGCAAGGACGAGATCCTCGGCGCCGCTCACATCGGTCATGCGCTCATCGGCACCGATGTTAGAAGAAACCGCCGAGCCCAACGATAAGGGCCTTACTTTGCGGGCGGATTCAGCCGGTCGTCGCAACAGACTCGTTTGTTGGCGGGAACAGTAGCGCGCGCATTCTCTCGGCTGGGCTGTCCCATCCAAGGGTCTCGCGGGGTCGGTCGTTGAGCTGGGCGGCGACGTAGTCGAGGTATT
>DATAVE010000049.1:0-24062 GCA_036267875.1 Mycobacteriales bacterium
CAGCGGCCAGATCGTTGATGCCAACGTGTCCTACCGCGCCGGGTCCGCGACCCGACCTGACGGTGTGCACGAGGAGCCGTTGAGCTGGCAGTACACATTCGTCGGCGGCGTCCGGCTTCCCCAGGCGGCAACCCTGCCGGCTCAGCCGGTGAACCCCAAGGTGACGGCGACCTCCTCGAATGCCGCCGCGCTCTCGTGGACTGACGCGTCAAGCAACGAAGACCGATTCGTCTCGCAGTACAAGATCGGCAACGGATCCTGGAGTCCGGGGCCAGCCGTCGGCGCCAACGTCACCTCGATGACCATCGGCGGCCTTGCCGCCTCGACCGGCTACACCTTCCAGATCGGAGCGCAGAACTCCGCCGGAACGCACTGGTCCCCCTACGCCTACGGCACGACCGCCTCGGCATCGGCACCCCCGCCTCCCCCGCATACCTGGTCGGAGACGACTGGCGGCGTGTCCAACACCTGGACCAACTACACGAACGCCGGCGGGTCGGAAGGTCCGCAGATCGGCTCGCACCAGACGGTGCAGATCGCGTGCCGGCTGACCGGCTTCAAGGTGGCCGACGGAAACACCTGGTGGTACCGCATCGCGTCGTCGCCGTGGAACAGCTCGTACTACGTCTCGGCAGATGCCTTCTACAACAACGGTGCCACGTCGGGCAGCTTGAGCGGCACGCCGTACGTCGACCCTGCGGTCGCGACCTGCTGACCTAGTCCCTAGCGGCACCAACGATGCGGTGGGAAGATCGCCGAACTTCCTACAGCAAGGTGGTCAGCGGGATGTTTGACACGGTCATCGCCGGCGGAACGATCGTCGACGGCACGGGCGCGGCACCTTTCTCGGCTGACCTGGCCATCACCGACGGCAGGATCGTCGAGATCGGTCAGGTCAGCGGTGCGGCTCGCGAACGCATCGACGCCGACGGTGCGCTGGTCACGCCGGGTTGGGTCGACGTACACACTCACTACGACGGCCAGGTCACGTGGGACGACGCAATCGAGCCGTCCGCCGCCAACGGCGTGACCACCTTGGTGATGGGCAACTGCGGCGTCGGGTTCGCACCGGTTCGCCCGACCGACCACGCAGCGCTGATCGATCTCATGGAAGGTGTCGAGGACATCCCCGGCTCCGCGCTGTCGACCGGCATGCCGTGGGGTCAGTGGGAGACCTTCGAGGACTATCTCGACCTGCTCGACACCCGCTCCTACGCCGTCGACATCGCCGCGCAGATCGCCCACGGCGCGGTCCGCTTCTATGTCATGGGCGAGCGCGGTCGTAACAACGAGGACGCGACCGCCGAGGACCTCGAGCAGATGGCTGCGGTCGTGCGTCGCGCACTCGACGCGGGTGCGGTCGGCTTCACCACGTCACGGACGGTCGGTCACCGGTCGCGGTCCGGTACTCCGGTCCCGGGCACGTTCGCGGCAAAGTCCGAGCTCGTCGCGCTTGCTGAGGCGATGCGCGGAGCGGGTCACGGAGTCTTCGAGGCGATCGTCGCCGGCACCATCGGGAAGCTCGATGCCCTCGGCGGCGAGCACTCGACGATGATGGAAGAGCTGCCCCTGCTGCAGGCGGCGGCTGAGGCGAGCGGTCGGCCGGTCACGTTCACGTTGGCGCAGCTGTTCGACGATCCCGAGGACTGGCGTCGGGTCATGGACGCGGCGCGCGCGTCTTCCGCGGCAGGCCTGGTGCTACGGCCGCAGATCCTGCCGCGGTCTGTCACCTTGATGACGAGCCTCGACGCCTACCACCTGTTCATGTTCCGTCCGACGTACCTGACGATCGCCGACCTGCCACTGGCCGAGCGCGTCACTGAGATGCGTCGCCCGGGGATCCGTGACGCGATCCTCACCGAGACCGACAAGTTCGAGAACCAGCCGAACGGCGCGGCCGCGCTGATGCTGCTGTTCAACAGCGCGTTGCCGGTGACGTTCCCGCTGGCCGAGCCGGTCAACTACGAGCCGAGCTTCGACGACTCGGTGTTCATGAAGGCGATGGGCGCGGGCATCGAGCCGCAGGCATACATGTACGACCTTCTGCTCGAACAAGACGGCAAGGCCTTCTACATGGCACTCGGATCGAACTTCGCCGGCGGAAACCTCGAGGTCTGCCGCGAGATGCTGCTCGACCCGAACACAGTCACGGGGCTGTCCGACGCGGGCGCGCACGTGAACCTGATCTCGGACTGCTCGTCGTCGACGTTCCACCTCACGCACTGGGGTCGGGACCGTACGGCGGGCGAGCTGCTGCCGATCGAGCTGCTCGTACACAAGATGAGTGGCGACACCGCTGAGCTGTACGGATTCGCCGACCGCGGCACGCTCACGGTCGGCAAGCGGGCGGACATCAACGCCATCGACTTCGAGCGGCTGCGCATCAAGGCGCCTGAGCTTCGCTACGACCTGCCAGCAGGCGCGAGCCGGATCCTGCAGGGCGCCGAGGGCTACATCGCAACTCTCGTCAACGGTGTGCTGACGAGAACCAACGACACCGACACCGGCGCTCGCCCTGGGCGGCTAGTGAGGACAAACGGCGGCTGACGGTCGGCACAAGAACCTAGGGCTTGAACTCGCACTTCATCCCGCGCCGATTGGCCAGGCCGCTCTGCCAGTCGCTCGCACGAACCCGTGCCGCCGCCGACCGCTTCTTCTCGTCCTCACTCTTCGCATACCAGTCGAGCATGCGCTCGGCGAGGGCGAGGTTGAAGTCATACATCTTCCCCCACTGCGTCTTGCCGTCCGTCGGATTGCGGCCGATGCCACCAACCATCGACAGGCCTGCAGCACCGCCGAGGTGGATCTCGATGTAATGACGACCGCCGTCGATGAGCGTGATGTCGTCGTACGGAAGAACTGCGGCATAGACACAATGCTTCTTCAACTGCACAACCTTGTTCTCATCGTCGCTGAGGAACCACGGCCCGGGAGGCTCCCGCCCGATCACGGTCTTGGCGTGCAGCCCAACGCGCAGTGCGCGTTCGGTCAGCATCAGAGAGCAGCGCGTCGCCTGGGCTCGAATGCCCTGTCGAAGATTGCCTTCGTAGAACCAGCTCGCCGCGAGCTTCATGGCGTCTTGCGATACGAACGTCCAGCTGCTCAGCGAGCTCTCGCCGCGATCTCGGAGGACGACCGGCCATCCTTTCTGGCTGACCGCGACCCAATCGCCACCGTCCCCGACCTCGAAGCACTGCAGAGCTTTGTCGCCGGTCCTCTCGCTCGGGTAGAGCACCGCACCGAACGGCATGAACGTGGTCCCGAAGCTCGAGCAGTTGGTCCGAACCTGACCCTTGAACAGCTCAGCAACACCGTCGCTCAGTGGTGCCGGCTCCGGCGCAGGTTGGGGTTCGGGTTCCGGTACGACGACGGGTACCGCGGCAGGCGGGGCGGGTGAGGACGGCGGTGGCGGCGCGACCGCTGCCGCGCCGCACGCCGTACAGAAGCGATCCTCCGGTTTGGCGGCAACGCCACACATGCCACAGAACATCGCTCGTCCCCCGTCTCGGCCGCGTGATGATGTAGACCCGGTTGCCACAAGTATGGCCAGGTGTACCCCAGCTGATCGTGGTCACCGAGCCGCTGCTCCAGCCCGACCCACCATCGCTGGTGCGGTACCAGCCCCACTGACCTGAGGCGGCCGAGCACTGGCCGCAACTGCGCCGACGACCAGCCCACCTAGCGGTGGCCTTAGTCCTCCGCCTGCTGGAAGAACTGACCCAGCGTCATGTCGGGGTTGGCAGAGCAGGCGTAAGGCACCTCGGGCGCGCCAAGCGGCGTCGAGTAGTCCGGCTTGTCGTACTGCGCCGCGAGCTTGTCGATGATCGACTGCTGCGCACTCGGCGAGGCGTTGAGGAAGTCCCGGCAGGTCGACGATGCGCTCAGCCCTGACCCGCCGATGCAGGCCGTGGCAGAACAGCCGATGAGAACAACGCCGGCGGCGACGAGAGCTGGCCGACGAAGTCGATGGGCGTATTGCCTCATGAGTTCCCCCAAAAATCCATTCGGCCGCCTCACTGGCGAGGCGGGTGACAGGCGAAACGTAGGCCGCCGGGAACGATCCGAACACCCTGCCGATCGGCAGGATCGACCAAGCCACTCACCGGCGGTTTAGTCATGTTCATGCGACGACCAGTCGCGAAAACGATCAACGGAGGATCATGGTGGGGACAAGCCACAGGACGCGACAGATCACGATTGGATCGGCGTTCACTGCCGCTCTTTTCGCGATTGCTGCGAGCACCCCGTCAGCAGCGTCGGCCAACTCCAGCACCCAGCCGCAGTGGCCGATTCTTCACGTCAGCGGGTCCGGCGCTGTGGAGTACGGCGCCTTCGCGAGCAACGCGATCGGATCGCAGAGCAACGGTCGCTGCGTCGACCTCGTCGGCGACGGTGGCGGCACGCCGGGCCCATACCTCGTCGAGCCCGGCTCGCACACGGCCACGATCGACCTCAACAGCAGCCAACGACCGACGGCCGTCCATCTCTCCGAGCAGTCCGAGACCGACAACGGGTACCCGTCCGGGCGACGCCAGCCGCTCCACCCGGCCCTGACCCGCAGCAAGGACTCGGCCGGGAATCCGACGTGGATCCTGCGGTTCAGCCTCACCATCGCGAGCGACCAGGACGTGTGGCCCGAGATCGCCGTGATCCATCGACAGAGCCGGTGCGTCTTCGACAACACCGACTACTACTTCCATCTGCGCGGCGCATGACCCGCGCTAGGAATCACAACAAGAAGAGGGAGCTGAACGTGATCGCGTTTCCGGTATCCGCAACGGTGTTCGTGATCTTGGCGGTGATCGGAGTCCTCGCCTATCTCGGCGACGGGACCCGCGCCATCAAATCCCGCAACCACCGTACGGCGCGACGCAGCGATCTCTACGACCGCCCGGCGCCGTCTGCGACAACGACCGACTCGACGGAGGACTGATCCGTGGGACTGACCAACAAGCTCGCGACGAAGGTTCGCACTCGCGATCGAACCGAGCTGACGAACCTTCCCGACCCATGGGATGAGGTCGGTGCGCGGATGGCAGACGCGGCGGTGCGCGCCGCCGTCGTCACTCTCGGAGGTCTTCGGCTGAACTCATCAGCCTTCCGAGGCAGCGACTTCCTCGGCATCAACTCGGGGCGCTCCAACGCACGCAGCATCGTCTGGTTCGAACGTGAAGACAGTCGCACCTGGAACGTTGCACTGGGCCAGCAGACCGTGAAGGGGATTGCCTACGACTGGAAGGCGACGTTCAAGATCGTCGACGGTCCGCAAGGCCGCGAGTGCAACATCTCGACACCGGCGGTCGCCACCAAGGACGGCACCCTCATGAACAAGGACGCCTACGGTGAGGTCCGTGACCTGATCCTCGAGGGCTTCCGGCTTGGCCGGGCACCGTCAGCTAGCGCGGAAGCCGCCGCATCAGGGGCCGGACTCGCGGTCCACGCCAAGTCCCCGCTTCAACGCGAGATACGCGCGATGGCGATCACGACGGCCGCTTCGGCCGAAGCGATCAGGGCTTCGCTCGAGCGACTTCCCTTTCCGCAGACTCACACCGTCGATGGATTGGTGTGGGGCTTGGGTACGCCGAGCGTTGACGCCACCGGCGCGTGTGCCGAGGCGGCCATCCGCGATGAACGCACGCAGCGAGTAGTGACGATTCAGCCTCGCAACCTGCCGACTGAAGGCTTCGCCGGCCTACTCACGCGCTCACAGATAGATGCCATCAACAACCTGACCATCAACCTGATTCGCAAGGACGACCCCGCCGCCACGATCGCAGGCATCGACGAAACGAGCACACCATGACCGCCGCGGTCACCGACGCCGAGACCGCCTCGGTGCTATCGCCTCTCAACTTCGAGCTGACCATTCACGGCGACGCCGAGAGCGTCATCGACACGGTTTGGAAGACCGCCGCGTGGTCGGTCCCCTTCTCGCAGGCGAACCTCACTGTGGGGAGTGGCAAGAAGCAACAGCTCGTTGCGCAGACTCGACGACTGCTCATCGGCAATAGCAAGACGCACTCACACTTGGTCAGACTGTGTGACACCAGGACCAACGACCCACAGGGCGGGTCGTTCAATCGGTGGCGCTGGCAAGCAGAACTCCTCCAGGAAGCCTTCGATCCCGCAACCAACCGCGTCTCGCTCCGGTTGGAGGTCAGCCGATTTCGAGTGTCCGGCGGCTGCGTCCAGCAAGCAACCGAGCTCGCGCTGTTCCGACATCTGCTGGTCGCCGCCCTCCTCAACCACGACCCCGACCTTGCGATCTCAGGTGATCAGACCCATTGGGACGAGAGCTGGTGGCCCGTCGAGCTCACCTGGTAACCGCGCCGCGCGGCCCGGCTATCCGTGAAGCCGACCACGACGGTCTTCAGCCGAGTCGGGTAGGCGGGACGAAGTAGCCCAGCTCGGCAAGGTGATAGACGTACGTCGGGTCGGTCAGGCCGACCTGACGAGCGAGGCCCAGTCCGTAAGCCCGATCGCGCACCGGCTGAAGGCGCGCCTTCACCGCGCTCTCCGACCCCACGCCCAATCGGTGGCGGGCCGAGTCGAGCGATCGAGCAACAGGGTTCGCAGCGGGCGGCCACGCCAGGTGCTCAGCGAAGATCGCCTGCACCGCGGCGCGTTGCATCGGCGTGACGTCCCTAGGGATCGGTGCAGTCACGGTGTCCCCCGACATACGCTCTGCGCGGTCGCGACCACTGTCTGCGGGTCGCTCGATCTCATAGAGATCGGACTCCAGCAGTACCCAGTGCTCGAGCGTTGAGTCGACGCCGGCGATCAACACACCGACGCGCGGCCAGCGAATGACACGGCGCACGCCCTGGACGCTCCACTCCGGCAGCGCCGCCCATCGATGGATCGTGTGACCGTTTCGGTTCTCGAGCTCGAGATCCCATCCGAGCGGCGTAACGCTCACCGCGAGAGCGAGTCGCGAGACCCCGCGGTCGAGCGGCTCCGCGCCGACTTGCACAGACGACTGCTGACCGATGGTGACGCGCTCACCGAGATCTAGCGCTTGCTGGTGAATGGCTACGCACTCAGAACGAGACCCATTGACTCGAAGCTCGCGGATCGTGAGCCGGTAGCCGCCGCTGTCCACCGGCTCAGTCGATGGAGGCGCCATGCCGGGAGCCTAACGAGGCGTCGCCGAAAGTTCCTGGTGCTCCATTCGCGAAAGGGACATCGAGCCGCCTCCCTCGTCGGCGGAGGCAGATCGCTTCCCTACCAGCCACGAATGATCTTGGATAGGAGGACGCATCTCGACATCGGAGCATCGCAATGCCGCCGTCCGGCACTCCAGCCACCAATCGCCGCGTGGCGCTCACCGCCGCACTGCTGATCGGATTCGCCGCGCCGGTCCCGTTGTCCGGCGCGCTTGCATCGACCCACCCGACTGCCGACCGGCCGACCACACTCACTGCCTCCCAGGTCAGTCAGATGACCCGACTCACCGGCTGGAAGGGACTGGCCGGCCACACCTTCGACGTGGCCGAGCAGTACCAGTCGGGTCCGGCGACGATCGTCGTCGTCGAGCTCGACGGAGCACCGCTCGGCGTGCCCCTGGCAGAGCTGCAGCAAGACATCACGGAGTCACAGCAGCTTGCTGCGCAAACGCCTACCTTCACCAGCCTGCTCGAGGTGGGACCGGAACCCAAGCAGTCGATCGACTATGCCGTGGAACCGATGGGGGCGCTCGCACCCCGAAAGCCATACACGCGATACATCATCTTCACCCCTCAGCGCGACTCATTCGCACAGCTGATGGCGCCTGCGGTACCCATCTCCTACCAAGCAGTGACTCTCAACCGCGGGACGGCGCGAATCAACGTCACGCTGCTTCACGACCTACCGCGGACACAGCATTGGGGCTCCGAAGGCTTCTCGGCGGTAAGCGAGTACGCGATGGTCGAGAGCATGAACACCAGCAGCCTGGTGTACGTCCCAAATCCGACGGTCGATCGGCTTGCCAACAACCACGTCGACCTGAGCTACCTCACCACTCCGACAGATCCCCACCCGTCGAAGTACGACGAGCTCCAGAACCTGATCGGACGGGGTCGAGAGATCTGGGCGAACTCGCTCGGATTTGCGATAAGTGAGGCACGAATCAACACCGGCTACACCGACTACGTTCGGCAGGCCAAGCAGCAGCGCTTCTCGTTCTACCGACGCAACGACATGCGGTACCTAGTGGTGGGCCGCGATGAGTATCAAGAGTTCGCAGTGGCCACGCCACCTCCCACGCCCACACCTTTTCCGACACCGACGTCGACGCCAACCGAGAGTCCCACGCCCACGCCGGTCTAGGTCTGCGGCTGCCCGGCAAGCGCACGGACACCCTGCCGATCGGCAGGCTCGACGGGACCACCAAGTCCCGCGACGATCGTGGTCCGAGCGACCCCAGACGGCTGGCTGGCAGCCGAAGATCACAGCCACTAAGGACCATCCCGCACTTCCAACAAACCGAGAGGACAACCAATGCCAGACAGCCATGCCCAGGAGCAGTTCTCAGAAGGCCTGATCAACTACGTCGAGCTGACGGGCGAGCGGGACTGCGTCCAGCTGGCAGGTCAGGCGTTTCGCGACATGCGCTCTGCATTCGAGGCGAACGTCGGCCCGAGTGACGTCATCTCCCTCGCCTTTCCGGGGATGATCATCCGGCCAGACCTGCGCGACATCGGTCTACTCGCGGTCCTCGGCGACCGCGTGCTCGTGGTGTGGCGCAAGGGTGTCTTCAAGAAGACCGTGCAGAGCGAGGTCATCCCGCGATCGGCTATGACTGGTGTGACGGTCGGCAAGGGCACCGCGGGTTCGCGAGCGGGAGCGGTGATGCTCACGATCAAGACGGCGACGACATCCGCACAAATAACGCTGTCCCGCGAAGGCGCAGCCAAGGCGGAGTCGTTGTGCGCGGCGATCACGTCGTCGTAGGCGCCACCAGCGCTCGCCACGCCCTCCTTGCGCGCGCCAGCGCCGCGGGGTAGAGACTTCAGTCATGACAGAGGCAAACGCAGTCGGCGATTCCCGCGTCGGCAAGCCTCGTCGCCGCCGGACGATGGCGCAGACGTTGAAGAAGATGCAGCGTGAGGTGGCGCCACTCGAAGGTGAGCTTCGCGACCTCCTGGCGGACGCCAAAGCGCGTGAGCGCGAACAGGACACTTCACACCCGCTCGTAGCCGGACTCAAGCCGTTCGACCTTGCCGACATGGTTCGGCTGCGGCTGATCGAAGACAAGGACTACGCCCGCAACCGTCGCTGGGTCTGGCGCAACCTCGCGTCCGGCTCGATGGTGCTCAGTCTGCTGTTGTCGGCCACGACCACGATCGTTCTCGGGCTGGCCAACCTCGGTCCGCTCGGGACGTTGGGCTTCATCTGCTCCGCGCTGGTCACGGTGATGATCGCGATCGAGCCGCTCTTCGACTGGCGCGCTCGTCAGGCCTCGGCGGTGGAGGCACTAGCCGCGTGGGATCACCTCGAGGAGAACCTCGCGATCTACGTAGCCTCGACGCCCGCGAGTCAGCTCGACCAGCAGGTCATCCTCGACTTCGACCGGGACCGCCGAACAGTCTGGTCCCGCTTCTCCTAGAGCGGATGTGCCATTCGCCCCTCTATGTCCACAGCAATCTTCCACGCACTAGTCCACGTCCGAAGAACTGCAGTGCGACTAGCTCAGGAGGCCGGCGCTGATCCCGGCTCCTGAGCTGAGCTGGCAGGGCATCGGGAGCTGTGAGTACGTCAGCACGGCGTACTTGTTGGCGCTGCTCTTGCCACCCAGGGTCGTCACCGTCACGGCGGTCTTGCCGTTACCGGCTGGTGCACTCACCAGCAAGTAGTTGCTCGACAGGAACTGCACCTTGCGTGCGACGGCGTCACCGAAATGCACAACCGAGTCGGGCGCGAAGCCGGTTCCGCTGACGACCACTTGGCCGCCAGACTTCGACAGTTGCGCAGGCCCGACCATGTCGACCTCGGGCCGGTACTGCTGCGACAGGCCTCGATAGGCCGGGCTCAGACCGGCCGCGCGCACGATCTTCACCGGCAGCTGAGCCGGTGTCGGGTCTTGGCAGATGTTCGTGTTGTGCGACGGCACGATGTCCTTCTCGACGAAGCACGGGTAGGCCGGCCCGCCTTGCGAGAAGTAGTTGTTGAAGATGCGAATGTGCCCGACCGTGTGACAGCCACCGGTGTCGAACGAGTCAACGGGCTGGAAGTAGACGAGGTTGCCACCGATCTTCACGTACCTGCTCGCCGCATCCGTATACATCGAGAAGTCGGTGTTCGTCCCGCGATAGGCGATATTGCCCAGCAGCCGCAGCGCGGTCGGCCACGACGTCGCCTGCGAGCCATTCGTGTAGATCGCGCCACCGTCGCCGAGCGTGTGCATGTAGTCGTAGATGACGTTGTTCGCGACCAGGTTGTGCGCGTTGCCGTTCGGGTTCCGGTTAGGCACCAGCACGTTCTGGTGCCAGCCACCCCAGCCGACCGAGATGCCGGTATACGGCACGTGGTCGATCTCGTTGTGCGTGATGGAGGAGTACGTCGAGTAGCCGAGCCAGATCCCGATCCCACCCAGGTATTGGTTGGCGACCTCGTGGATGTAGTTCTCCGTCACGGTGACGTGATGCTCGAGCGGCTTGTACGCATCGTTGGTCGCCCCGAGCTGGATCGCTGAAGCAGCGACGTCGTTGAACTCATTGCCCGCAACCAGATCGCTCTGTGCGCCGCGATAGAGGTCGAGTCCCGCGCCACCGAGGTGCGTGAAGTGGTTGCCGACGATCGAGACATGCGACGTGTGAGTCAGTACGACGTTGGCCGGCGTACGGGTCCATGACGCGAACGGGCAGCTGCCCGCAGGCTTGTTGTAGTGACACGAACCTTCGAGGGTGTTGGCGTTCGGACCCGACAGGTACCAGTCGGCCTGCATCTGCGGGAAGCCGTTACGACCGTCGATCGCGGTCCATGTGCCATACGCGAAGGTCAGACCGCTGACAGTGACATCGTGCGCGCCGGAGATCTGCAGCAGCGTCTGGAGCGCGGGGACGACGACAGTCTCCTTGGAGAGGTCCTCCCCCTTGCGCGGCTCGTAGTAGATCCGGTTTGCGACGCGGTCGATCACCCAGTGACCAGGGCTCAGCGCCGAGTACAGGTTTTGGTAGAACGTCGGTGCCTTGTACGGCGCGAGCCCGCCGAACCCACCCATCGGATCGTCGAGCCACGACAGCTCCTGTACGCCGAGGGCCTTGAGGTGCAGGTTGTGCCAGCACGGCTCCGCCAGCGTCATCGCGGCACCGCGGATCGATGTGATCGGGCAGGACGTCTGCGTCCACGGCCCGTTGCCGCCGCGGAAGACGGCCTGGACGTTGGACGGATTCGGCCAGCTGTCGATCTGCTTCGACGACGACGCAACCAACCCGGAAGACGTCTGCAGCAACCCGACCCCGCCGAGCTTCGCCGTCGCGATCGGCATCCGATGGCCATCGATGTAGAGCTGGCGGGTGTCGAAGCCGGCCGGAATCGGCGAAGACCAGGTGTTCGGTGTTCCTTTGACCAGCGACCAATCGGTGAGCTGCCTGCCGCCCGACAGCACCGGTACGGCTTCGCCGTCGGCACCGCGATAGACGACCTGATAGCCGTCGCGGCCGGACTCCTGCGGGCCGATCCGTAGCGGCTGGGTGAGGGGGTAGGTGCCTGGCTCGAGTACGACGTCGAGGTCTGCATGCCACACCGGGCTGAGCGCACGCGCGGTCACGCTCTCCTGCGCTACCTGCAGGCTGCATGGATCGGCGTACGTGCAGTCCACGCCGGAACCATCGGGCGACGCGACGATGTCGAGCTCGGCGACCTGCCCGCGGTCGACGGACGGCCGCGCCGGTGACAGTCCCCCGATCCCAGCCCACATCAAGGGCAGCGCCAGCACGCCAACAGCCAAGAACCCGCCCCGCGCGCGCATGGCAACCCCTTTGTCGCCTAGACCTTCCGCGTCTATTCGACGGCGATCCGGGTGGCGCCTGCATCATGACGAGCACCAATGAGATCGATCAACACCTAAACGTGTCGATCTAGGTAGTGTCTTGACATGTTAAATAGTTGATTTCTTGTCTGGTGTCGCTAGTATTAGTTGTAAGCAAACGAAGGAGGCGTCGTCGTGGCTGGAACGCCTAAAAAGGAAACTCGTCGAACTGCCCGTCAAGCGCTCGATCGTCGTCTAAGTGCTTTGCGTCCGATCGCCGACACCATGGCTACGCCTGTCGGCGGTTGGGTGCGTGCCCTACGAGAAGCACTCGGCATGGCGACGGCCGATCTGGCGGCCAGAATGGGCGTCTCGGTGACCGCTGTCGCGAACCTCGAGCGCAATGAACGTAGCGGCGGCATTCGACTGGGCACACTCCGCCGCGCTGCGGATGCTCTCGACTGCGATCTTGTCTATGCGCTGGTCCCGCGGCAGCCCCTCGATCAAATGATCGACCAACGCGCGCGCCAGCTCGCAGTCGAGCGGCTGCGCCCGGTCGCTCACTCGATGGCCTTGGAGGGGCAGGCGGTCACAGACGCCGCCACCCTCGATCAACTGGCCGAGCAGGCAGCCGAAATCCGTGACCGACCGGGTCTCTGGCGCAATGCAGCCCACCGCTGACCGCCGCGTAGCGGCTACCAGCGGCGAGCCACTCGGATCTACTCCGCTCGACCCAGACGAAGCGCAGGGCCTGATTCCAAGCTGGATCGCGACGTATGACAATCTCAACGAGGCGGAGCAAGCCAACATCCTCAGGTCACATCGGCGACGTCGATGGGCGCACCCGACGACAGCTGACGTCCTCGATGACAAGACTGCGCGCGATCTCCACCGCGCAATGTTCGGTGACGTATGGAAGTGGGCGGGCCTCTATCGCAATACGGAGAAGAACATCGGCGTCGACCCGCGCGAGATCAGTGTGCGAGTCCGCAACCTCATGGCCGATGCCGCCGCGTGGTTGTCGGGGTCGAACCCACTTCCGGTCGACCAGGCGGCGTACGAGCTTCATCACAAGCTCGTGCTCATCCACCCCTTTCCAAACGGGAACGGACGGCACGCCCGCCGATTCGCCGATCTCCTCCTCACCTCGCTCGAGCAGAGCCCATTCAGCTGGGGCAGCTCGAACCTCAACACAGATGGCGACGTACGTCGCACATATATCTCCGCCTTGAAAGCGGCCGATGGCGGCGACTACGGCCCGCTAGCAGACTTCGTTCGCAGCTAGTCGGCCACGGCTCGCGTGACAGTGCCGTGCCTTGCCGCGATCAGGTCGATCTCGACCAAGGCTCCGACAGCGAGCCCCGTCACGCCGATGCAGGTCCTCGCCGGCAGCGGCGGCGCGAACCAGCGCTCGTACGCCGCGTTGAACTCCGCATAGTCGTCGAACGAGGTCAGATACGCCCGCACCGAGACCGCAGCATCGAGCGAGGACCCGCACCGCTCGAGCACCCGCTGCAGGTTCCCGAGCACCGCATCCGTCTGCGCAGCGACGCCACCCGGCACCAGCAGTCCGGTCGCGGGGTCGATCGGCATCTGCCCGGTGACGTGCAGCAGGTCGCCGTAGGCAACGGCGTGACTGTACGGCGCAACCGGCTCGGGCACGCCATCAGCGGGCGCGAACGTCCAGCACGAAATCGCACTCACGAGCCGAAGAACATCCGCTTGTCGACGCACGCGTGCACGCCCTGCCGCTGGTCGACGACTTGAGTGACCGTGAAGTCGCAGCCGACGCTCAGCAACGAATACGCGTCGTCGCGCGACAACCCGAAGAGCCGACCCAATAGGTCGATCATCCGCAACGACGCCGACCGCATCGCCTCGTCGAGATCGTCACCGAACCCGTGCACCGACCACGTCGTCGCGGTCTCCAACACCGGATAGGTAAAGCCGAGATCAGTCCGGACTGATAGCTCGAGCAGCCCGTCGAGCGAGCACTCCAGCGCCGTACCGCTCACCTCGCCGTCGCCCTGCGAAACGTGCGGGTCGCCGACCGACAACAACGCACCCGGCACCTGCACCGGATAGTGCATGGTGCCGCCGGCGCCGATCCGCCAGTTGTCGATGTTCCCGCCGTGGTCACCAGGCGGCACGCTGCTGTGCCGACCGGCCGCCGCCGGCGCGACGCCCATCGTCCCGAAGTGCGGGCGAAGCGGGATCGCCACTCCTTCCAAAGCCTTCTCGCGCACGACGGTCAACGGGTCGACGATCGTGCCCGGCGCATTGGCCAACGGCGAAGCCGTCCAGTCATAGGCGAATGCGGCGCGAGCCAACCCAGCAGCAAGGTCGAGCGAGTAGATCGTCACGCGCTCTTTGTTGAACGCGTCATAGAGGTGACCCCAGTGCGCCGCGAGATTCGATCCGTACGGCAGCCGAGGCGTGGCATCGAGGATGCGCACCGCCAACGTGTCGCCCGGCAGCGCGCCTTCAACTTCGATCGGGCCGGTCAGGATGTGCGGCCCAGGACCTCGATCGGTGACCGAGTCGTACAGCGACCGGATCTCCTCGTCCATCAGCAGATCCGGCGCATCTCCCGCGTGATGCGTCAGCGTCCGGATCCGCACGAGGTCACCGGACGCAACCTTCAATACGGCCGGGATCGAGTTGTCGAAGCAACCCCAATGCACCGTCGAGGCAGTTGCAGGCAACTCATGCAGCACGGCAAGACCTAGCCGTAGATCCGGGTGCCGAAGGTCAGGTCGCGCATCTCGGTTGTGAAGGCCGGCCACACCACCGGGTCATGTCCGGGCACCATCCGGTAGCCCTTTTCAGCGGCGATGGCCTTCAACCGCAGCAGTGGCTCGAGTGTCACCTGCGGCGACATTCCTACTGCGAACCCGACCGGCTTCTCTTCGTCGATGTTCTCCTGCAGGTCGGCGGCGTCGAAGGCGAGCACCAGACCGCCGCCGCCTTCGAAGTCGACGATGAAGCTCTGATGGCCAGGCGTGTGTCCGGCGGTCAACACGGCAGTGACACCCGGCGCGATCTCGACGTCACCATCCGCGACCTCCCACGAGATCCGCGGGTCGTCGAAGTCGACCCGGAAGATCGCGTGCTCCTCCGGCTGCGGGTGCGGTGCATAGAGCCCGTAGTCGAGCTCGCGACGCTGCACATGCACGGGGACGTCGCGCGCCGCGAAATGCCGAACTCCCCCGGCGTGGTCGTTGTGCAGATGCGACAACGCGACCACGCTTACCTGCTCGAGCGCGAGCCCGACCTCCTCGACCGCGCGAAGCAGCGGATCACCGGGATGATCCGGCAGCACCGCCTTCACCTGCCCGCCGTGGAAGCGCTCGAACAACACCGGGTCGCGGACGAGGGCCGGGTTCAGCCCGGTGTCCAGCAACATCCATCCGCCGTCGAGCTCGAGCAGAACGGCCGGCACCGGCTCCAGCAATCGCTCACTGGGGTCGGCGCCGAACACCGACACCGTCTTCGGCAGCTCCTCCCAGCCGAGCGTCAGCGGGATCACCCGACGTACCCCACTCATCGCGCTGCCCTCACACTCCTCACACCCTCACTCGCGGATCAGCCCACGCCTGCGCTAGGTCGACCAGGGCATTGATGACGACGTACATCGCGCCGAGCACCAGGCACACCCCCGCCACCGCCGGCAGGTCGAACGTCGAAATCGAACGCACGGTGTAGAGACCAAGACCGGGGAAGGAAAAGATGTCCTCCACGATCACGACGCCCGACAGCATCAGCCCGACCTGTAGACCGGCCATGGTCAGCGGTGCCTGCGCGGAGTTGCGCAACGCGTGCCGCAGCAGCACGACGCGCTCGGGCAGCGCCTTGGCCCGCGCGGTACGGATGTAGTCGGCGCGCAGCGTCGTCTGCAGCGACGACCGCAAGGTTCGCGCGATCGCCACCGACGGGATGATCGCAAGGGTGAGCGCCGGAAGCAGCAGATGCTCCAAGGCGTTCCAGAACGTCGCGAACTCGCCGTGCAACAACGCATCGACGGTGTAGAGCCCGGTCGGTCCCGACGGTGCGGTCACCCCCGACGACAACCGGCCCTGGCCGGGCAGCCAGTGCAGCTTGCTGTAGAACACGATCAGGAACAGCAGCCCGAGCAGGAACTGCGGCACCGACGACGCCGCGAGCAACCCGAGTCGCGTCGCGCGGCCCCGACCGCGTGCGGTCAGCAGTCCGACGCTGATGCCGACCACAGCGGCGATGACCGCAGCGGTCAGCGCCAGCTCGATCGTCGCGGGCAGGAACGACCCGATGTCGGACATCACCGGGCGGCGCGTGTGCAGCGACATCCCGAGGTTGCCCGTGATCGCGCCGGTCAGAAAGTGCCAGTACTGCGTCGGCAATGACCGGTCGAGGTAGAGCTGGTGCTTCTTCGCCGCGACGGCTGTCGCGCTGGCCGACGTCCCGAGCAGTGCGCGGACCGGGTTGGCCGGCACCTTCCGCTCGAGGACGAAGACCACCGCGGTCAGGGCAAGCAGCACCGCGAAGAGCGCGGTGATGCGCTCGACGGCGAACCTGCGCAGCCCCGTCATTCGTGCAGCCCAGTCAAGACGAGCCCCCGATCAGCCGGTGCCGGCCAGCGACTGCACCGGCACGGTCCACGGCTCCTCTGGCCGGAACGTCACGCCGGTGACCGACTTGCGCCACACCATGACGTTCTGCGAGTAGGCGAGGAACAGGATCGGGTCCTGCGCAGCCATCATTTCGCCGGCCTTCGCGTAGTCCGCATCCGACGTGGTCTTGTCGGTGTCGGCACGGCCCTTGTCCATCAGCGCGTCGACCTTGGGGTTGAAGTAGTTGAAGAAGTTCAGGCCGCCGCCGGTGCCCCAGACGATGCGCCCCCAGGTGTCGGGGTGTGCAGCGTCAGGGGTGTTGGTCTCCAGCAGCAGGTCTGGGGCGTTCTTCACGTCGGTCGGGTAGCCGTAGGTCTGCGCGTTCTGCACCTCGCGGACGCTGACCTTGAAGCCGGCCCCCTCGAGCTTCTGCTGGATCAGCTCGGCGAGCCGTTGCTGTAGACCGGAGTCATCGGCGGTGTAGGCGAAGGAGAGCTTGATCCCGTTCACCCTGACCGCCTTGGCCGGGTAGCTCAGCGGCGCCTCTCCCGGCGGCAGGATCCCCTTCGGGTACATCGAGGCCGCAACCGACCCGTAGCTGCCGTAGACCTCCTTGACCAGGTCCGGCACGTCGATCGCCTCAGCGATCTCCTTGCGCAACGGCAAGCTGGTCAACGGCCCGCTGCTGACGTTCATGTAGAGCAGCGCGGTGAGGTAGGAGTCGAAGTTGTCGACTGTCAGGTCCGGGTCGTTCTCGATGCTCGCGAGCTCCGGCGTCGGGAAGCTGTGCAGGATCGCATCCTGGTCGCCGGCCTTCAGCGCGAGGATCTGGCTGTTCATGTCCGGCGTGATCGCGATGTCGATCGTCTGGTACGCCGGTGCGGTGCCCCAATACTTCGGGAAGCGCGTCAGCGTGTAGTGACTGCCACGGTCGAACGCGGTCAGCGTGTAGGGACCGGTGCCGATGTCGTGGGTGTTGAGGTAGGTCTGGTCGAAGTCCTTCCCGGCGTGGGCCTTCATTGCAGTCGGGCTGAGCATCTTCGGGCCCCAGCTCGATGCGAGGTAGTCGAGGAATGGCGTGACGACCTGCTTGAGCTTCACGATGAACGTGTACTTGTCCGGCGTGAGCATCTGCGCGACCGGCTCGAGCATGTACGCCGGCGCGGAGTCGACGTCGAGCCGTCGCTGGAAGCTGGCCTTGGCAGCGGCCGAGTCGAACGGCGTCCCATCGTGGAAGACGACGCCGTGGCGCAGGTGGAACGTGTAGGTCAGCCCGTCCTTGCTCACCGAGTAGGACTGTGCGAGCAACGGCTCGATCGTGGTCGTCCCGGGCTTGTACTGAACCAGCCCTTCGTACGTCGAGAGGATGACCGTGTTGCCCTCGATGTCGTAGAAGACGTCGGGATCCGGCGTACTCATGTCGGACAGGAACGCGAGGTGCAGTGTCCCCGAGCTGCCGCCCGCGACCGGCGCCGCCGTAGTTGTCGCGCCTGCGCCGCTCGAGGCGGCGGTGCCGCCGCCGGAGCTGCCACTACTACAGGCCGCGGCGGTGAGCCCCAGAGTGACGGCGCACGCGACGCTCGCCACTCGGATGGGCAGTCGGCGGGTTGTCGGCATAACGGTTCCTCTCATACGGCGCTGGTTCATACGGCATCGAGCAGGTCGCGGACTCCGTCACCGGCGAGGTTCGCGGCGAAGGCAAGGACGAAGACGGCACAGGCGGGTACGAGTGCGACCCACGGCTGACCGAACAGATAGGTGAGCCCATTCGCGGTCATCGCGCCGAGCTCCGGGGTCGGCGGCGGTGCGCCCAGGCCGAGGAACGACAGCCCCGACAGAGTGAGGACGAGATTGCCGATGTCGAGGCTGCCGGTCACCAGGACCGCGGGGAACGCACCAGGCAGGAGGTGGCGCCGGGCGAGTGAGAAGTTGGACGCACCGGCCAGCCGTGCCGCATCGACGTGCGGCCGCGCGAGCAGCGCACGGACCTCGCCACGCACGATGCGGGCGTACCACGGCCACCAGACCACACCGACCGCGAGCAAGGTGTGCGGCAGGCTCGGGCCGAGCGCCACGACTGCGACGATCGCGAGCACCGGGCCCGGCAGCGCGAGGAACAGATCGGTGGTGCGCATCAGCACGGTGTCGATGAAGCCGCCGGCCATCGCGGCAACCGTGCCGATGATCGAGCCGATGATGATGCCGCTGCCGACGACGGCGAGTGCCGACAGCCAGGTGGAGCGGATGCCGTAGAGGGTGCGCGACAGGATGTCGCGGCCGAGGTCGTCGGTGCCGAGCAGCGAGCCGTGACCGGGTGCAGCGAACGGGCCGACCGCGATCGGCTGCGTCGTCGAGTGCGGAGCGAGCAGCGGCGCGAAGATGGCGATCAGGCTGATCAGGACGAGTACGACAATCCCGCCGAGCTCCCAGACGCCCATGCGCATTCCGCGCCGCACGCGCGCCGGGCGATCGGCGACGGCACCGAAGACGATCGGGTCTGCGACAGCCATCAGCGAGCAGCCTCGAAGTCGGGAACTGCGGCGAGCAGCTCGCGGGTCGCGTCGTTGGTCGGAGCTGCGAGGACCTCTTCGGTTGCACCGCGCTCGACCACGATGCCACCGGCCATCACGGCGATCTCGTCGCTGACGAACCGCGCGGCGCCGAGATCGTGCGTGACGAACAGCATCGCCATGCCGAGCTCGCGGGAGAGTCGGCCGAGCAGGTTGAGGACGACGGCGGCGAGTGAGACGTCGAGTGCGGAGATCGGCTCGTCGCACGCGAGCAGCGTCGGCGGGATCAGCACCGCACGGGCAAGTGCGACTCGCTGCCGCTGCCCACCGGACAGCTCGGCACCTCGCGCATCGGCGACCGCATCGGGCAGCCCGACGAGGGCAAGGGTGTCCTTCACCCGCTGCCCGCGTTCCTTGGCGGGGAGGCCAGCGTTGCGCAGCGGCTCCTCCATGAGGTCACCGATTCGCAGCCACGGGGTGAGCGATGCGCCGGCGTCCTGGAACACCAGCTGCGGCGGGTTGCCGCGACCGGTCTCGACCGTCCCGTCGTCCGGCTTCTCCAGACCGACGGCCATCCGCAGCGTCGTGGTCTTGCCGCAGCCGGACTCACCAACGAGTGCGACACACGATCCCTTGCGCACGTCGAGGTCGAGCGCGTCGACAGCAACCCGTCGCGCGCTCCCCCTGCCGAATGCCTTCGTGATCCCGCGCATCTGCAACGCAAGCTCGGAGGTGAACTCCGGAGCGGCCGGCCAGGACTCGATCACGCGGAGCTTCGTGACGTGCGCGCCGATTTCGTCGCGGCGTACGCAGGCGACGGACCGCGTCGGTGACGTGACCTCGAGGACCGGCAGCGCGGTCGTGCACTTCTCCTCGGCGTGTGAGCACCGCGCGGCAAATGCGCATCCCTCGGCTGGGTGGCGCGGATCCGGTGGCTCGCCGGGCAACGTCGGCAGCGGCTCGCCGCGACGAGAGTGCCGGCCGAGCCGAGCGTGCAGCAGCGCAGCCGTGTACGGGTGAGTTGGCGCGCGAAGGACGTCCTCGGTCGGCCCGATCTCGGCCACCCGTCCGCCGTAGAGCACCACGATCCGGTCGGCTACCTCACGCGCAACGGCGAGGTCGTGGGTGACGAAGATGAACGACGTCGTGGCGTCGCGCAGCTCGCGGAACAGGTTGAGAATCTGCGACTGGACGGTGACGTCGAGTGCGGTGGTCGGCTCATCCGCGACGACCAGGTCCGGGCTGCCCGCGATCGCCATCGCGATCATCACCCGCTGCCGCAGGCCACCGGACAGCTCGTGCGGATACTGCTTGATCCGACGCTGTGGGTCCGGGATGCCCGCGCGGTCGAGCAGATCGATGGCGGACTCGATCGAGCCGGATGCCTCGGCCACCTGGCGGCCGATTCGCATCGTCGGGTTGAGCGAGGTCATCGGATCCTGGAACACGGCGCCCGCGTGGTCGCGCCGAGCCTGCCGGCGTACCTCTTCAGGCGCCCCGACCATGTCAATCCCCGAGAGCGCGGCGGTGCCGGTGACGATTGCTTTGGTCGGCAGCAGACCGAGGGCCGCGAGACCGAGGACGGTCTTGCCGGATCCGGACTCGCCGACCAGGCCGACGACCTCGCCGCGGCCGACGGTGAGGTCGACGCCACGCAGCGCCTGGACGCCGCCGGGGAAGGTGATGTGAAGGTCCTTGACCTCGAGCGCGGGAACACTCGGGGTCGGTGCTTCCTCGATCGGAGGCGTAGGCCTGGTCGCGGTCAACATGGCACCGCCACGGACAGCGCTTCGTGCAGCTCGGCTGCGGTGCACCACGCGTCGCGCTGCAGATACTTCATCGCGTCGAGCGCTGCGTCGCTCGCTTCGGTCGTGGAGCCTCCGACACAGTCGGTGACGACACGGGCGTAGAGGTCGCGCTGGTGCGCGTCGGCAAACGTGTAGTGGACGCAGACGTCGGTGAGCGCGCCGCACAACACCAAGGTCTCTACGCGCAGGCCGCGCAGCAGGATGTCGAGGTCGGTGCCGATGAAGCAGGAGTAGCGGCGCTTGGTGATGACGTGGTCGCCGGGCTCGATCGTCATCGCGATCGCGGTGGCCGGGTCGTTGTCGAGGCAGTGCACGTCCTCGGTGCCGTCGAGCTCACGACCGAAGTCGATGCCACTCGCGCGGTGGACTTCCTGGGTGAAGATCACCGGCAGCTCGGCCGCGCGCCACGCGCGGGTGAGCTCGGTGATGCGGGCGATCCGCGCGTCCCACTCGGGGCCGCCCGCGAAGGCATGCTGCACATCAATGACGACTAACGCGGCAGGGCGGGTAGGAAGCTGCATCACGACCTCCTCTCCTTAAAAACGGCAAGCCCGGAAGACCCTGAGGTCTCCCGGGCTTTTATCCCGCCGTGTAGCACTCCGGCCGTTGCCAGTCGATGTGCCGGCTCCTCTCGGACCAGCCGCTCGGTCTCTCCGAACGCGGAACCCTAGGTGCCTGTCTCTAAGGCGAGAAGTTATGGATCGGTTGTGTCGGCGTCATTTCCGACGGGGAGCAAGCACGTAACAAGCGACGTCACGCGCCGTTAACGTCGGCGAATCTGACGCGCAACTCGCACCCGGCAATCTCACAGTCGACTCGCCACATCGCGAGGCGCGCCTAGGGTTCCGCTGCACCTCTCTTAATAGAGATGTATGGGTCTGGTCCGAGAGGTGCAGGTGTCCGGTCCATACCGGGCGCTCCACGGCGGGACAAAAGCCCGGGAGGTGTGACACACCGCCGGAGGTGCACGCCGTGGTTGCCAGATCGTTCGTAGTCCCGAAACACCACTTGATACGGCTGACGTGCCAAGGCCCCGAGGCCGAGATCTCGATGCTGCTGTTCGCGGATCGCGAACGCAGCGAGCGCCTCAATGTTCCCGACACGCTGAAGGCTCAGATGTCGGCGTGCATCAAGCCGCACATGGTCTTGATGTCGGACATGGGGAGGGCACTTGCCTCGGTGGCCGGATCCTCGCTGGACTGGCACGACGCAATCACCGGGCATACCCGCGTCGCGCACGACGAGTTGCTGCAAGAGCTCATGAAGCACGACCTGTCGGCGCGCGACCTGCACGCCACAGTCAACTGGTTCAAGAAGGTTGCCCCAGCCGGCGATGAGCGCGGCGCGTTGTCCGAGATCGCGGACTACGCATCGGCGGATGACTGGGTAGAGCTGCGCACCGAGCTCGACCTGCTCGTCGTCCTTGCGACCCCGGGCCTCGAGATCGAGATCACCACCACGGAGCCCCCAGGGCCGAACGATGCGTGCCGGCTGTCCCGGGACGAAGCCGGTCGCGCGCTCGCGCTCGCCGAGAGAGGCCGGGCATGACGGCCTTGCTAGATGTCACCGTTGCGGCGGGCGACGGATGGATCGGCGAGGTCCCGGCCGGAGCGCTGTTCCGGATCGTCGACCTGCAGGGCAACCAGGCGGTCGACACGATCTTCTACGACGCGCACGACTACGCGAACCGCTACAGCGCGGTCGACACCATCAGAGAACAAGGCGCGGCGTATCTGACGACTGGCTCGGTGTTGGTGTCCACCGAGCTCGACCCGCTCGCGACGATCGTCGAGGACACCTGCGGCCGGCACGACACCCTCGGCGGCGCGTGCGCGCGAGAGAGCAACATCGTCCGGTACGGCGAGCACACCCGCGACATGCACGCCTGCCGAGAGACTTTCCTTCGCCAGGTCCGCAAATGGGGGCCGAGCTCATCAGGACAGCGCCTCACCAAGCGCGACATCACGCACAACATCAACTTCTTCATGAACGTCCCACTCACCGCGGACGGCGGGCTGACGTTCGAGGACGGCGTCTCGGCACCCGGCAAGTACGTCGAGCTGCGCGCCGAACGCGATTTGCTGGTGCTGGTCAGCTGCTGCCCGCAGCTGAACAACCCGTGCAACGGCTACAACCCGACGCCGATCCAACTAGTCGCCTCGTACGCGCAGCATGACTCTGCGACAAGCCCGTGAGCGCGGCGCTGGAAGTCGCGAAGCCCGGGCTTCAGACGACCGTCCAGGATCTGCCGGGTCGCGTCGGGTTGTGGGGTGTCGGCGTACCGCCGTCGGGGGCATGGGACGACCTGTCGTTCGCACTCGCCAACGCCGCCGTCGGCAACGACCTCGGCGAGCCTGGTCTTGAAGGCGTCTTGCAAGGCCCGCAGCTGCGAGCGCTGCGCGACGTCGTGGTGTGCGTCGCCGGCGGGTCCGCGGCGACGATCGACGGCGAGCCGCTCCCGCGCGGTGAGCCGCGCATGCTGCTCGCCGGCTCGGTGCTGTCACTCGGCCCGGCATCCGAGGGGTTGCGCTCCTATGTCGCAATCCGTGGCGGGATTGCGGTGCCGGAGGTGCTGGGCAGTGCCTCGACGTTCCGGCTCGGAAAGTTCGGTGGGCTCGAGGGTCGTCCGCTTGCCGCCGGTGACCTGCTCGACGTCGGGCCCTCACCGTTGCGCTCGCCGCGATCGGTTGCCGCGCTGCTTCCGGTGCTTGGCCGCGAGTGGGAGCTGCGCGTGCTCGCCGGTCCGCACGGCGCGCCCGAGCACCTGACGTGCGACGGATACCGCGAGCTGTTCAACGAGCCGTGGACCATCGACCATCGCAGCGACCGGACCGGCGTACGGCTGGTCGGGCCGACCCCGGACTGGGCGCGCCAGGACGGCGGCGAAGCCGGGCTGCATCCGAGCAACATCCACGACAGCGCATATCCGGTCGGCGGCATCATGCTCGCCGGCAACACCCCGGTGATCGTCGGACCGGACGGCCCGAGCCTCGGCGGGTTCGTCGTGCCGGCGGTCGTCGTGCGCTGCGACCGATGGAAGCTCGCGCAAGCACGCCCCGGCGACACCGTGCGGCTGGTGCCGGTCTCGCCGGATGACGCCGACGCGCTGAACCGGGCAAGGGAGAAGCGGCTCACTGCTGCCCTCGATGGGACTGCCATCGTCGTCCGGCCCGAGCCACCAATCGCACCGGTTGTGGCGACG
>DATAVE010000050.1:0-6066 GCA_036267875.1 Mycobacteriales bacterium
CCCGGCCGTCGAGGCGGCGTTGAGTGCGAGCACTGCCTTGTCCGCGCTGCTCAGCCGTCGGCGCTTGCGCAGCACCAGCGCATTCGACGCCGCAGCCGTGACGATGAGGTTCTGCGGGGCGAGCTCGGAGGTGAGCCAGCCGGCGAAGAAGCTCGGAATCGCCAGCGGGTTGGAACTCGGGAACGGACGGAGTGCGTTCGCCGTCAACGCGGCACCGAGTGCGGACAACCGCACGGCTCGTTTACCCATCGGCTCAGTCTGCCGCACCGATCGCGCTTGCCACAATGCGAACGTACGTGCACAATAAGACAATGCGATCGTACGTTCTCATTCCGCGTATGGGAACGTTCGCACCCAATATCCGGCTGCTCATGAGGGCTCCCAACAAGGTGGGCTAGGTGGTGGGCTAGGTGGTGGGCTAGGTGCAGATCCGTACCGCGACTGATGTCGGCGCACTGGTGCGCCACACCCGACGGCAGCAAGGCATCAGCCAGGAGGAGCTGGCCGCGCGCGCAGGGGTGACCCGACGCTGGGTCAGCGCGCTGGAGTCTGGCAAGGCGCGAGCTGAGCTGGCGTTGGTTCTGGCCACGCTGGATGCGCTCGGCCTTGAGCTGATCGCGGAGGAGGCGCCGACGGGCAGCGCGGTGGATCTCGATGCGGTGCTGGCGCGGATGGATGAAAACTGAGGTGCCCGAGACGCTGTTAGTCGTGTCCGACGGTGCCGTTGCCGGCAGCCTCACCAGAGCCGCCGGCCGGATCACGTTTCGCTACGAGGATGACTGGCGCCGACTGCCCGACGCGACGCCGCTGTCGGTGTCCATGCCGTTGACCGCGCGCGATCATCCGGCGCGGGTGGTCGAGCCTTGGCTGTGGGGCCTGCTACCTGACAGCGAACCGGTGCTGGCGCGCTGGGCTCGGGAGTTCCACACGACGACCGTGCATCCTCTCGGGCTGTTGGCGCGAGTCGGTGAAGACCTTCCCGGAAGCTTCCAGATCGTGGCGCCGGACCAGCTGGACTCGCTGCGCACCGACGGATCCGTGGAGTGGCTGTCGGCCAAACAGGTCGCCGGTCTGCTTCGTGATGTCAGGGCCGACCCCACGGCCTGGCTCGGACGAGGAGCCGAGGGTCGATGGAGCCTGGCAGGCGCGCAACCCAAGATCGCGCTGCGACGCGAGGGCAAGCGCTGGGGACGACCACACGGACGCGCGGCCACAACCCACATTCTCAAGCCGGCGATCGAAGGACTCGATGATCACGATCTCAACGAACATCTGTGCCTGCGAGCGGGCCGGCTTCTCGGACTGCGGACCGTACGTACCGAGATCGTCAGTTTCGGCGACGAGCGCGCCATCGTCGTGGAACGTTACGACCGGCTGACCCAGCCGAACGGGGCCATGGTCCGCGTGCATCAGGAAGACATGTGCCAGGCGCTCTCGGTGCCACCAGAACTGAAGTACGAATCAGACGGCGGCCCCACAGCCGCCGATGTCGCCACCGTGCTTCAGGACCACATACCGGGTCGGGCCGGTCAGGCCGCCGTGTCGGACTTCGCCGACGCTCTGGCGTTCAGCTGGATCATCGGAGCGCCAGACGCTCATGCCAAGAACTTCGCACTTCTACTTGCGGGCCGGCAGGTGCGAATGGCGCCGCTGTACGACATCGGTAGCGCGCTGCCGTATCCCGACTCCTACGAACCGAAGCTGAAGCTCGCGATGAAGGTCGGCCGCAAGGACCTGGCGTCACGGATCGGCTCCGACGACTGGGTAGACATGGCCGCCGCGTTACGCCTCGACGCCGACGAGCTGCTAAGCCGAATACGATCAATGTGCGAAACGGTGTCCGATGCGCTCGCAACCGTCGGCGCGGACCCGGCAATCGCCGAAATCGGCAGTCCCCTACCGGCCGTGCTCTTGGATCGAGTGACCATCCGAGCCAAGCGCTGCGCAGAACGCCTTAAGTAGTGTTGGCGGGTGGGAAGGCTGTCGGCTGCATAGTCGGCATCAAGTCCGTATCGGGGACTCCGAGATGACATCAAGGCCCACTGGACCAGCGACCTCTCGGGTCACTCTGATCCTTGTTCTTGCAGTGGTGTATTTCGTGCTGCTGGCAATCATCGTTCAAACGTTCAATCGAATCGTCCATCGGTGGTGACGCGACGCTCACGGACGCGCTGACGTTGGTCTTGGATATAGCTAAAGACCTTGGGTCCCAGGAATGCACCCAAGGCGAGTCCTCGTTCGTCGTAGTCGTCCGGACCCGGGTGGTCGCGCCTTAGCGCCGGTGAACTCATATCGATCACAGGTTGTGCCGACGGACAAAATGCCGAGTTGCGCATCGCAAGTGGGCCTCTCAACAGGCGCAACATCTTCGACGGCGGGCGCAACCACGGCAACGTCGCCGCGTTCGCGACGGAACTCGAGTCGCGTGTGCCTGGGAGCACCCTCAGCAAGCCTCGTGATCACTCACGGCGATGGCTCAGCAAGGTGTGAGGCCCGATGCCCCGACGCGAAGGTTGAAGTGATCGGAGTGGCCGACCCCAGGCGGATCATCCTGAGGGCCCTTCTTGGCGGGGTCTTCGTCCGTCGGCTCGGATGGAACGATTGCGGCCACGATGCCAGTCGGAGGGAGCTAGTGGCGGCGACTTCGAAGAAGTGCTCACCCTTGCCGCCGCAGTGGGAGGCAAACGTGGCGCGGAGAAAACCACGCCCGGCGCGGACTCGTTCTGTATCGAGGTTCGAACGCCGACGTACAAAATGAGCTGGGGCGAGGTGATCAAGATCACCGGACTACGTCGCGAGCAGAGGGTCGACTTGTGCGTGTCAAGCAGGCCCATGCTTCGAACCAATGTCCTCGATGGTGGGCGCAACTACGACAATGTGGTGACCATCACTGGTGAGCTGGAACGGGGCCTCCCCGGGACCACATTTAGCCGCCCGCGCGGCAACTCGCGTCGGTGGTTCAGCAAAGTGTGAGGCGCGCTAGGCCGATGCGAAGGTTGAAGCGATGGGATGGCCGACTCCAGGCGAATCACGCCGACGGCCGTTTTTGGCGGAGTCTTTCGTCCGCCGGTTCGGAAGGAACGATTGCCGCCATTATCCTCGTGTGCTTACCGTTGTCGGCTGCGCGGGAGGGACTTTTGGTGCTCTTACCGGCCCATGTCTGATTCTCGGTTCCGCGGCCGGCGTGGGTGTGGCAAACGCGACGAAAGGGGATGGACAGGCGGATCACAGCAAGGAGTTCACTAGTGAATCCGTTGAAGAAGTGATTCTCCCGTTTATCGAGTGGCTTATTTAGCAGTCAGCGACACGCTGCGGCCGAACTCGCGCGGCGGTTACAATCCCGACCGAAAGGAGCGCGGAATGGGCCGAGCAAACGCGGCCTTAGCCCTTGCAGACATGGCGGCCCAGCTCTTTCGCCCTACGGAGCCCGCACAAATCGCCGGCGCAACTTACCCGACGTATCGGCGCTCCGATTTCAGATCTGCGACGAGACTGCACACGTTCGCATTCGTCATTGAGGTTCCACCTTCAGATACGGAAGACCTTGCCGCCCTAGCCGCACTAGCCCGTAAGTGGGCACGTAAACACAAAGGCGGGATTCCCGCTGGTATGGGCTCGGGCACGGCGGCGATGCCGGTCTTCGTTGCTCCGGAGATCAGCAGCGAGGTTTGGGAATGGGCAAGTTCACCGCAACCGGTCCGGTTTGCTTCTGGGCTGTTTCCGATCGTAGTAACGAGCGACGGGCAGTTCGCCGCATATCGGCGGCATTCAGCGACGATAGGAATCTTCTACGAGGCATTCCTCCGTCAACTTGCCGGCAGATTGCTCAGAGCAACGGACACAAGCTAGGCGATCCATGATCCGAACATCTCCCGCTCCTTAGAGACTCGGGGCGCGGGCGCACGATCTTTGGTGGCTGCGCAACGGCGTCAACGGCCGAGACTTTGCACATCACCGAGCCACCGGTCCCGGATCGCTCGATGACGCTTCTGATCGACTGCTCGCTCGCGCGCGTTCGTTATCGCGGTAGCGGAGCTTCGATCGCCTGACGGGTCGTCAGATTCCGCCGTACGATTCCGTCCATGCAACGACTCGGCGGGTTGGACTCGGCGTTCCTGTACTTCGAGACGCCCACGATGCACATGCATGTCGGCGGTCTGATGCTCATCGACCCCTCCGAGGCGAAGCAGCCCTACTCCTTCGAGGACTACCGCGCCTACATCGCCTCGCGCATGCACCGGGTGCCCAGCTTTCGCCGGAAGCTCGCGACCGTTCCGCTGAACCTGTCGCGCCCGAGCTGGGTCGAGGACCCGGACTTCGACCTCGACTACCACCTGCACCGAGCCGTGGTCCCTACGCCGGGCGGTGACCGGGAGACGGCGGCCATCGTCGCCGACGTGCTGTCCCGGCAGATGGACCGCAACCATCCGCTGTGGGAGATGTGGGTCGTCGAAGGTCGTGCGGACGGCCTGATCGCGATCGTGTCGAAGGTCCACCACTCGGTGATCGACGGGGTCACGGGCGCCAACATGATGGCCGAGCTGTTCGACCTCGAGCCGAATCCGCCGGCGGCGGCCGAGCCGGTCGTCGACGACTGGGAGCCGGAGCGCAAGCCCAGCGACCTCGAGATGGTCGGACGCTCGTTGCTCGAAATGGCGAGCCGCCCGGTGGGGGTCGTGAAGCTCATCCCGAGCACGCTGCTAGGCGTCGGGAAGCTCGCCAACCGTCGCGGCCGCGGCGCTTCGGGGATGCCCGCGCCGTTCCGCGCGCCTCGTACCTCGTTCAACGCGACGATCACGGCGCACCGCAGCGTCGCCTACACCCACGTCTCGCTGGATGACCTCAAGGTCATCAAGAACGCGTACGGCGTGAAGCTCAATGACGTCGTCATGGCCGTCTGCTCGGGTGCGTTGCGTCACTACCTGAGCGCGCGCGACGAGCTGCCGGAACGCTCGCTGATCTCCGCGATCCCGATCTCCGTGCACGAGCGCAGCGACGACATCGAAGGCACGACGAAGATCTCGATCATGTTCGCGAGCCTGGCCAGCGATATCGATGACCCGGGCGAGCGGCTACGACAGATTGCGACGTCCAACGAGGGCGCGAAGGCCGACCATGAGCTGGTCGGCGCGAGCATGCTGCAGAACTGGGCCGAGCACGCCGCTCCCAACACGTTCTCCCTCGCGGCCCGGATGTACTCGAGCCTGCGCCTGGCCAACCGGCACCCGGTGGTGCACAACCTGGTGATCTCCAACGTCCCGGGTCCGCCGATCCCGCTCTACTTCAACGGCGGCCGGCTGGTCGAGCTGCACCCGCTCGGCCCGGTGATGGACGGCGCGGGGCTCAACGTCACGGTGCTGTCCAACATGGATGCGATCGGCTTCGGCTTCATCGCCTGCCGAGAGCTGATGCCCGATCTCTGGGACCTTGCCGAGGCGGTGCCGGCGGCGGTGACGGAGCTGTTGGACAGCGCGCGCGCTATGACGTCGGCGGACGCTGAGCCGGCGTCTGCCGATTCCGCCGGCTGACCGACTCGCAGGCCTCGAGCAGGACGGGTACGAACTCCTCCGCGCCCAGGACCAGGCCGGCGTGGCCGCCGGCAAACTCGTAGCTGATGGCACCGGGGATTGCGGCGGCGAGACTGTGCTGCCGCCGGGTCGGGATCGCGCGGTCCCGCTCGGCGATGATGACGCTGACCGGCACATCGACCCGCCGGATCCACGCTGAGGAGTCGAAGCGACCGATCGCGTCGAGCGCGGCGAACAGCGCCCAACCGCTGGTGCTGCGGAACTCCGCCATCGCCCACGGTCCGACCTTCGAGGCGTCCGAGGTGAGCCCCATCGGCGTGTCCGACAGCCGCGACGACCGGCGTTCCATCCCGAGTCGTGCGCGCTCGCCGAAGCGGGCCATTGTCATGCCGGTGATCCGGAACCAGGCGCGCTCCTGCGACGTGCCTCGGTAGTTGCGGGCCGTCGCGGCGAGCACGAGGCCCTCGACGCGGGTGCGGTGGCGCCGCCACACGAGCTGCGCGATCGCGCCGCCCATCGAGTAGCCGACGACGGTGAA
>DATAVE010000051.1:0-1799 GCA_036267875.1 Mycobacteriales bacterium
GCGGATCGGCGCGCTGGAGGGGCCGTCCCGTGAGCTGGCCGCCCAGAAGGCCGAGTTCGGCGCGAGCCGGATCCAGCGGTGGTTCGGCCGTGAGTGGTCGACGACCGCGCCGAAGACGGTCGGGTCGGCAGGTTGATCACCCCTCGCCGGCGGCAGTCACGAGCTCGGCGATGCCGACGCCCTCGAAGTGGGTGTGGATCACGGCCGGCAGAGCCAGCTCGTCGCAGGAGTCCGGGGTGAGGATCTGCATGCCGCTGGTCGCGGCGGCGCGATCGTAGGCGTCGCCGCGCAGCCAGCCGGTCGGGTGATACCAGGGAGAAGAGGTGCTCGAGCGAATCCGGATAGCGCCGCGCGCTTCATCTGCACCGGGCTTCTCGGTAGCGATGTGGCGAAGCCTCATGGTCCGTCGTTGCGTTGACCGTCCGGGGGGTTCCGCAGTCTCGCTCCTGGCGGCGGTGGGGCAGCGAGTTTCAGGCAGCGCTGACCCGGTTTCAGCTGGATACCGCGCGAGCGCTGACCTCCGACCCTGATATCACCGCGATCGTCGGACAGCATGTCCATGTCGTGCAGCCGATCACGCGAGTGAACGGCAAGCTCGTCGTCTTCGGAGAGGGTCAGCTGCTGTCCAACCAGTCGGCGGCCTGCTGTCCGGCACAGACCGAGGACGGGATGCTCGTGTTTCTGCACATCACGGTCGATCGGGAGCGATCGAAGCTGGTGAGCATCGGGTACATGCCGACCTGGGATCGCCATCCCGACTACACCGTGCTGCCGATCGGCGACGCGCTCAAACGCCACGAGGCACCCGCGGGGGTGCTTCGAGCGTCATACGATCGCACCACATCGGTCGTTGGCCGGATCCCTAACCCTTCTAGGGCCGCTGGCGGGTCGCCCGCGTTAGACGGGACGACTGCATTCACACGCAGGGGAGCGCGGGCACCACCGGGACTCTGACTTTGTGCGAGCGGTCCTTCCGTCCGGGGCCGCTCGCCAGAGTTCCTCGAAAAGCGAACCGCATTGCGGGTCGGCGTCGATCTCGCGGGCTCCGACCGGCGGCTCACCAACTCCGGCGCGTCCCGGCACAGGGTGTCGTCTGCCTCGGTCAGACTGAGCGTTCGCAGCTCGGGGGTCGGGTCACTTCTGTCGTTCGTAGGATGCATAGGCATGAGAGCGCTACTACCACGTGTTCGGCGAGCTGGCCGATCCGAATGACGCCCGGCGATCGATCGTCCGCACGGGCGTAATGGGCGACCATCTCATCGTCCTCCATTCTGCGGTGAGGGCCTGCGCGGGCTACAGCCGCCACGACGCTCCCTCGATTCTGTTGGACGGCTCATCGGTGGCGCGCGACACCGAGCACGGTCGCGCGATCACCGCGCAGCTGACGCGCCGCCACGGAACGCTCGAGGAGGCGATCGCTGCTGCGGTCTTTGCGCTCGGCGCCGCGGGGTTGTCCAAGGGCGTCCGCCGTCAGGCGCGCGCGGCGTGCGAGGACTACTTCTACAGCCGCCTTGACCTGACGCCGAGCCACGAGTTGGGCGGACGGGAAGAGATCGTCGAATCGCTCGAGCTGATGCCCGACCCGATGTACCGAGCACTGGAGGACGTCGTCGGCCTCGTCGTGGACGGCGACTACGAGGACCTCCGCGTCGCGTCTGGCGATCGGCTCAGCGTCGAGGACCTGCGCCGGCGCGTCGAGGACGACTGCCCCGAGTCGCTGGTGCTGCCGGCGCGCGAGCTCTACCCGGTCGAGGCCATTGTCAAGTCCGACGATCCGGACCTGCCGGGCTGGGCCTACT
>DATAVE010000052.1:0-14368 GCA_036267875.1 Mycobacteriales bacterium
TCATGTGCTGGTCGTCGGCCATGCCCTGCGCCGCCGCCTCGACAACCACCGAGGGCTGCTTGAGATCACGCGCCCGCTCGACCGTCGTGACGAGCATCGCCTGGCCGCCGTCGGTCTCCTGACAGCAGTCGAGCAGGTGCAACGGCTCGACGATCCAGCGCGAGCTCTGATGGTCCTCGAGAGTGATCGGCTGCTGATAGAAGTGCGCCGCCGGGTTGTTCGCGGCGTGCCGCCGGTCGGCCACCGCGACGCGGCCGAAGTCCTCCGACGTGATGCCGAACTCATGCATCATCCGGGTCGCGAACATCGCCACCCAGGACGCCGGCGTGAGCAGGCCGTACGACGAAGTCCAGGAGAACTGCGCCTCCTCGGCGGTCACGCCAGCGGGCCTGCCCTGCACCCCGGAGCCGAACCGACGACCCGAACGCTCGTTGAACGCGCGGTAGCAGAGCACGTAGTCGGCAGCACCGGACGCGACCGCCATCGCGGCGTACTGCACGGTCGCGCAAGGCGCTCCGCCACCGAAGTGGATCCGGCTGAAGTGCGTGAGCTCAGGAATCCCGAGGCCGCGCATGATCTCCGACTCCGGGTTGGTCTCCATGGTGAAAGTCGACAGACCGTTGACCTGCGACGGCTCGACGCCTGCGTCCTCACACGCGGCGACGCACGCCTCGAGAGCAAGCTGCAGCTCGCTTCGCCCAGAGGCCTTGGAGAACTCGGTCGCGCCGATGCCGACGACCGCCGCCTTTCCGGCGTAAGTGTGCTTCGTCATCGCGGGAGCTCCACTTCGACAGTGCCGGCGATGTGACTGCCGAGCTTGTTCTTGGCCGACACCGCAATCACTGCACGACCGGTCGACGCATCAACCGACTGCACCGAGCCCGTGAAAGTCAGGTGGTTGTACGGGTACGCCGGGGCGCCGAGCTTCACCCGCAGCGCATGCACCAGCACCTCGGGTCCGAGCCAGTCAGTCACGTACCGCTGCATCAAACCGATCGAGGTGTTGATGTTGAAGAAGATGTCCGCAGACCCCTTCTTGTGCGCGAGGTCCCGGTCGTGATGCACGTCCTGGAAGTCCCGCGTCGACAGCGCACCGGCGGTGATTCCTGTCGGCGTCACCGCCAACACCCACACCGGCATCGACTCACCGTCGCTGAGCTCTCCCGCCTTGCGGGTCTCGGTACGACGGACGGGCGTCGCCGGCCGAAACCGCGGCAGGGTGATCGGGCCCTCTGATCCGGTCGCACCTGGTGAAACAGCCTGGTGGCTGTCGAGCCAGTCGACCTCGAGCGGCATGCCGACCTCGAGTTGTTCGCGAGTCACGCCCACCAGGTCGGCGACCATCCGTGCGCCACCCTCGAGCTCGATCAGCCCGACGACGATCGGATACGTGAAACCCGGCACCTGCGGATAGTTGACGATCGAGAACGAGTAGAGCGTGCCCCTGCCGCTCGACACGAAGTAGCCCATGTCGAACGAGCCGCACTCGGCGCATCGCGGCGAGGACGGGAAGAAGATGCGCTGGCAGCCTTGGCACTGGGGCAGCCGCAGCTCACGGCGCCGGTAGCCGTCCCAAAGCGCCTGGTTGTCGAGGTTGATCGCCGGTCGCGGACGCATCGACGGATCGCTTGGCGGCGGCTTCGGCTTGTCGGCGTCGTCGGTCGTCGGCGCAGCGCCGGTACCCGGCTTGAACTTCAGGATCCGGAACAGCAGGTCGCCGACGTGCTCGCCGTCGGTGTTCGAGTAGCGGGTCCGGGTCGTCAGGAAGTGACCGATACCGAGGCCCGTCTGCTTCTCCTCCGACACGTCCTCGAGGACCTGCACGCCCTGCAACACCTCGCCCGGACGGAGATAGCGAGCGACTTCGAGCTCGCTGTTGACGGCGACGACGCCGACGTAGCCGGCGGCCTCGAGCATCGCGATGACCTTGCTCTGCGGGTCATCGCCGCGACGGCCAGCCGGGCTCTGCGCGGGCAGGCCGGGTCGCACCCAGATGTCCAGCGTTGCGGCCGGCGCGACGATCCCGCCGTGCACCGACTTCGCGGCGAAGTCCGCGTCGGTGTAGCTCGGGTTGTCGTCGCCCATCGCGTCGGACCAGTCGGCGATCGCAGCGGTGCCGACGGCATGGCGAGCGACCAATGGCTCGCCCTGGCTTCCCACAAGCGCACGCATCTGCGCCAGCAAGTCAGACATCAGGTACCCCTCGACCGAATTACGTTTCAAGTAATAATGTATCTATCACGATGCGCTTCACCGACACCGACGAGGAGCTCGCCCTCCGCCGAGAGCTGCGCGAGTACTTCTCCACATTTGGCTCCGCTAGCAGCGGCGAAGAGATCAGCGCGCCCGGAACCGACGAACAGTCGTTCCGCGAAGCGATCCGCCGTCTCGGCAAGGACGGCTGGCTCGGCTTCGGCTGGCCCAAGGAGTACGGCGGCCAGGGTCGCTCGGCGATCGAGCAGTACGTCGTGTTCGACGAGATCCAGCGCGCCGGAGTGCCGTTCCCGTTCGTGACGATCAACACCGTCGGACCGACGATCATGCGCTTCGGCACCGAAGAGCAGAAGGCGACGTACCTGCCCGGGATCCTCGCCGGCGAGCTCAACGTTGCGATCGGCTACACCGAGCCGAGCGCCGGCACCGACCTCGCCTCGCTGCGTACCTCCGCGCGGCTCGACGGCGGCGAGTGGGTCATCAATGGCCAGAAGATCTTCACTTCCGGTGCCAACCAGGCCGACTTCGTCTGGCTCGCCTGTCGCACCGATCCGGACCAGCCCAAGCACGCCGGCCTGTCGATCATCATGGTGCCGACCTCGTCGCCCGGCTTCCGCTGGACGCCGATCGTGACCGTCGGCGACATCGTGACCACGACGACGTACTACGACGACGTACACGTCCCAGCAGCGAACCTCGTCGGCGAGCGTGGCGGCGGCTGGCGGATGATCACCAACCAGCTCAACCACGAACGGGTCGGCTTGGCCGCACTCGGTGGGCTCGCCTGGCGACTCTGGGGCGAGGTCCGTGAGTGGGCTCGCGAAGAGAGCGTTCCTGGCGGCAGTGTCCATTCAACGAGTCGCAAGGTCATCGATCTGCCATGGGTGCGCGCCGACCTCGCAGAGTGCTACGCCCGACTCGAGGCGATGAAGCTGATCAACTGGCAGCTCGTCGAGGCCGTGCACGAGGAGCGACTGCAGCCGCAGGACGCGTCGGTCGCAAAGTTCTACGGCACCGAGACCCACGTCTTCGTCTACCGCAAGCTGCTCGCGATCCTCGGTGCCGCGGGCTGGCTGCGGGGCGGCTCCCCCGCGGCTGCGCTTCGCGGTGCAGTCGAGCGGGCCGGGCGCAGCGCCCAGATCAACACCTTCGGCGGTGGGGTAAACGAGATCCAACGCGAGATCGTCGCCGCCGCCGGTCTGAAGATGGCGCGGCGGGCCCGATGATCTCGACTCTCACGGAGCTCCAGCAGGAGCTGGCCGAGCTCGCGACGAGCGCCTTCAGCCGCAACGGCTCTGCCGAGCAGATCACGATGGCCGAGGAGCGCACCGACGGATTCGACCGAGACCTCTGGGCTGACCTCGCCTCCGCTGGGCTGCTCGGCGTCGCGATCCCAGAGGAGCACGAAGGTCTCGGCTTCAACGCGGTCGAGGTGTCGCTGGTCTGCGAACAGCTCGGCGCACACGTCACGCCGGTGCCGCTGGTCGCGACACTGACCGCCGCGCAGCTTCTGGTCGCGCACGGAACCGACGAGCAGCGCGCGAGCTGGCTGCCCGGCATCGCAACCGGTCAGGTCGTCGTCGCGCTCGCCGCCCCGCAATCAGTCATCGAGGCGCACTACGACGACGGCAAGCTCAGCGGCCGGCTCATCGGCGTCGCCTGGGCGCACGTCGCTGATCTGCTGCTCGTGCCGATCGGCGACCGAGTCGTGGCGTTCGCGCCCTCGACCGAAGGCGTGACCTCACACCGTGGAACGACGACGGCGCGTGAGGGTGCGCTCGACCTCGACCTGAACAAGGTCGCCGCCGAGCTCATCGGTGGACCCGGCGTTGCAGAGTGGCTGCGTCAGCGGTGGTTCGTCGCGCTTGCCTCGACGGCTGCCGGAGTCGCGGACGGTGCGGTGCGCCTGACCGCGTCCTACACCTCCGCTCGCGAGCAGTTCGGCAAGCCGCTGTCGACGTTCCAGTCGGTCGCGCTCAAGGCCGCAGACGCCTACCTCGACGCCACCGCGATTCGCGCCGCCGCCCGGCAGGCTGCCTGGCGTTTGGACGCGGGCGGCGACGCGACCCTCGACGTACTGACCGCGGCCTGGTGGGCGGCCGAGGCCGGCCAGCACGCCGTCCACCTCACCCAGCACCTGCACGGCGGCATGGGCGCGGACATCACCTACCCGGTGCATCGCTACTTTCTGTGGGGCAAGCAGATCGAGCTGCTGCTTGGCGGCGCCTCGGCGCTGCTCGCCGAGCTCGGCGAGGTCCTCGAGAACCACCAAGACGCAGGCGACGCAGTCACCCTCTGAAGCTTGTCAGACCCTCACCACGTTCCAGCGTGCTGGCGGTCTGACAAGTGGGCGCAGAATGGGCGAGTGGGCCAGGACCTGGACGAGCTTCGCCGGTTGCGGCGGGCGCGCGACCAGATGGATCGTGAGTACGCCGAGCCGCTGAACGTAGAGGCGCTGGCCAAGACCGCGTTGATGTCGACGGCACACTTCAGCCGCCGCTTCCGCGAGGCGTACTCCGAGACGCCGTACTCCTATCTCATGACGCGACGGATCGAACGAGCCAAAGCCTTGCTTCGCCACGGCGACCAGAGCGTCACCGATGTCTGCTTCGCGGTCGGCTGCACCAGCCTTGGATCGTTCTCGTCGCGGTTCACCGAGATCGTGGGCGAGACGCCGTCGGACTTCCGGGCCCGAAGCCACGACGAAATGCGCGGGCTCACGTCTTGCCAGACGATGGTCGTCGGTCGGGCACCCCGCGAGAAGTCGAAAGCGAAGAGCGGCTAACCGAGCAGTTTCGAAGAAGCGGCCACCCAGACTGCCCTTCTATCGTCGAGCCATGAGCATCTCCGTCAGCGGCGTACACGTCACAGTCGACGACCCCGAGGCCGCCATCGCCTTCTATCGCGACACCCTCGGCTTCGAGGTGAGCAACCGAGTCGACCAGGGCGAACACAGCTGGATCACGCTGACCTCCGACGCGCAGCCCGGACTGTCGATCGTGTTGTCGCAACCGCACGGCGGGCGGTCACAGGAGGACGGCGACGCGCTCGCCGCGTTGCTCGCCAAAGGTGCACTCAACATGCTCCAGCTGCGCGCGGACGACCTCGACGCGACCTTCGACAAGCTCGCCGCCGCACCTGGCGTCGAGATCCTGCAGGAGCCTGCGGACCAGTTCTGGGGAGTCCGCGACGCAGCCGTTCGCGACCCAGCCGGCAACATGATCCGGATCGCTCAGGCCTAGGAGACGGTCGCTGCCTGAAGCGCCGCAAGCTCGTCGCGAATGTGATCGCCGAGGCGGCGCAGGTCCGGCATGAACTCACGGCAAGACTGCAGGCCGATCGAGAAGTCCTCGCGATAGCTCCACGCGGTGATGTTGACGCCGAGCAGCAGCGTGATCGGACCCATCGAGCGCACCGCGACCACCGGCGCACCTGCAAGCGACAGGTCGCGAGGACCGCGGACGTTGGACACCACGGCGTTGAACAGCGGCCGACCCACGATTCGCTGGACGATGCCGAGCGACTTCAACGTCAGCTTGCCGAAGAGCAAGTAGTAGTCCTGCCACGCCGAGAACAGCTCGGTGTCACCTTCGGCCCATGCCCGCGCGGCGCCGAGGCTGTCCTTCACCTTCGCGAGTCGCTCGATCGGGTCGGCGATGTCAGAGCCAAGCGAGACATACCAGTACGACGTGCGGTTGCCGAAGTGGTCGAGCTCTTCCGGCGTACGAAGCGAGACCGGCATCGAGGTGGTCAGCGACCGATCGATCGGGCCGCCATGCTCGGCCAGGTAGCGACGCAACGCTCCACCGCACAACGTCACGAACACCTCGTTGACGGTGGCGCCGGTGGCAGTGCTGACGGCCTTGACCGAGGCGAACGGAACGGTCAAATCGACGTAGATCCGCTCGGGCCCCAGCCGCTTGTTGAAGTGCGTCGCCGGGCCCGCCATGGGGTTCACGATCGGCGGCGCACCCGACCTCTTGTGCGCCCGGTTGAAGCGAACCGATGCGATCGACCGCTTGAACACCGTGCCGGCGTGCCGGTACTGACGCACCTGCGACCGAAGCGCGAAACCAACGAGGCGCCCCGCTGTGGGCATTGGTTCGGCTACCACGGGGACCTCACCGAGCGGCTCGTCGGCACCACCATCGAAGGCAAGCTCGAGGAACCGAACGCTGGCCTGGCCGTCCATGATCGCGTGGTGGATCTTGAACACCAGAGCCACTCGCTCGCCGGACAGGCCTTCGACGATTGTCAGCTCCCATAGCGGCCGGTCCCGCGGCAGCCGGCGGCTGACGATGCGCGACACGACCTCGTCGAGCTGCTCGTCGCTGCCCGGCCAGGCAAGCGACTCGACGACCACATGTCGGTCGACGTCGAACGGGCCTACGTCAATGAAGACCGGTCGACCCAGGCCAAGCGGGATCTTGCGGACCTGCCAGCGAAACGGTGCGATTCGCGGCAGTCGCTCGCGGGCCCACGCCTTGACGTCGTCCGACGGGACGGCTGCGCCGTCCCGCGGCCCGAGAATGGCGATCTTGACCGTATGCATGTGCTGCCGCGCGTTCTCCTCGAGAACGTGGAGCGCATCGACGCCGGACAGCTGCCTCATGACAACCGGGAACGCTACAAGGACGGCTGGGGTCACGCTGATACGGTCGAAGCGATTCGTTTGCCGGGGGTCCCAGGAGGGTGCAGTGCCGCTGAACCGCGACTTCATCGGTCGGTCGTACGCGGCCGACGGCACCTTCGAAGTTGGCCGCGAGCACATCAAGCGCTTCGCCGACGCGATCGGTGACCCGAACCCGATCTACCGCGACAAGGCCGCCGCGCAGGCCGCGGGTCACCCGGACGTCGTCGCTCCGCCGACCTTCATGACCACGCTCGGGTTCTCCCTCGGCGGCCGCGGCGCAATGTCCGACGGTGACCTCGGCCTGGACTACAGCCGCGTCGTGCACGGCGAGCAGCGTTTCGTCCACCACCGCCCGATCCGCCCGGGCGACGAGCTGACTGCGACGACCTATATCGACGACATCCGTGACGCCGGGGCCAACGAGCTCATGACGATGCGCATGGTGATCAGTACGACCGCGGGCGAGCTCGTCTGCGAGGCCACGAACGTCGTCGTCTCGCGAGGGACCGCTGCCGGCGTCTGAAGCGGCGACTGCGGGACCCGTCGCGGCTCGTACCCCTCGATTTACTCGGCGGCTCTTTCAACTCGAGCTTCCCACCGAGCACACCACTTCACACGATGCGCAGCCGCTGCTGCTGACGCTTGGCCTGCCGACGTTCGGCTTGGCGTTCGCGATCACCGTTCTCACGACGTACGGCCCCAGCGTCCTGTTGTCGCTGACGCACTCGCCTGCCAAGGTTGGTGCCCTCATCGGCGGCGAAGGCGCATTCGCGCTTGTCGTACCGCTGCTGTCCGGGACGCTGTCGGACCGAATGAGCGGCAAGGGCCGCCTCGGACGGCGTCTCCCCTTCGTGATGATCGGCGCGCCTCTCGCGGCCGGCGGCCTCGTCCTGCTGCCCTTGGCACCCGACTACCAGATCGCCGGCATCGCGATCCTGATCTTCTTCATCGGCTACTACCTCTACTACCCGCCCTACCGGACGATCTACGCCGACGTGCTTCCGAAACGGCTGCTCGCTCGCGCGCAGTCCAGCCAAGCGATCATGCGCGGCGCGGGCCTTGGTGTCGCGCTGATCGGAGGAGCTCTGCTTCTCCCGACCTGGACACCGCTTCCGTTCGTGCTCGGCGCAGTGGTGCTGGGAGTTACGACGCTGCCACTGCGACCGGTTCATCGGCTCACCCGCAGCATTCCGGCGTCCGCAGTGCGCGAACCGACGCGCGGCAACCCAATCGCAGAGCTATTGCTGCACAACCGTTCCATGCAGCTGTTCGCAACGGCCAACGCGCTGTGGGAGTACAGCTTCGCTGGGCTGAAGACGTTCATCGTGCTGTACGTCGTGAAGGGCCTCGGTCGCTCCTACTACCTCGCGGACGTCTTCATTGCCATCGTGGCGGTCGCCTACGTGATCGGGGCGCCAATCGCCGGCCGTCTCTCGGAGCGCTACGGCGTCGTGCGGGTAATGGAGGTCTCCGCAGCGATCTACGGCTCGATCATGTGCCTCGGTCTGTTCGCCCGCTCACTGACTCCGATGCTCATCGTGTTGCCGGTCGGAGCGATTGCCGGTTCGATCCTCATGACCTTGCCGCAGGCCCTCGCGTTCACCCTCGCCCCGGACGACGCCCAAGGCTCTGCCGCTGGACTGGTCGACTTCTCGCGAGGCATCGGCGTCGTGCTCGGCCCGGTGCTCGTCGGCGCGGCGGTCAGCGAGTTCTCGTCCTCGCTGTCGTCGACGCACGGCTACGCGGCGATGTGGCCGATGATCGGCGTACCACTGCTTCTCTCGCTCTTCCTGCTCCGACTGCTTCGCGGCAGAGCCGAAGAGGCCGTCGCCTAGCTGGCTTTCTTCGCCCGCTTCTCAGCTTTGCGGGCAGCACGAGCAGCGACCGCGGCAGCCTCGATCGGCTTCGCCTCCTCGAGGGTCGGCGCACCACCGCCGAGATGCGCGGGCTGCCACCACTGCTCAGCGTCCGACGTCGGCGCGGGGTAGGAAGCCTGGACCTTCTCGACGAGGGCGGTCAGCTCTGCGTGCAGCGACACCGTCACGTCGGCTACAGATGCGCCCTCGGGAACGTCCATCGGCTGCCCGACCTCGATGACGACTGGCACCCCGCGCTGCAGCTTCGGCTTGCGACCGGTCGTCCAGACCCGGTGGCCACCCCATACGACAACCGGGATGAGCGGCACGCCGGCTTCGAGCGCCATCCGCGCCGCGCCGGACTTGATCTCGCGCGGCACGAATGCGCGGCTGATGGTCGACTCCGGGAAGACGCCCACCAGCTCGCCCGACCGCAAGGCAGCGACAGCGGAGCGGTACGCCGCGGCTCCCGCCGCGCGGTCGACCGGGATGTGGTGCATACCCCGCATCAGCGGCCCGGAGACCGGGTTGTCGAACACCGCCTGCTTCGCCATGAACCTCACCAGCCGTCGTGCCCGATAGTGCGGCGGCAGCCCGACGAACATGAAGTCGAAGTAGCTGACGTGGTTGGAAGCCAGCACCGCGCCTCCGCTCGCCGGGATGTTCTCGGTGCCGACGTAGGTGATCCGGAACCCCAGTGCTCGGAACAGCATCAGCACGAGCCGGATGACCGGTCGGTAGACCCACTCCCGCTGCCGTTTCGCACTCATGATGTACCGCCTTCCACGAGCAGAGCCTGGGCCAGCCGAGCGAGATGCGCGACTCGCGTGACCTCGGCGGGCAGGAATGCCGGGCCGCCGATCCGTCCCAGCAGGATCGCGGCCTCGCCCCGGAACGGTGCCGCCAGCAGCTCGCAGTCAGGGCCGGCAGCGTCCGGGTCATCCCAGAGGTCAGCGGCGTTGATCTGCTCGGCTGCCGTGATCGGGAGCCAATGGCGCATCTCGCCGTCGGGCGCGCCCGGGCTGGCAGCCGCGATCCCCACGCCGTCAGCGGCCAGGCCGACCACGAGCGCGTAGCTGACCTGAAGGAGCTCGGGTAGACCTTCGACCAGCACTTGCAGCGGCGCGGCGCTGGACGTGGCGTCATCGAGCAAGGTGAGGTCGTCGTACACGCGACGGCGGCCGTGGTGGCGCTGGAAGCTCTCGACGACGACGCCGCTCACCGAGGTGACTGCCGAGACGAGTCTGTCGGCGAGCGCTCCGGCGGGAAGCCCGACGATCAGGTCATCGACGGCGTAGCTCTCAGCTCGGTCGACGACCACGATGCTCTCGATGTCCGCTCCGACGTTGCCGAGCGCCGTCGCGACACGACCCAGCACACCGGGTTGGTCGGGCAGCCGGACCCGCAACAAGAAGCTCGCCGCGGCACTCATTGATGCACTCCATCGATCGAAGGTTCGCTGCCGGGCGTCACCCGGATCAGCACGAACGCCGCAACCAGGCCGACGAGGGCAAACATCGCCCCCACGCGAAACGCCGCGTCCGCTCCGTGAGTGAAGACGTAGTGCGTGAGTGCGAGCCCACGACGTCCGCCACCGTCAGCCGCGGCGTGCCGACCTGCCGCCGTCGAGACCGCGACCAAGGCCGACAGGCCCAACGTGCCGCCGACCTGCTGGCCGACGTTGAGCATCGCCGAGGCGATGCCCGAGTCCTCCGCGCGGACGCCCGCGACCGCACCGAGGGTGATCGGTACGAAGATGCTTCCCATTCCCGCGGCGACCAGGATGATCGCCGGCAGGACGTGCAACGCGTACGACGACGAGGGCGTCAGCGACGAGAGCAGCAGCAGACCGAAGCCGACCAGGATCGTTCCCGTGGTGATCAACACCTGCGGCCCGACCTTGATCACGATCCGGCTCACGATCTGAGCCATCGTCACGATCACCACACTCATCGGCAGGAAGCAGAAACCTGCCTCGAGCGGCGAGAAGCGGTGCACCTGCTGGATGTATTGCGTCAGGAAGTAGAACGTCGCGAACACGGCCGCACCCAGCACGAACATCACGATGTAGCAGCCGACGCGAGTGCGGTCCTGGAACAGCCGAAGCGGCATCAACGGTCGCGACGACTTGGCCTCGACCGTGATGAACATGGTGAGGAGTACGGCGGCTGCCGCGAACGAGACCAGCGTCGTGTGTTGCCCCCATCCATCGGACGCCGCGTGAATGAAGCCGTAGACGAGGGCGGCCATTCCGGCAGTCGAGGTCAGCGCGCCGGGAAGATCCAACGCACCCTCTCCCCCTGACCGTGACTCGGGGATGACCCGCGGCGCCGCGAACGCGATCAGCAGCCCGATCGGCGCGTTGACGAACAGCACCCAGCGCCACGACAGAAGGTCGGTGAGAACGCCACCGAGGATCAGGCCGATTGCCGCACCCGCACCGGATACCGCCGCGTAGACGCCAAACGCCCGGTTGCGAGCCGGTCCTTCCTCGAAGGTGGTCGCAACAAGCGAGAGCGCGGTGGGCGAGGCGATCGCTCCACCGACTCCCTGGAGCGCCCGCATCGCGATCAGCCAGCCCTTGTCTTGCGCGAAGCCACCAAGCAGGCTCGCTATCGCAAACACCAAGACCCCGATCATGAACATCCGACGGCGGCCGAACAGGTCCCCGGTCCGGCCGCCAAGGAGCAGCAGGCCGCCGAATACGAGCGTGTAGGCGTTGAGCACCCACGACAGACCGTCAGATGAGAAGTGCAGAGCGTGGTGGATGCTCGGAAGCGCGATGTTCACGATCGTGGCGTCGAGCACGACCATCAGCTGCGCCGCGGCGATCACCGTGAGCGCCAGATTCGGGTGCACCTCGCGCGCCGCGCGTGGCGAGGCCACCGAGGTGTTCATGCCGCAATCCAACCAGCCGCGTCTGTTCAATCGACCGGCGCTGGGACACCGAGACGGTCATCAAGCATCATGGAGGCAGGAACCCTCGTCGATGGTCACGAAACCATCGCGAAGATTCCCGCCCAGTCCGCCGATGAAGGGAGCCCCCCGTGTCCCCGCGGAGCATCCTCGCGTTCGTCTTGAGCGGCGTCATTGCGGTCGCCCTCGCGGGCGCTGTGATCGTCGGAGCTACGGCCTCCGGCGCACCCCGAATCCCCAGCGCGCCGGCAGCAGTCCCGCCGGCGAAGCCCGGTCCGACTCTGCACCTTCCGACCACGCTGCACCTGACCACCCAGATCGCCGGACTGGTCAAGCTCGGTAAGACCCGCGAGCTGCTCAGCGACACGGTGACCCGGGGCAGCGCGCGCAAGATCATCGGTACGGCGGCGTACAGCTGCAACGGCGTCGGGAGCGCAACCCCCCACGAGATCTGCACCGGCGCGATCGCGTTCAGCGACGGCGTCCTGCTCATCCAGGAAGATCTGGAGATCCGGTCCGGCAACGTCACCGGCTCGGTGACCGGCGGCAACGGCGCATACGCCGGTGCCCAGGGCGACATGACCGGGCAGAACCAGGGCGGCGGCAAGACGGTCCTGACCCTCAACTACAGCCTGGGCTAGTCGGCGATCAGTCAGCCTGGACGCTGGCTATTCCGGTACGCCGCTAGCTCGCAGGCTCGGTGTCGGGGACGGCAATCGCTGTCTGGTCGTCGGTCCGGCTCCTGAGCCCGTCGTCGAGACGGTCTTCGCGCCTCATCGCCGGCCCAAGTCCGGTGGCGTAGCCACCGATATCGCCGAGGCCGACGTCCGGGAGGCCGGACCCCCGGACCGGACTGGTCGACGTGAAGATCGCGGCGATCGACGAGGTCTGGAGTGGCCTGAAGTTCCTTCATCGCGGGTCGCATTAGCCTGGGATCAACACACGCTCAGGTGAAAGAGGCGATGTCGACGTGTCCGTCGACGCGGAGAAGTTCGCGGGATTCGGCCCGAATGAGTGGCTGGTCCTGGAGATGTATCAGTCGTACTTGAAGGACCCCAACTCGGTTGACAAGGCCTGGTGGGACTTCTTCGCGGACTACTCACCGGGAAACACCCCGGTCAACAGCAGCCGCCCGACACCTGCATCTAGCGACTCGCCGCCACCCAGCGTCGTTGGCGAGGCAACGACGCCCGCGCCAGCGGCTCCGCCGGCAGCCGCTGAACCTTCCAACGGGACCGCACCTGCCCCAGTAGCGCCCGCCGCACTCAGTGCCACCTCGGCCTCGCCGAGCCACGTACTGAAAGGGGCCGCCGCCCGCACGGTCGCGAACATGGAAGCGAGCCTGCACGTGCCGACCGCGACCAGCGTTCGCGGTATTCCCGCCAAGCTGCTGATCGACAACCGAACGGTGATCAACAACCACCTTCGGCGCGGCCGTGGCGGCAAAGTCAGCTTCACCCACCTGATCGGATTCGCGGTCATCCGCGCGCTCGAGTCGATCCCGGTGATGAACCATGCGTATGCCGAAGTCGACGGCAAGCCGACCGTCGTCGAGCCCGAGCACATCAACCTCGGCCTCGCAATCGACCTGACGAAGGACGACGGCTCGCACTCGCTCGTCGTGCCGTGCATCCGCAATGCCGACACCCTCGACTTCGCGAAGTTCTGGTCGGCGTACGAGGACGTAGTCCGCAAGGCACGTACCGGCAAGCTCACCGCCGACGACTTCGCCGGTACGACGATCAGCCTGACCAACCCCGGCACGATCGGCACCGTCCACTCCGTACCGCGACTGATGAGCGGCCAGGGCGCGATCGTCGGCGTCGGTGCGCTCGAGTACCCGGCCGAATATCAGGGGGCGTCGGCCGAGACGCTCGCGCGGATTGCGGTCAGCAAGGTGATCACGCTCACCTCGACGTATGACCACCGGATCATCCAGGGCGCCGAGTCCGGGGAGTTCCTGCGGCGGATCCACGAGCTCCTGCTCGGTGAGGAGTTCTGGGACGAGCTGTTCGCCTCCCTCCGGATCCCCTACGAGCCGATCCGTTGGACCACAGACATCGCGGTCAGCCACGACGAGGAGGTCGGCAAGCCGGCCCGGGTCATCGAGCTGATCCACGCCTACCGGGTGCGTGGCCACCTCATGGCTGACACCAACCCGCTCGAGTTCGAGCTGCGCCGCCACGCCGATCTCGACGTCGTCAGCCACGGCCTGACGTTGTGGGACCTCGATCGCGAGTTCCCATGCGGTGGCTTCGGCGGTCACGCGGTGATGAAGCTCCGCGAGATCCTCGGCGTACTTCGGGACTCCTACTGCCGGACCGTCGGCATCGAGTACATGCACATCCAGGAGCCGGACGAGCGGGCCTGGATCCAGGCCCGGATCGAGCGGCCGCACGAGCGGCCCGGGCACGACGAGCAGCTGAACATCTTGTCCCGGCTCAACGTGGCCGAGGCGTTCGAGATGTTCCTGCAGACCAAGTTCGTGGGCCAGCGCCGGTTCTCGCTGGAGGGCGCGGAGTCGCTGATTCCGCTGCTGGACGCGGTGCTGACCGAGGCCGCGCAGGAGGGCCTGGACGAGGCCGCGCTGGCCATGGCCCACCGCGGGCGGCTCAACGTGCTGGCCAACATCGTGGGCAAGTCCTACGGCCAGATCTTCAATGAGTTCGAGGGCAACATGGACCCCCGCAGCACACAGGGGTCGGGCGACGTCAAATACCACCTGGGCGCCGAGGGCGTGTACCAGACC
>DATAVE010000053.1:0-7048 GCA_036267875.1 Mycobacteriales bacterium
GCAACCGCAAGCGCCTTTTACACGCCGAGCAACTGGGCTCGGTCGACCTTGGCGCACGATGGCTATCTGCAGGCGCTGACCGACGGTGGGCTGCTGCTTGCCATCCCGTTCCTCGCCGCGGCACTCATCGTGCTGAGCTGGGCGCTCCGCCCGTTGTGGGCAATCGTGCGCCGCAGACCGGAAGCCTCGCCGGATGCGGTCCTGCTCACCTGTGCGATCGCGTTGCTAGCAGGGTTCGCACACTCCGCGGTCGACTTCGACTGGTCGCACGCCTCAGTCCTGGTCGAGGCGGTGTTGCTGGCGGCCTGCGCGGCACCTGTCGCAGTCTTCAAGACCGGGCGGCGAACCGGTGTCAGTCGCTACGTCGGCTATGGTGCGCTCCTCGCTCTCGGCGGGGTGCTCGCGGTGTCGATCCCAGCTCTTCATGAGTGGCAGGTCAACGAGCCGAGCACCCTGCACTCCAACGACACTCTGCTGGCAGACGGTGCCGGGCCGTTCGGTAACTACCGACCGGCGGACACTGTTCTCTACGGCTACATCTACAGCCAGCGGCCACTCACCCAGGCACAGGCCTCGAAGGCGCTGGCACAGACCGCCAGTGAAGCCGAGGTCGACCTGCATCTCGCTCTCCTGCGGGACGCCGTCGGCGCCGAGACCGGCTTGATCCCCGATGCGGTCGCGGACGCGCGACGTGAGCTTCAGACCCATGTGCAAGGGTCGACGGCGCCCTACGCGCAGGACCTGGTCTCCGTGTTGTTCGCGGCCGGTCAGGACCAGGCAGCACAGGATCTGCTGACCTCCGATATTCGTGCCCAGGTCCATCAGGGAAGTGCGTCGCCGACTCTGGTGACGGAGATCGAGATCTGGGCACAGCGCCTCGGGAGCGGACCGGCCTACGCGTGTGAGTACAAGGCTGCTCGCCCGCTGCTCCAGGCGCTCGGCCAGGCTGGGCAGCCCCCGAAACCGACTGCGGCGTGTCCAGCGAGCGATCAAGGTGCGGGATAGCACTTCCGATCACAATCGGGAGAGCACGATGAAGGGAAGTACGTGAAACAGCTGGGCGACATCCTGCTCGAGGATGGGCTGGTCACCCACGACCAGCTCGCCGAGGCCTACGACGAGCACCAGCGCGCTGGGCGCGCGCTCGGCCGCGTACTCGTCGACCAGGGTGTGCTCACGGAGAGCCAGCTCGTTGCCGCGCTCGCGCAGCAGATCGGGATGCGGTTCGTCGACCTGTCCGACTACCCCGTCGATGGGTCGGCGATCGCGTCGGTCCCGCCGGGGGTGTCTCGCCGATACAACGCGCTGCCGATCGGGTACGAGGACGGCCGGCTGGTCGTGGCCATGTCCGACCCGGCCAACGTCTTCGCGCTGGACGACCTGCGCTCCATCACCGGGATGGACGTCAAGCCGGTTGTGGCGACCAAGGCTGACGTCGTCGCGGCAATCAACCGGTACTACCGCGCCGACTCCGATCTCGACGACCTCACCATGGCGCTCGACCAGCCGGATGATCAGGATCTCGACGATCTCAAGGCCGTCGTCGAGGACGCGCCGATCGTCAAGTTCGTGAACCTGCTGATCACCCAGGCCATCAACGACCGGGCATCGGACATCCACCTTGAGCCCAACGAGCGGGATCTACGAGTCCGGTTCCGGATTGATGGCGTTTTGCACGACATCATGCGGTCGCCACGCAATATCCAGGCTGGCGTGATCAGCCGCCTGAAGATCATGGCCGACATCAACATCGCCGAGCGCCGGATCCCGCAGGACGGGCGACTGTCGGTGACCGCTCAGGGCAAGAAGATCGACCTCCGTGTCGCCACACTCCCGACGGTGTGGGGCGAAAAGGTCGTCATGCGAATCCTGGACAACTCGACGGCGACCCTGAAGCTGTCCGACCTTGGGTTCAGCGATCCCAACTACGAGCGGTACTCGAAGAGCTTCGTCAAGCCGTACGGGATGATCCTGGTCACCGGACCGACCGGATCCGGCAAGTCGACGACCCTCTACGCGACGCTGAACATCGTCAGCCGGCCCGAGATCAACGTGATCACCGTCGAGGACCCGGTCGAGTACCGGATCGGCGGGATCAACCAGGTCCAGACCAACAACAAGGCCGGGCTCACGTTCGCCAGCGCACTGCGCTCGATCCTGCGATCCGACCCCGACGTCGTGCTGATCGGTGAGATTCGTGACCACGAGACCGCTCAGATCGCGATCGAGGCGGCCCTTACCGGCCACCTCGTCCTGTCCAGCCTCCACACCAACGACGCCCCGTCCGCACTGACTCGCCTGGTCGAGATGGGGATGGAGCCCTTTCTGGTCGGATCTGCACTGGACTCCGTCCTCGCTCAGCGGCTCGCGCGAAGGCTCTGCGACAAGTGCAAGGAGGCCTACACGCCCGAGCCGTCGCTCCTCGAGTCGTCGCGCTTCCCGTGGCGGCCGGGTGAGCCGCTGCCGACGCTCTACCGCCCGGTCGGCTGCTCGGCGTGTTCGAAGACGGGCTATCGCGGCCGCGTCGCGCTCGCTGAGGTCATGCTGATGAGCGAGGAGATCGAGCGCATGACGGTCTCGCGGGCATCCTCGGCGGAGGTAACGAAGGTCGCCGTCGAGCAGGGCATGATCACGCTCCGTCTCGACGGGATGAACAAATGCCTGACCGGCACGACCGCCCTCGAAGAGGTACTTCGCGTCGTCGTCTGATCGCGGACGGGCGTGGCCGCCACGCTCAAGATCGGTCAGATAGGGGCCGATGGCTACGTACAGCGGGACTAGGCCATCTGGCCGACCCGCCGCAGGCAGCCGACGCGACGAGGGGACGACCACGTGGAGACCCAGGACACGGAAGCGACGCCCTTTGCGCCAGTGCCGGCGGCCGAAACGATGTGGACCGCCGCCTCGAGCGTTCCATCGCTAGGGATTGCTGCGACCGAGGCCGATATCCCCACCACAGGCTACGACCCGACCTACGGCTCGTATGCCCCGGCCATTCCGGCGGGCTCGCCGGGGGCAGCAACCGTCGCATCGACGGTCACGGATCCGGCGCCGGTTCCTGCCGCCGTTCCTGCGGCGCCTGAGGGCGGTTTCGGCGGCTTCACTGCGGCACCGCCCGTGGCTGCGCCGATCTCAGCCGCGCCACCGCCGTTCCCATCGACAACCGTGTTGCCTGGTGCGCCGGTTGCTGCACCGGAGCCTCCGCCGCCCGCCTACCAGCCCCCCACATCGTTCGAGCCGGTCGCGCTGCCGCCGACCCAATCGGTGTATCAGCCGCCGCAGGAGTCTCCGGATCAAGCGGTCGAGAAGGACACCGCTTACGCGCGCGCCGCACTTGAAGAGGACAGCAAGTTCGAGGCGACGCTGTTGGCCGATCTCCTCATCGCCGTTCAGGACAGCGGAGCCTCAGACCTGCATCTGAGCTCGGGCGCCCGTCCGACGCTTCGCATTCACGGTTCGCTGGCACCGATGGAGGACCAGCCGCTGCTGACGCCTCCGGTCATACAGCGCATGATCTACGCGATCCTCACCCAAAAGCAGCGCGAGACCTTCGAGGAGGAGCTCGAGCTCGACTTCGCCTACGCGTTGCCTGGCCGTGCTCGATTCCGGGTCAACATCTACCGGCAGCGAGACGCGCTGGGTGCGGCCTTCCGAATCATCCCTTACGAGATCAAGTCGCTCGAGGAGCTCGGCGTGCCGCCGGGCGTCGCCAACTTCGCGATGCTCCCGCGTGGCTTCGTCCTGGTCACCGGCCCGACTGGCTCGGGCAAGTCGACGACGCTTGCCGCGATGGTCGACCTCGCGAACCGCACTCGCAAGGACCACATCATGACCTGCGAGGACCCGATCGAGTTCTTGCACCGTCACAAGAGCTGCCTTGTCAACCAGCGTGAGGTGGGCGAGGACACCTGGTCGTTCCAGAACGCGCTGAAGCACGTGCTGCGGCAAGACCCTGACATCATCCTGGTCGGTGAGATGCGTGACCTCGAGACGATCTCGGTTGCTCTGACCGCCGCCGAAACTGGTCACCTCGTCTTCGCCACCCTGCACACGCAGGATGCGGCGCAGACCATCGACCGCGTCATCGACGTATTTCCGCCGCATCAGCAGCAACAGATCCGCGTCCAGCTCGCCGGCGCATTGCAGGGTGTCGTGTGTCAGACGCTGTGCAAGACCTTCGACGGCAAGGGCCGGGCCGTGGCTACCGAGGTCCTCGTGGCGACGCCCGCGATTCGCAACCTGATTCGTGAGGGCAAGACCCACCAGATCTACTCCTCGCTGCAGGCCGGCGCCAAGCACGGCATGCATACGCTCGATCAGCACCTCGCCGAGCTCGTGAAGGGTGGCCGGATCACCTACGAGACGGCGCTCGAGAAGTGCCACCACGTCGAGGACTTCAACCGGCTGGCCGGTAGGGCCTGAGAGGACGCGACATGGCGACAACCCTTTACAAGTACCAGGTCCGGGACCGCGCCGGAAAGCTGGTCACCGGAGAGCTGCAGGCCGAGACCGAGACGGCGCTTGTCCAGCGGCTGAGGTCGATGGGCTACGCGCCGGTCTCGATCGAGAAGGGCAACACCGGGCTCCAGAAGGAGCTCAAGATCCCCGGCTTCGGCGGCCGGGTGAAGCTGAAGGACCTCGCGATCTTCGCGCGGCAGTTTGCGACGATGATCAACTCCGGTCTGTCGTTGATGCGGGCGTTGAGCATCCTTTCCGAGCAGACTGAGAACCCCGTGCTGGCCAACCTCATCACCGAGGTGCGTAACGACGTCGAAGCGGGCACGTCGTTGTCGGCGGCGATGGGCAAGCACCCGAAGGTGTTCCCGCCGTTGATGGTCAATCTCTGCAAGGCCGGCGAGATCGGTGGCTTCCTCGACTCGGTGCTGCTGCAGATCGCCGAGAACTACGAGGCGGAGGTCAAGCTTCGCTCGAAGATCAAGTCTGCGATGACCTACCCGATCGTCGTGGCCTGCATCGCGCTGATCGCGATGGTCGTCATGTTGACCTTCGTCGTCCCATCGTTCGCCAACATCTTCAAGACGCTCGGCTCGAAGCTGCCGGCGCCCACTCAGATGCTGGTCGACATCTCGCACATCATGAAGTTCGCGATCCCGCTCGGGATCATCTTCGGTGTGGCTGGCACGATCGTCTGGCGGCGGGTCCGCGACCAGGAGCGGGTCAAGAAGGTTGTCGACCCCTGGAAACTGCGGGTGCCGGTGTTCGGCATGCTGTTCCAGAAGGTCGCGATCGCGCGCTTTGCGCGCAACCTCGGCACGATGATCAAGTCAGGCGTGCCGATCCTCCAGGCGCTCGAGATCGTCGCCGAGACGACCGGAAACTGGACCATCACCGCAGCCGTCCGGGACGTCCAGGACAGCGTGCGACAGGGCGAGTCGCTGACGCAGCCGCTGAGCCAGCATGACGTCTTCCCGCCGATGGTTGTGCAGATGATGGCCGTCGGCGAGGACACCGGCGCGCTCGACACGATGCTCGCGAAGATCGCCGAGTTCTACGACCAGGAGGTCGAGGCAACGACAGAGGCACTGACCGCGCTGATCGAGCCGATCATGATCGCGGTGCTCGGCGGCCTTGTCGGCGGCATGATCGTGTGCCTCTACCTGCCGATCTTCGACGTCTACAACCACATCGGGAGCTAGCGGGGCCTAGTCATTCCGGGTCGTTTCCTGCGCGATTTGCGGCAATAGTGCGCCGCGTTGCGCCGGGCGCATCATTTCGGTGCGCCGAACGGCGTAAAGCAACCTGGTGTTGCCGAAAATGTCATTCAAGTTCGCCTCCTGGAATCCCGAATAACTCATTGTCATCGAGCCGCAACGGCTTAACGTAGTGCTACGGAAGGACCCGCAATGCTTGCTCGTCTCCACAAGATCCAGGAGGAGAACGAGGGCGGCTTCACCCTCATCGAGCTCCTGGTCGTCATCATCATCATCGGCATCCTGGCCGCCATCGCGATCCCGGTCTTCTTGTCGCAGCGCAACAAGGGCTACGACGCGGCCGCGAAGAGCGACCTGAAGAACATGTCCATCGCCGAGGAGAGCTATCTCACCGACTACCCGTCGGGCTACTCCAGCACGCTTGCTGACCTGCAGGCCGAGGGCTTCAACACGAGCTCGAACGTGAGCGCATGGACCGCTGTTGCAACTGGTGCGACGAGCTACGTCCTTACCGACTGCTCGCAGGCCGGCAACGAGTGGACCTACACGAGCACGTCCGGCACGGTCACCAAGACCGGAACCTGCTAATAGCTTCAGGTCGCGTTTCATAGGTAACGCGCGAAAGGACCCGGATGGACTAGTCCATCCGGGTCCTTTCATGTCTGGTCATTCGGCCCTAAGGTTTTCTCACGAGATGTTCGATGTGCCTTAAGGACCGGTCACTAGACGTTGGGTTGGAGCCATGGCCATCGTTAATCCATTCTTCAATGCGAGCCGGCGCGACGACGAGGAGGGATTCACCCTCATCGAGCTTCTCGTCGTGATCCTGATCATCGCGATTCTCGCGGCGATTGCCATCCCGATCTTCCTCGACCAGCGCACCCGCGGTTACGACGCAGAGGCCAAGAACGACCTGCGCGATCTCGCGGACTTCGAGGAGGTCTACCTCAACGACTACAGCACCTATGGCCCAGGGCAGCTGGTAGTCGGCGCCGAGCCGCAGATGCATGTCAGCGACGGCATCACCCTCGAGGTCGACACCTACACCGGCGCAGAGGGCTATTGTCTGTCGGCCCACTACCTGAACTCCAGCCATACCTGGTACTACGACAGCGTGGCCGGCGGGCTGCAGCCGGTGAACGTCAGCTGCGCGGCAAAGTACACGACAGCGGATGGCACGCCGATCGTCACGGTGAACTAGCGGCACGAAGACGGACGCGGCGTCATTCGGGTGGAGCAGTTAGTCCATTCGGGTTAATCCGCTAGGCCTATCTAAAGCGGCTATTTGGGCTAACCGATAGACGCCATATGGCGCGGTGGGCGGCACGGCTGCGCGTTGCGCACGCTCGATCCGATGGGTTCACACTCGTCGAGGT
>DATAVE010000054.1:0-4591 GCA_036267875.1 Mycobacteriales bacterium
CACCGACTTCTATGTCCGGCTGTGCGACGTCGACGCGAAGGGTCGATCGTTCAACCTCGCCGACGGCATCGTGCGAATCGGCCCGGACCACCCGCGTACCAAGGACGGCGGGCTGGAGCTGCACATCGAGCTGTTCCCGACGGCGAACACCTTTGCGAAGGGCCACCGGATCCGGCTGCAGGTCTCCAGCGGCGCGCACCCGCTCTACGTCCGCAACCTCGGCACCGGCGACCCGCTCGGCAAGGGGACGGAGATGGTCGCGGCCGACCAGGAAGTCTTCCACGATCCGGCGCGACCGTCGGCGATCCTGCTTCCGGTCCTCGCCGAACCGGTGCGCGCCTGATCCAGACAGTCGTCGGCGCGGTCATCGTCGCCGATGGCCGAGTGCTCGCGGCGCGGCGTTCTGAACGGGCGGGCTCGGCGGGCTTTTGGGAGTTTCCTGGCGGCAAGGTCGAGCCGGGTGAGGATCCGCGGGCGGCGCTCGTCCGCGAGATCAACGAGGAGCTCAGCACGGCGATCGTGGTCGGCGACGAGATTGGCGATGTGCCGTGGGTGATCTCCGAGACGCTCGAGCTTCGGCTGTTTCTCGCTTCGCTTGCCGGCGGCGATCCTCAGCCGGGCGAGGACCACGACGAGCTGCGCTGGCTCGCACTCGACGCCCTCGACTCGGTCGCCTGGCTGCCTTCGGACCGCCTAGCACTCGAGGTCGTGCGGTCGAAGTTGAGGAGCTAGTGGTATCAACCCTGGTGTCATCGTCGAATGGCGATGACACTCCGGCTCGACGACGACGAGACCCAGGCGCTCCGTGCTCGGGCGGATCGCGAAGGTCGGTCGATGCAGGAGGTCGCGAGGGAGGCGATCCGGCGCTACGTCGAGCAGACCAGCAAACGTGAGCTGCCCCGCTACGCCGAGGCACTCGAGCGCCTCGGGAAGTGATCTTTCTCGACGTCGCTGATCTGCTGCTCATCGCCGAGCGCGCGATCGGGGTGCCGGCCGAGACCCGCGACATTGGCCTGTTGGAGTCGGCGGCTGCCCGGCCTCGTGCGTCGGCATTCGGCGAGGACGCATATCCGACCATCCACGAGAAGGCAGCGGCACTTCTTCATTCCATCGCGCGGAATCGTGTCCTCGTCGACGGCAACAAGCGACTGGCCCTCGCCGCCGTCATTGCCTTCGATGGCGTGAACGGACGCCGGCTGACGATGACAAACGACGAGGCGTATGACTTCGTCATCTCGGTCGCGACAGGGCAGCTCGACGAGATCGCGCTCATTGCGGCACACCTCAAGGCGGGGAGTCGCTGACAGCGACGTGTGGCGCCAACACTTGGTGCGCGGAACCTGGTGATCTGATCAGCAGCTGCGGTTCGACCTCCTTCAGCTTCTGCTGACCGCGGTCGAGCTGAATGCGTAGCTCCTGCAGATGCCTGATGTACGACGCGGGCTGCTCGGTCTCGCTGGTCAGGTACTGCAGGCACGCCGCGTGCATCTCCATCAGGCCCCGCTGTGACGGGTCGCTCGGCTTCAGCTGCCCGATCACCTTCTGGATCAGGTCGCGCGTCTCGAGCACCGACTGCGCGCAGCGATCCCGGTCTGCCTCCTCGGTCTGCGCCATCACGCGAACCTCGCTGCCGTCGCTCGACAGCTCGCGGAGTGCCCGCGCATGAAAGACGCGGTCGGCAACTGCCTGCATCGACTGCGTCCGCTCATGACGGCGCCGCCGCAATGCGAGCTGCCGGTCACCGCCGAGTGCGAGCCCGAAGCCGACGACCGTGCCGACGACGGTCGAGGCCGTGTTGGCCAGGAACCCGCTCATGGCTTCGCGTCTCCGGCGATGTAGCGGCGCCAGCCGCCGTACTCCGTGATCTCTTTCGCGTCATCGAGCCGCGTCGCTTCCGCGACGAATCCGGTGACCCCGCTGCCGTCCGCGAGCACGACCGTGCCGAGACCAAGCGGCGGCGCGATCGAGCGCAGCAGCTCACCGATCGAGGCGTCGCTGAGCTCCCAGACCTCGACGTCAATCCCGCGCTCGGGTCCGCCGCTCGCCGCGATCAGCCCCGGGCGTCGGCCGTCGGGTAGTGCAAACATCCGGTAGCCCGGCCCGGTCCTGGTACGCCGAACCAGCCGCGCGCCGAGCCGCAGCAGCTGCACGTTCATTGGCATCCCGGTCAGGTGCGCACCGCACACCACGACCTGCGCCGCCGGCCGCGGGCTGGTGTCCGCCACCGGCTCGCCGCACCAGGCCGCCGCGAGATCGAGCAGCGCGTCATCGGCGAACGCCGGCGCGATCAGCTGCACCCCGAACGGCCTGCCGTCCGCGACCGGCTCGCCGGGCACCGCGATCGCACCCAGATCCATCAGGTTGACGAAGTTCGTGTAGGTCCCGAGCCGCGCGTTGGCGCCGACCGGATCTGCGGCGACCTCGGCGAGGGTGGGGTGGTTCGGCGTCGTCGGGAGCAGCAGCGCGTCGACGTAGTCCCACATCGGGTCCACCTCGGCACACAGCGCCCGCAGCGCGTCGAACCCGCGGAACGCATCGGCCGCGGATAGGTCCCGACCGCGCCGGATGATCGAGCGCACCGTCGGGTCGAGGCTGCCGTGGTCGGAGTCGAGCAGGTGCCCGACCGCGGCGTATCGCTCGGCAACCCATGGTCCGTCATAGAGCAGGCGTGCGGCCGCAAGGAACGGCTCGATGTCGACCTCGACGATCTGCCAGTCCTGTCGCGCGCGATCGAGGGTGCGCGCCCAGGCATCGGCGTACGACGGATCGAGATCGATCGCTCCGGCCGGCACGGCGAGGACGTTCATCTCGCGCGCGATTCGTGACGGCGGCAGTGGCGGTCGCGCCCGCGACCACGGGTCGGTGGCGTCGTGGCCGATCAGGACGTTGAGCGCCGCGCGGGCTTCGCCGACCGTCCGGGTCAGGGTCGTGACGCAATCGAGTGAGCGGCACGCCGGCAGCACGCCGCTGGTCGAGATCAGACCTCGAGTGGCCTTTACGCCGACGAGTCCGTTGAACCCTGCGGGCACCCGCCCCGAGCCGGCTGTGTCGCTGCCGAGCGCGAGTGGCACGAGTCCGCTCGCCACCGCGACGGCGCTGCCCGAGCTGCTGCCGCCGCTGATCCGATCCGGGTAGCCGACTGCCGGCACTGCGCCATACGGAGATCGCGACCCGACAAGTCCCGTCGCGAACTGGTCGAGGTTGGTCTTGCCGATCGGGATCGCTCCGGCACCCACCAAACGCCCGACCGCGGTCGCCGATGCCTCGGCTGGCTTGTCGCGGCCGGGCCACGCCGCGGTCGTCGGCACGCCCTGGACGTCGATGTTGTCCTTGACCGCGAACGGCACCCCGGCCAGCGCGCCGTCGCCCGCGAGCTCCGCCCACGACGCGATCTCGTCGTCGGCGAACAGCCGGATCCACGTCGGTCGCTCGCCAAGATCGCGGGCCTTGTCGGCCGCTGCGAGAGCGACCAACGGATCGACTCCGGTCATGACTTCAACGCCCAACGCGCGCGCTCTTCGGCGAACGACCCGTCTCGCGTTGCCAGGAACTGAGCGATCTCGGTCTCGTGCAGCGCCGCGATGTCCTCGGCTTCAGCGAGGGAGAACGTCGTCGGCAAGGTGTCAAGCCCGCGTTCGCCGGACGCGATTGCGGCGCGCAGCTCGAGCAGCTCCTCGGGACTCACCGGCTCGAAGCGCAGCCGATCGAACAGGCGCAGCAACCAGGGCGACTCGTCGTCGCCGGTCAGTCGCCAGACCGGTACGGTCCGTCCGACCAGCTGATAGCCACCAGGCCCTTCCATTCCGTAGATGCACAGGTAGACCCCACCGATCCCGACCGCGTTCTCCGGCGTCCAGGTCCGCGCCGGGTCGTACTTCGTCGTCACCAGCCGGTGCCGCGGATCGAGCGGCACAGCAACCGGTGCTCCGAGATAGACGTCACCAAGCCCGACGACGAGGTACGACGCGGAGGTGACGATGTCGAACACCTCGTCGCGACGCTCGAGCCCGTTGACCCGCCGGATGAACTCCACGTTGTCCGGGCACCACGGCGCATCGGCGCGCACCGACACCTCGTAGCGACGCATCGCCTCGACCGCCTGCGGGTCGTCGAGTGAAAGTGGGAGCACGACTTCCCGCGAGGGCAGGGTCGCAGTCGAGGGATCCGGCAACGCCCGGTACGCCACGGCGAGCCGCTCGGCGAGATCGTTCAACGGCAGCCGTCGCTCGTCGACCGCGCACAGCAGCGAGCGAACTCCTTCGACCATCTCGACGACGCCGTCTGGCGCGCTCTCGGTGATCGCGCGGGCAAGCAGATGAACGGTGACCCGCACCCGCAGGTCGAGCACAGCGGGTCCGAGCTCGGCGAGCACATGGTGGTCGCCGTCGCGTCGCACCTTCAACTCCGGCAACGTTTGGGTCGCCGGCACCACGATCAGCGGACGCGGCGTCGTCGCCACAACCGGTGCGATTGGTGGCTCGGGCCGGACGACGATGGCAGTCCCATCGAGGGCAGCAGTGAGCCGCTTCTCCCTTGCCCGGTTCAGCGCGTCGGCGTCATCCGGCGAGACCGGCACCAGCCGCACGGTGTC
>DATAVE010000055.1:0-7071 GCA_036267875.1 Mycobacteriales bacterium
GCCCACCGTGCGTTGACCGGCGTGGTTGACGTGTCAGGCACTTGCGGTTGGGAGAGTAACTGCCGTCACGCCGGACGCGCTGCACACCGATGACGGCTGGTCGCTAGTCATCTTGCAGATCATCGCGGTGATCACGTTCGACTCACCGAGAATGTCCTTGGCGATCGCGTTGGTCGGGTCCTTGAGATCATCAGTGATCTGCTTCCAGGTCAGACCCGAGAGGTCGCCCGGACTGAAGCCGGCATTCGTCACGATGTACTTCCCGCCGACATCCATGAACGGGAAGCTGCCTCCGGTGTACTTCATCCAGATCGCGTTCTCAGCCGAAGTCGGCTTCTCGAGCGGCGCATTGGTCCGGTCCTCGTCCTCGACCGGGACGAACGACAGGTACTGGCTCGTGTAGCTGGACTTGTAGAACGAGAACGTGGCCGTGTTGGGATAAGTGTCCGTCGACGACGACTCGATCGTGTTGAGGTTCTTGAAGGTCCCGAACCGAGACAGCGCCTGAATCATCGACCAGCGCTCGGCCGCGCAGTACGGGCAGAACTCCGCACCGACGAAGAGCAGCTCCGGCTTGCCGTTATCTGTCAGCGGCGCGTCACTGATCGCCTTGACCGCGCTGAGGTCTGCGGTTCCCTGGCCGACCGTGTCGAGCGATGCGGAGTCCACGCCGGTCACGGCCTTGACGATCGATGGGTCCGCCGAGGTCCGGTTGCCGGTAGCCGATTGGTGACCCGGTCGGGTGATCGCGATGACTGCGATGACGGCCACGACGACCACGACTGCGACGACCGAGCTCAGGATCGTCCTGGCACGCCGACGCTGGTCCAAGCGCGCCTGAGAAGCCCGCGCGATAGCGGCCCGCTCGCGAGCACTGTTCGCCTGCTTCTCGCGGCGCTGCTTGTTGGTCTCGCGTCCCACGACAACCCTTCCGGTCGACTTGTTGATGCCAGGTTAATGGGAGGTACGAGCGATACCTGAGGAGTCGTTCAGATCTTCTCGAGCGGCGCATAGCGAAGCAGCAGTCGCTTGCGTCCGACCTCATCGCCGAAGTCGACCTCAGCCTCCGCCGATGAGTCAGCGCCGCGCACTGCGACGACGGTGCCCAGGCCGAAGGCGTCGTGGGTGACGCGGTCCCCCGGGGACAACGAGGGAATCGGCCGAAGCCCAGTCCCGGCGCTACGCCCCGCACGGTGAGCACGCGCAACCACATGTTGCGTCGTACGCACCTGCGTCGCACCCTGCCACTCGACCAGCTCGGGTGGCACGTCGTCGAGGAAGCGTGACGGTGGGTAGTACTCCGGCGCACCCCATGCCGAGCGAACGTTGGCCCGGCTCAGGTAGAGCCGCTTCTCGGCTCGCGTGATGCCGACGTAGGCCAACCGGCGCTCCTCTTCGAGCTCCTTCGGGTCGCCGAGGGAGCGCATGTGCGGGAAAACGCCGTCCTCCATGCCGGTCATGAAGACGACCGGGAACTCGAGGCCCTTCGCGGTATGCAGCGTCATCAACGTGACGACGCCATCCGAGCCGTCGTCGCTCGGCACCTGATCCGCGTCAGCTACCAGCGCGACCTGCTCGAGGAAGTCGATGAGGGTGCCGTCTGGTCGGGTCTGCTCGAACTCGCGCGCGACAGACACGAGCTCCTCGAGGTTCTCGACCCGGCCCTCGTCCTGCGGGTCAGCACTCGCGCGGAGCTCGGCAAGGTAGCCCGACTTGTCGAGCACTGCCTCGAGGATGTCGCCCGCCGCACCTCGTGCGCCATCCGGTGAGTCCTCCGTCATCGCGGCAAGCTCGTCGAACAGCTCCACAAAGCCCTTGATCGCATTGACCGAGCGCGGCACGAGGTCATATATCTCGTCCACTCGATGCATCGCGTCGGCGAAGGTCGTCCGTTCGCGCTCCGCGAAGCTCTCGATCGCGCCTTCAGCGCGGTCACCGATGCCGCGCTTCGGCACGTTGATGATCCGACGCAGCGAGACCGTGTCGTTCGGGTTCACGATCGCTCGCAGATACGCCAATGCGTCACGCACCTCGCGGCGCTCGTAGAACCGAACGCCACCGACGACCTTGTATGGCAGGCCGACCCGGATGAAGACCTCCTCAAAAACCCGGCTCTGCGCGTTGGTTCGGTAGAACACCGCGATGTCGCAGGCACGTACGCCGTGGTCGTCGTGCAGCCGGTCGATCTCGCGAGCGACGAATGCGGCCTCGTCGTGCTCGTTGTCCCCGACGTACCCCGCGATCTTCTCGCCATCGCCCGCGTCGGACCACAGCCGCTTCGGCTTGCGGTCAGGGTTGCGTGAGATGACCGCGTTGGCCGCGGACAGGATCGTCTGCGTCGAGCGGTAGTTCTGCTCGAGCAGGATCGTCGTCGCAGCCGGATAGTCCTCCTCGAACTGCATGATGTTGCGGATCGTCGCGCCGCGGAACGCGTAGACCGACTGGTCGGCGTCGCCGACGACGCAGAGCTCGGCCGCGTCCTCACCCGTGCCGACCAGCTCGCGGACCAACGTGTACTGCGCGTGGTTGGTGTCCTGGTACTCATCGACCAGCACGTGGCGGAACCGGCGGCGGTAATGCTCCGCGACGTCCGGGAACAGCTGCAGTAGTGAGACCGACGCCATGATCAGGTCGTCGAAGTCGAGTGCATTGGCGCGACGTAGCCGGTCCTGATACCGCTCGTAGGCCTCGGCGGTCGTCCGCTCGAGGTGGTTCTCGGCGCGCGCCTTGGCGTCCTCGAAGTCGATCAGCTCGTTCTTGAAGTTGCTGACCTGGTTGGCGATCGCTCGCGCCGGAAATCGCTTCGGGTCGAGATCGAGATCGCGCAGCACTGTGGTCATCAGCCGACGCGAGTCGTCCTGGTCATAGATCGAGAAGCTGCTCGTGTAGCCGAGCCGGCTGCCCTCGGCGCGCATGATGCGGACACATGCGGAGTGGAAGGTCGACACCCACATCGCCCGGGCACGCGGACCGACGAGGTGCGCGACGCGCTCCTTCATCTCGCCGGCGGCCTTGTTGGTGAACGTGATGGCGAGGACTTGACCTGGCTGAACGTGCCGCTCGCCGAGCAGCCATGCGATGCGGTGGGTCAGCACTCGGGTCTTGCCCGATCCGGCGCCAGCGACGATCAGCAGCGGACCGCCCTCGTGAACGACGGCCTTTCGCTGCTCCGGGTTGAGGCCCTCCAGGAAGGTCTCGGGATCGAAACGCTGTCGGGTCGGCCGCTCGGGAGCACGATCCGGCTCCGGAACTTCGTCGTCGTCGAACAGCGTGGTCATCGGCCCATCGAGCGTATGTCCGGCAACCACGGCCAAACTCTATCGAACACCTGTTCGGTTCATGGCGATCCGCGCGTCACCGATGTCCTGACACAGAACTGTCACCGATGTCCTGAGACATCACAGGAGCCAGATGAGCCCGCGGGCTGGACTGACCTCGATGTGGACTGGCCGGTGCTGATGGCCGAGCACATGGGACCGTGCGGTGAAGCGCTGAACCTGCTCGCCGGCGTCGATCCGGCTGCACTGTCAGAGTCGGCTCGCGCCTCTGCGCTTGCGCAGCTCACTGTGATCGGCGCGCATCACGCGTCGGTCGTCGCGAGCTTCACCGCCGCCGTGGCGGGACCGGCGCCTGCCGACTCGCGTGAAGATTGGGGCGTCCACGACGTAGCGGTGGCCGCGCGACTGAGCCTGTATGCAGCCGACCGGCAGGTCGCGTTGGCTCGCGATCTCGCTGGGCGCCTCGGTGCCACCCGCGAAGCGATGAGCGAGGGCCGAGTCACGGCTGCGCAGGCACTCGCACTCGGGAAGCAGTCGCACACCTCGAAGACGACACCGCCCAGCAGATCGAAGAGCGGATGCTCAAGTTCGCGCACCGCCAGGACCTGACGAAGTTCAAGGCTTCGCTGCAGCGCTGGCTCGCCCGGCTCGACCCGAACTTCATCAAACGCGCGCGAGACGCACGCAGCGAGACCATCGCCGAGCACACGAGTCGCGGAGACGGCGTCGGTGAGCTCTTCCTGCGCGGCCCGCTCGAGAAGACCGCCCTGATCGACCAGGCGCTCAGCGCCTATGCAACCGCCAGCAAGATCACCCTTGGCGGCACCATCGCATCACGCAAGCTCGCCGCCCTCGTGCAGTGGGCAGAGAGCTACCTGACCTCAGCCGAAGCGCCACGACGGCACGGCCGCGCCTACGGCGTCAACGTCACCTTCGATGCACCGACGATGTTCGGAGTCGCGCAACACCCGGCCGAGATCCCGGGCTACGGCATGGTTCCGCCCGAAGCCGCGCTAGAGCTGCTCGCCAACGGCTCGCCACTTCGCCGCCTGATCACCGACGACACCAACGGCCTCTTGCTCGACTACGGCACGAAGACCTACCTCGTCCCACCGCCGCTATCTGACCAACTGATCGCCTTACACATGACGAGCGCCGGACCGCACTCAAACGTCCCAGCCGCCGCGTGCGACATGGAACACAACCTGCCGCATGACCAAGGCGGCACGACCGATCCTGACAACAACACGCCAATCGACCGTCGATGGCATCGCGCCAAAACGCACGCCGACTGGACTTACGTGAAGAACAAGGACGGCACGGTCACCTGGACCTCACCAACCGGCCTCACCGAGATCGTCTACCCGCACGACTACCGACTCGGCCCATAGCTCCCCGAGTGACAGCATGATGAGGTGGTGATGGACGACAGTGAGATCGAGCGGGTGCTGTGCGTCATGGCGCACCCGGATGACGTGGACTTCGGCCTTGCGGGGACGGTCGCGAACTGGACCGACGCCGGCATCGAGGTCAGCTACTGCATGATCACGAGCGGCGACGCGGGCGGCTTCGACCCCGCCGTGCCACGCGACCAGATCGCTGGGATCCGCGAGGCCGAGCAACGTGCGGCCGCGGCCGAAGTCGGTGTCAGCGACGTACGGTTCCTCGGCTTTCCAGACGGTCAGCTCGAGGTGAGCCTCGATCTACGACGTGCGATCTCGCGCGTGATCCGTGAGGTACGCCCGCAACGCGTCGTCTGTCAGTCGCCGGAACGCAACTGGGAGCGGATCTACGCGAGTCACCCAGACCACCTCGCTGCCGGTGAGGCGACGATGTGCGCCGTCTACCCGGACTCACGCAACCAGTTCTGGTTCGCCGACCAGCTCGGCGACGTCGAGGCGTGGACGGTGCCCGAGGTCTGGGTGACGGCGGCGGGCAAGTCCAACCGTTGGGTCGACGTTACGAAGCAGTTCGAGCGCAAGGTCGCCGCCCTGCTGTCCCACAAGAGCCAGATCGCCAGCGAGACCGATCTGCGCAACCTCCTGCAGGCCTGGCTCGGTGGCAACGCGATCGCCGCCGGAATGCCAGAGGGCACGTACGCAGAGGGCTTCTGGGTGATGTCGACGGCCTGAGGCCCGCCGCCGACTAGAGCTCGAGCAGCATTCGGGTGTTGCCGAGCGTGTTCGGCTTCACGCGCTCCAGGTCGAGGAACTCCGCGACACCTTCGTCGTAGGAACGCAGCAGCTCTTCGTAGACCTCTGGCTCGACGGGCGCGCCCTCGATGGTCTCGAAGCCGTGCGAGGCGAAGAAGTCGACCTCGAACGTCAGGCAGTAGATCCGACCCACCCCGAGGCCACGTGCCCGCGCGACCAGCGCCTCGAGCAGGTGATGGCCGATGCCGGAACGCTGGCAGGCGGGGTCGACCGCGACGGTACGCACCTCGGCCAGGTCGGCCCACAACACATGCAGTGCACCGCATCCGACGACCTCGCCGTCGACCTCCGCGACGACGAACTCCTGCACGTCCTCGTAGAGCGTGACGGTCGGCTTGTCGAGCAGGATTCGCTTCGGCGCATAGAAGTCGAGGAACCGGCGGATCGCGGCTACGTCAGCTGTACGGGCACCACGGACCGTGACGGTCACGCTGTCCCATCAAGCACAGTCTCGGCGGCCATGACCGCTTCGCATTCCTCCACCGCCGCTGCGCAATCCGCCGTGCAGGAGGCGAGCAAGACGTTCAGAGCGTCGGCGATGGCGTCGCGCTGCTCACCCGTCAGCTGGTCGATAAAGTGCTCGCGAACTCCTCGCAGGTGCGTGGGATACGCCGCCTCGAGCCGGGTACTACCAAGAGGTGTCAGTACGGCATAGACCACTCGCGCGTCACCGCTGCAGCGATCGCGACACACCAAGCCCTCACGGGAGAGCTTGTCCACCAGCCGCGTGAGACCACTCGGCGTAAGGACCGCGTGAACCGCGAGCTCGCTCATCCGTAGTCGGGCGTCCGGCGCCATGGACAGGTGCGCGAGCACCTCGTACGCCGGCAGCGTCAGCCCGTGCTCGGTCTCGAGTTCGGCCTCGAGGCGGCGGGTGATCTTGCTGTGGGCACGGATCAAGGCATGCCAAGTGCTCATCTCCCGCTCGTCCAGCGGACGTAGTTCTGACTTGGCCACGCCAACAGAATACGGCTTGCGGACAGATACTTGCGAATGCAATAAAACTCCACTACGGTTCGTTGCAGATGCAAGTAACCACCAACAGACCACGGAGGCGACCATGACCACCCAGACCGCAGAGACCGCGACCACCCTGAGCGGGACCTACGACGTCGACGCAGCGCACAGCCGACTCGGCTTCGCTGCCAAGCACGCCATGGTCACGACCGTCCGAGGCACGTTCAAGGACTTCACGGCCGAGATCTACGTCGATGCTGACGACGTCAGCAAGAGCACGGCGAAGGTCGAGATCCAGACCACCAGCATCGACACCGGCAACCAGATGCGCGACGACCACGTCCGCAACTCCGACTTCCTCGAGGTCGAGAACTACCCGACCATCACCTTCGCCAGCACCAAGGCCGAGAAGGTCGACGACGAGAACTACAAGCTGACCGGCGACCTCACGGTCAAGGGCGTCACCAAGCCGGTTTCGATCGACCTCGAGCTGACTGGCGCGGCAGACGACCCGTGGGGCAACTTCCGCCTCGGCTTCGAAGGCAAGGCGGAGATCAACCGCACCGACTTCGGCGTGAGCTTCAATATGCCCCTCGGTGGCGGCGTCGTAGTCAGCGAGAAGG
>DATAVE010000056.1:0-3907 GCA_036267875.1 Mycobacteriales bacterium
TCGATCGCGTTCCACCCCGCAAGGACGACGGGCACCTTGCCGCGCTCGGCCACGTGCTCCATCGCCGATCCGGCCGTGACGTCGCGAGCCATCAGGCGGTCATGGTCGGCGAGCAACGAGGTCACCGCGCCCTTCGCGTCACTGCGGTTGGTGCCGATGACACCGGTCGCCCCGCGCCCGATCCAGCCGCAGGCGTACTCCCCGACCTCGACGGTGCCACCGGTGACGCGGTGGTCGACGTTCGGGATGACGTTCGTCGACTCGTCGAACGGCACTCCAGGCATCGGCGTACCGATGTAGCCGACCGAGCGGAAGACCAGCTGCGCCGGAATGTCGTACGTCGAGCCGTCCGGGCGCTCGCAGCGCAGCGCCTCGACGCGGTCGGTCCCGACGACCTCGGCGGGACGCGAGTTGAAGTGCACGTGTAGCCGTCGCTTGGCGCCGGTCTGCGGTCGGTGCGCCCACTCTTTGAATACGTCGAGGTTGCGCTTGACGTCCTTGTCGTCGGACTCGACATCATCGACCTGCACCGGGTCGACGATGACGTCGACACCCGCGAGCTCACCCATCTCGCGGAGCTCCTTGATCGTGAACTTCGCGTGCTCCGGACCACGACGGCCGACGATGTGGACGTCGGTGAGCGTCGACGCCCGAAGCACCTCGAGAACGTCGTCGGGTACGTCAGTGGTCGCCATCTCCTCGGGATCTCGGACGATCACGCGTGCCACGTCGATCGCGACGTTGCCGAGGCCGATGACGATCGCGCTAGTGGCTGCGAGGGAGTACGACGTGAAGAAGTCGGGGTGACCGCTGTACCAGTTCACGAAGGCGGTCGCCGCGATGCTTCCGGGCAGGTCCTCACCGGGGATGCCGAGCTTGCGGTCGATCGCCGCACCGTAGGCGTAGACGACGGCGTGGTAGTCGGCGAGCAGCTCGGGCACCGTCACGTCGTCGCCGACGTTCACGTTGCCGAAGAAGCGCACGCAGTCGTGCTCGAGGATTCGCTGCAACGTCGAAGACAGGTTCTTCATCTTGATGTGATCTGGCGCAACGCCGTAGCGAAGCAGGCCGAATGGCGCCGGCAGCCGGTCGATGATGTCGACCTGCACCGGGTAGTCGGCCTGTGAACAGAGGGCATCGGCGACATAGATGCCGGCCGGGCCGGCACCGATCACTGCAACCCTCAGACTGCTTTCATCGCTCGTCACGGCGTCCATTCTGCAAAACTCAGCGAATCCGACACCGGCGGGTCATAGGCGGGGAGGCACGCAAGGCTTGTCCGAGCACCTCCTGAAGCTGCTGACCATCCCGCTCTTCACCGGGGTCATCGGCTACGTCACCAACTGGAGTGGCGTCGTCATGCTGTTCTACCCGGTGCACTTCCGCGGGATCCGGTTCCGGCCGCTGCAGCCATTCATCGGACTGCTGCCCCGCAAGATCCAGCAGATTCCCGGCGTCATGCAGGGCGGTCTCGGGTGGCAGGGAATCATCCCGTCCCGCGCCGCGAAGATGGGCTCGATTGCGGTCGACAAGGGGATCTCCAAGCTCGGAAGCCCCCGCGAGTTCTACGAGCAACTAGAGCCCGACAAGATCGCCGAACAGATCCTCGTCGACTCCCGCCGGGACGTGCACGACCTGGTCGACCGGATCCTCGAGCGTGAGCACGGCCAGCTGTGGCGTGACCTACCGCCGCGCGCCCGCGCTGCGATCCACGACCGGGTCGACCAGCAGCTGCCGCAGGTCGTGCATCAGGTGACGCGCGAGATCGGCGAGCACATCGACCAGCTGCTCGACATCAAGCTGATGGTGATCCGCCGGATCTCCGAGCAGCCGGAGCTGGCCAACCGGATCTTTCTCGACGTCGGGCGCAAGGAGCTCAAGTTCATCCAGAACTTCGGCTTCTTCTTCGGCCTGCTCCTCGGGGTCCCGCTCGCCTTCATCACCAACGCGTTCCCGTACTGGTGGCTTCTTCCGATCGGTGGCGTGCTCATCGGCTATGCCACGAACCTCGTTGGCATCTGGATGATCTTCGAGCCGGTCACGCCGCACCGGTTCCTCAAGATGACGTTCCACGGGCTGTTCATGCGGCGTCAGCCCGAGGTTGCCGACGTCTACGCCGGCATCATCGCCAACGACATCGTCACGATCGCCAACATCGGCGACGACCTGATGAACGGCCCGCGATCCGACCGCACTCGCCAACTCGTCGAGAACGCACTTCGGCCCGCCGTCGACGACGCCCTAGGCCGCGCATCGGGGTTGGTCCGGGTCGCGCTCGGGTCGAAGTCGTACGACGCGATGCGCGAGTCGCTGGCGACTGAGGCAGTTGCCTACACGATGACGCCGTTCAACGACCCGGAGTTCGGAGCGAGACAGAACAAGGCGATCTTTACCCTGCTTGCTGCCCGAATGCGCACAATGGCTCCGCCCGACTTCGCGGAGATGCTGCGTACGGCGATCAAGGAGGACGAGTGGCTGCTGTACCTGCACGGCGCCGTCCTCGGCTTCGGTGCAGGTCTGATCCATCTCGCGATCTTCGGATGACGCCTTGACCGACAAGCCGCTCATGCCGGAGGTCGTGCTCCCGGACAGCCAGGACGTCTCTGCCGTGCTGCGCGCGGCACCGTCGATCGCTCGCTTCGCGGTCGCGGCGTGGTGGCGTACCGCTGAGTGGTCGATCGGCGCAGCGTTCAATACCGGCAACCGCGTCTTCAGCGCGGTCGTCTCCGGCCAATCACCGACCATCGTGCTCTCGAGTCTCGGCAGCGAGCTGCGCGCCGGCATCCGAGGGATCCTCGGAATCGGCGATACGCCGTCATATCCGGGCGTCAGCGTGCTCAACCGAGTGATTCCGGTCGAGTCGCCGGCGCCCGTCGTCGATCGGCCGCTCAAGGAGCTCGGAGCCGAGCTGTTGCGGCGCTCCAGCGACATGTCACTCGACGACGACCTGCATCCGGCGTACGTCCGGATCCTTTCGGAGCTCGCCCCCGACGAAGGCCGGATCCTGCGGCTGCTCGCAACACAAGGACCGCAGCCGTCCGTCGATGTGCGAACCAGCCGACCGCTCAACGTCGCCACGCAGCTCATCGCGCCTGGACTGTCGATGATCGGTGCGCAGGCAGGGGTTCGGCATCTCGAGCGGGTCCCGGCCTACCTCAACAACCTGTTCCGGCTCGGCCTGATCTGGTTTTCGCGTGAGCCCGTCAGCGACCGGCTTCGCTACCAGGTGCTAGAGGCGCAGCCCGATGTTGCCGGCGCGTTGAAGGACGCAGGTCGCGGTAAGACCATTCGCCGCAGCATCGAGCTGACGCCGTTCGGCGTCGACTTCTGCCAGGTATGCCTGCCGCTCAGCTGACTCAGCGCGCGCTCCCGAGCGCGCGACAGCCTTGACGTTGCTCAGGATCTTCGCGACGTGCTCGTCGCGACCTAGTGACAAGTGCCGCCCTAAGTGCTATCAATCAGATATCACTTTTAGGAGACGGACATGAGCACAGCGAACTCTCTGGGTACCGACGTAGCGCCAGTCGGACATCAGGGCGCACGAGTCGACATCACCCAGCGCAACGCGGGAGCGGTCAGCGGCTGGCTCGGTGTGCTGAGCCTCGCCGGCTGCGTCCTTGCCGCGATCCTGCTCGGCCGGCACTCCCACGGCGGCTGGATCTGGCTGCCCGTGGTCGCGTTCGTTCTGGTCCTGCAGTCGCTGGTCATCGTCGCGCCGGGGCAAACGCGGGTGATCCAGTTCTTCGGGCGGTACGTCGGCACAGTCCAACGCTCCGGCTTCTGGTTGGTGATGCCGCTCACCGCGCACTTCAGAGTGAGCACGCGCGTGCGGAACTTCGAGACCAACCACCTCAAGGTCAATGACGCGGACGGCAACCCGATCGAGATTGCGGCGATCGTGGTCTGG